>JAJFTZ010000023.1 GCA_021372675.1 Eubacteriales bacterium
TTTTCTAAAATCGTTGGCGTATACGCCCTGCCCCACGCCGCTTATCAGATAAAATTCATCATAGTAGCTCCCGTCCGCCTTCATAAACCTCATGTTTGCAAAATAGTTTTTTCCCGCCTCCCCGCGTATCGTATAGAATATGTTAAGCTGCTTTTCATCCACCAGCACGTATTCGATGCGCATGGTGACGCCATTTTGGGTCTGCTCCGCGCCGATCAACTGCACATAGCCCGATTCCAACGCCATTTTGAGCGTGGGGGAAACCGCCACCACAGCCGCAATATCCGAGAGCACCGGCACACGGGAGAGCGCGAGCGCGAAGCTTTGCGACGTGTTGACGAGCAGCGTAAAGAGCACGGCGAGCGCGAGCAAGCCGCGCGCGGGCACCGTGATGAGGCGCAGGCGCTTCCTTTGCTTAAGCCTTGCTTTCGCGCGCGTGAGCGTAAAATCGAGTTCGTCCGGCGTATGGGTCAATTCTTCTTTTAGCGCTGTATATTCCGCGTTGCGTTCCATATTCATGCCTCCTCCAATGCGAGCTTGAGCAGGGCGAGCGCTCGGCGAACGCGCGTGGCCGCCGTCCCCTGCGGTATGTTCAACAGCCTTGCCGTATCCGTGAGCGTGAAATCCGAAAAGTAGCGCAGCACCACCACATCCTTGAGCTCCGCGGGCAGGCGAAGCACGGCCTCTTTCAGGGGCAGCGCGTCGAACTGCTCCGCCGCCGTTTCGGGGATGCTTTCAAAAGGCCGCTCGCGCTTCCCCTTTTTGAGCGCGCGCTTGCACTCGTTGATGAGGATGCGCGTAAGCCATGTGGAAAAATACGCGGGCTCGCGGAGCGTTTTACAGGCGCAAAGCCCCTTATAGACCGCTTCGTCCACCGCGTCCACAGCCCTTTGCTCGCCCCCGAGGTAGAGTAACGCCGTGCGGTACAGGCGCGCTTTTTCCCCTTCGGCGCGCAGCGCGAATTCGTGCTGATCCATGCAGTTCCTCTTTCGTTTCGGCGTTCGGGGCCGCGCCGCTTCCGTTTTTGAACCGATTCGTCTATTAGATACCCGGGCGGGCCGAATTTATTGCGGAGAGGATAAAAAATACAGAAAAAAAGAGCCGCTTCGAAAAGCAGCCCTCCTTATACTATCTCGCAAAATACTGGTACAGCGTGCACACCTTGCCGCCGTTACTAAGCTTGCGGCGCTTGTCCGCGCGAAGCCCGTAGACGCGCTCGAACTCCGGATGCGAGGTGATGGCGTTTACCGACCAACGCTCGAGCCGTGAAAACACGCTCCGCATCTCGCGGTAAAGCGCTTCGGCCTCCTTTTTTTCCATGAGTCGCTCGCCGTAGGGCGGGTTGCACACGATTACGCCGCCCGCGCGGGCTGCGAAAAGCTCCTTTAGGGGCTTCACCGCCCAGTTTACATGGATGCCAGCCTTTTGCGCGTGCTTTTTGCAAAGGTCGATGCTGCGCGCGTCGACGTCGCTGCCCAAAATATCGAGCTTTACGTCCTTTACGGCGTCGCGGGCTTCCTCGCGCGCCGTCTCCATGATCTTTGTATCGAAAAACGGCCATTCCTCCGCCGCGAAATCGCGGCTCAAACCCGGCGCGCGGTTTTGCGCGAGCATGGCCGCCTCGATAGGCAGGGTGCCCGAGCCGCACATGGGGTCGATGAGGGGCATATCCGCGCGGTAGCGCGAAAGCGAAACGATGGCCGCGCCGAGCGTTTCCGCGATGGGCGCCGCGACGTTATACGTGCGGTAGCCGCGCCGTGAAAGCCCCGCCCCGCAGCAATCAAGCGCGAGGGTGGCGGTATCCCTCAAAAGCCCCACCTCCACGATCACGCGGTTGCCGGTCTCGGGGAGGACTTGGGTTTTATAGGCGGCCTTGAGATTTTCGACGATCGCTTTTTTGACGATGCTTTGGCAGTCTGAAACCGAAAACAGCGCGCTTTTCGCGCTTTTTCCCGTAACGTGGATAAACGCGTCCCGCGCGAGGAAGTTTTTCCAGGGGAGGGCCTTCGTGCCTTCGAAAAGCTCGTCGAAGGTGAGCGCCTTGAAACTTCCCACCTCGAGAAGCACGCGCTCGGCCGTGCGAAGCCATAACAGGGCGCGCGCCATTTCCTCGTAACCGCCCGAAAAAGATACATGCGCGTCCTCGACGCGCACGACCTCGATGGAAAGTTTTCTAAGCTCCGCGGCGACGAGCGCCTCAAGCCCCAGCTTGCAGGTAGCGATCAGCATCATGTTTCCACCTTTTTCGTGGTCTTTAGCTTTGCGAGCGCGTTGTTGAAGCGAAAAAGCGAGACCTCGTATTTGTGGCAGAGCTCGGCCTTGGTGGCGATTTCGCCCGTTTCGCGGCACGCGGCGTATTCGAGCGCCGCGGCCATGGCGTACACCTGCGGCACGGAAAACTCGGGGAAGCCCGGAAGTCCCTCCAAGAAACGGCTCCACAGCCCCGCCGCCGCAAACACCGTTTCCTCTTTGCGGTCGGATTGCATGCCCGTAAAGCACACCTCCATGACCTCGCGGTAGCGCCCGGGCACCTTTTCGGGCGGGATGTTGGCGATGAAAACGCGGCTTTGCACGAGCTCGCCGTCGATATACCCTAAATACGGTTCCTTCGCGCCGAGCTGCTTCAAAAAGCCGAACGCGTCGCGCTTCAATTCGCCCGGCTGGCCGGACTGCAAAACAAAGTCCCGCAGGAAAAGCTCCGCGCGCTTATCGCCGAAAGAGGCGACGAGCGAAAGCATGGCCTGCTTCACGCTGCGCTCGGGCAGCTCCGTGCCCCAGCGTATGAGCGAGGGCAGCTCCCCGTCCGTCTGCCAGAGCTTTTGAAGCTCCGCGCGCGGCTTGCCCACGTACTCGTTGAGCTTGTGGATGCGCAAAAGCATCTCCTCGGGAGGCACCTGATACTGCAAAAGAAAGCTCGCGCGCTTTGGCGCCTCGGACAAGGCCGCGCGGCAGACGCCGCGGTAGTAACGCGCCACGCTGTCCTGCGCGTCGATCTTCAAAAGCCGGTCGTAGCCGGACACGGCGCGCCTGAAATCGCCCAAGTGGAACGCGCACGCGCTGAGGCGGTGCACCACGCCCGCGTCGTAGGGCATGAGCCTGAAAAGTTGCTTCAAAAGCGGGTAGGCGGCCTCGAACTCGTTGAACTCCATGAGCGTCGCGCTCAGGCGGTTAAGCTCGTCCGCGTCTTCGCTTTTGGCGTTTTTCAAAAACTCGAGCTCACGCTGCACGCCCGCCTCGTCCTTGGCGGCGCGCAAAAACACGGCGAGGTTGCAATGCGCCTGAATGTCGCCGGGGTCGTTTTTGAGGATTTCGCCCACCTCGGCGGTGGCCCTTTTATAATCGCGGTCGCAGAAGTACGCAAGCCCCAGATTGTTGCGGGCGAGCGAAAGCTCCGGCTCCTTTTCGACGATGCGCTTGAGCACCGAAATGGCGCGCTTGAAATCCCCGCGCTCGATGAGCTCCTTCCCCGCGAGCGCGGCCTTGCGCGCCGCGAGCCCCTCGGAGATGAGGCCGCTCGCCTCGCCCTCCTCGATCGCGTCGAGCATGTCGTACGCCTCGTAGGAAAACTCGCCGTCCGGCTCGAGCTCCACGTAGCGCGAAAAGCTCTCGCGCGCGCGGGTGTATTCCTGAAGCCCCAAAAAATTGCAGCCCATGCCGAAATAGCACTCGGTCGGGCGTTCGCCGTCCTCGTAGAAGAAGGTCATCAACACCCGGTTGGACTCCTCGAAACGGCCCATTTCGGTAAGCGTTTCGGCGATCGCAAGCCTGACCTCGGCATTTTGCGGGTCGTGCTCGAGCGCGAGGCGATAGTTGGCCAGCGCGTCGAGCAAATTGTTGTTATCGAGCTTGCTGAGGCCACGGCGGAAAAAATATTCCCCCGTTCTCTCAAACTTGAGCACCTTGCCCTTGCTCGCCATGATTCGATTGTTGCTTTTTTGTTCCGGCATATCGGTATCCCATTGCGAAACGGCAAAGGCCGTTCCCTGTCTTTTCATTATCAGCGCGAAGCCGCGTTTTACGCTTCGCCGTCCGGGCGCGCTTCAAGGAGCAAAGCGCGAAGCTCCGCTTCGCCGAAGGCGTAGGCGGTGTTGCAAAAATGGCAGGTGAGCGTAGCCCCCTTATCCGTTTCGATAAGATCGGTCAGCTCCTCCTTGCCGAGGCTTATGAGCACGCGCTCAAGCCGCTCGCGCGTACAGTCGCACGAGAAACGCGGCGCGAAGCCGTCCGACACCTCTATAGTAAGCCCCGCGAGTATTTCGCGCAAGGCTCCTTCCAAGGTATGCCCCTTTTCGAGAAGGATGCTCAAATTTTGGATCGCCTCCGCACGCTCCATCGCGAGCGAAACGTTTTCCTCCGGGCAGCCCGGAAGCGGCTGCACGATGAGCCCGCCCGCCGATAGCACGTTCCCGCTCGCCCCGTCGAGCCGCACGCCGAGATACACGAGCGAGGGCGTTTGCTCGCTCACGGTGAAATACTGCGCGAAGTCCTCCGCGATCTCGCCGGAGACGAGCGCGCATCGCCCCACGTAAGGCTCCTTCATGGAAAGGTCGCGCACCACGGTGAGATCGCCGAACCAGCCCACCGCCATGGATACGTCGAGCTTGCCGTTGGGCGCGAGCGGAAGCTCAAGCTCCGGGTTTTCGATATACCCCTTTACAAGGCCGCCCGGGCGCGCGGTACACACGATGTTGCCCGCCGGCCCGCCGCCCTTTACGATGGCGGTAAGCCTGTCGGCCTCGTTTTTAAGCTCCGTGCCCATCATGGCCGTGGCCATGAGCGTGCGCCCGAGCGCCGCCGTGCATACGCGCGAGGCGTTGTGCGTCTTTTGCGCCTCACGCACGAGTTCCTTCCCGCTTATAGCGGTGAAGCGCATGGTTTGATCGAGCAGCATGCCCTTGAGGATCGTATCGCCCACGAAAAATCTCCTTATCCGGGTTCGCGTATATAATAAGCTAGTTTACTGTATATTGGTTTCCAAACCTGCCGACCCCTTGTTTGCAACGAATTGCAGGCGTTCGGAGCCCGTTTTCGGCGCATCGCGCGTGAACGCCTCGAAAACGCGCACCTCCGTAAAACCCACCGCGTGAAGCGCGGATATAAGCTCCTTTTCGGAATGCGCGCGCTGTACATGCGTTTCCGTAAAGCGCTCATAGCGCTCCCCTTCCCGCGCGAAAAAGCTCAGTTCCATTTCGATCAGGCGGCTTTTCGGATCGTAGCAGTTTTTCCACACGTAGGCGAGCTCCCCGTCGTCGTAGCCTAAGCTGTTGCAGCCGAGCGTGCGCGAAAGCTTATGGCGCGAGGAAATATCGAACAGGAGCGTTCCGCCGTCCTTAAGCGCCTTGCAGGCGCTTTTGAAAAAGCGGCGCACGGCGTCCATGGACGCTAAATAGTTTACCCCGTCGCACGCGCATATTACCGCGTCCGCGCGCTTATGCAGGGAAAGGACGCGCATATCCTGCTGCACGAACGGTATTTTGAGGCCCGCCGCCCGTGCCTTTTCCGACGCGACGCGGAGCATTTCCGCGGAGATATCCATGCCCGTCACCTCATAGCCCATGCGCTTGAGCCTTAAAGTAAGCTCGCCCGTGCCGCATGCGCATTCCGCGACGGACGCGCCGCGCGGCAGGAAGGATGCAAGATAATCCGCCCAAAGCGCGTAATCCACATCCGCCATCAGCGCGTCGTACACGCGCGCGAAACGATCGTCGTACTGCAAAGAAGAGCCCCCTTTCCCAAATGGTTCCGTGCGGGCCGCAGCATATTATTTTACCCGATGCAGCCGCCGCGCGCAATACGGCGCGCGCTTTCGTCACGATGGGTTTGCAATTCTGCCCGCTATTTCGTATGCACCCACCACGGCAAAAAGATCGCGGCCTTTTCGGGCAGCGCGCCGACGTTTGCGTAGGTATCCGCGTCCACGAGGCCGGCCACGAGAAGCGTGCCGTCCACGCACAGCCCCAGGGTGGAGCGCGCGCCGCCGTACACGGCAATAACGTCCCGCCAATCGCCGGTGAGATCCTGCCCGCAGGCATTCGTACCCGTGAAGGAGGTGGTTTTGACGCGGCCGTCCACCGTGAGGCCGATGGTGTGGTGGTCGCCCACGGCGATCATGGCGATGTTGCTCCAACCCGAAACCTCGAGCTGGTGCTGAAGGTTTCGCCCCGCCGCGATCACGGTACCGTCGGCGCGAAGCCCCGCCACAAACTGCCGCCCCACGGCGATATGTACGATAGTTTCGCCTGACCAATCGAGATCGCATTGGCCGTATTCGTTATCG
Organism: Eubacteriales bacterium; assembly: GCA_021372675.1. Lineage (GTDB taxonomy): Bacteria > Bacillota > Clostridia > Christensenellales > CAG-138 > UBA7707. The sequence goes on from JAJFTZ010000023.1 coordinate 6,278, forward strand.
CCCGCGACGAGCACACGCCCGTCGGTGATCAAGGCGGCGGTGTTCCAGCCGCCTGCGGCGACCTCTACGACGTCGCGCCACGCGCTTACGTCGCATTGGCCGTGCGCGTTATCGCCCGCAGCCAACACCGTGCCGTCGCTAAGGAGCGCCACGGTATGCACCCATCCCGCTTCGATCGCGATCACGTTTTTCCAGTTCCCCACATCGGACTGGCCGTAATCGTACGGCTCCGCGCCCGAGGGGCTCAATATCTTCGTTGCGCGCACGCTGCCATCCTGCAACAGCAGCACCGTGTGCGCGTAGCCCGCCGCGAGATCGCGGACGACCCCCGCGCTTCCCTCGAAGCTTAACTGGCCGTAAAGGTCGCTGCCGACGCCGCCGAGCGAACCGTCCGGCCTGATGTAGGCCACGTGGCGGTTGCCGCACGCCACCGTAAAGCGGTTGGTCTCGGCAAGCTCCGCACGCGTGATCATGCGCTCGGTCGCCTCAGGCGTGGGTTCCGACGCAGGCTCCGGGGTCGTAGGCGCGACCGTCGCCTCCGGCGCGGGTTCGGATGTGCGCGGCACAAACGCCGCCCTGGAGGACGGGGGGGGCGATTCTATCCCTGCCGCCGCGGGCATTTTTTCGCCGCGCGGCAAAAGCAAAACGAGGAGCACGGCGAAAAATACCGCGCCGCCCGCGAGGAATGTCCATAAGGGCGGCTTTTGCGCCGCGGGCTTGGCGTTTTGCGTTTGCGTTGTCGTTTGCTCCGTTGATTGCGCCGCCGGTTGCTCCGCCGGCTGCGGCGCGGCGGGCGGGACAGGTTCCGCACCTCGCGCCACGGCGGAGCGCGCGCCGCTCATCACGGCGTAGGCCGTGCCGTTCTCGCGGAAGAAATCCAAAACCGTGGCGGTGCTTGACGAGGCGCCGCGCCGCGCGAGCGACTGCGCCTCCTCTAAAAAGCGGCGGAGGCCCTCGCTGAAAAGCGCCTCCTTCTCCGCGGAAACCGTAACGTGCAAGGCGTCCGCGGGATCGCGCGCGGCCAAATCCTCGGGGAAATATTCCCTTATGTTCACCTCGATATCGAGTTGGCGGTTGTGGGCGAGGTAGGTGACGGAAACGCCGTCCTCATCGCACGGCTTTAAAATGAGGTATTTGCCCGCGAGCACGCTGTTCGGCGCAAGATAACGGCCGGGTCTTTCCATAAGCACATCTCCAAGACGGAAGTATTACATCAGATTATAGCACGAAGCGAACGGGCGTAATAGGGGGGATGCGCGCCCCGCCGCGCGTTGACACCCTCGCGCGCACGGTGGTATAATCGCCTTGGTAAAAACCCGCGTGCGCGCGCAACGAAAGTACGCCCGCGCGCGTTTTTCTTATGTGAGGTATTGGCCGCGTTTATGTAAGGCGCCAAACGTCGGAGGGGATACGCTTGCAGGAGCTTTCGCTGCGCGAACGCACGTTGGAAAACGTAAAGGTATTCTGGGAAATGTCGCACGATGCGGAGCTCAACAGGCTTTTCCCGTTCCAGAAAAACACGCTGGGGGAAGCGATCGAGCTATTTGAGGAAAGCAAAAAGCCCGGCGCGAAAAGCTTCGGCAGGACGATCTGTTTCGGCGGCCGCTATATCGGCGACGTTTGGTGTTACGGGATCGACGAGGTCGTGGAAAAAAGCGCGTTCGTGAGCATCGTGATCTTCGATAAGGCGCATTGGGGCATGGGGCTTTCTAAGCTGGCGTTAAGCCGGTTTTGCAGCCTCGTATTCGGCAGCTATGCGCTCGACAGGCTTTGCGCGTTTACCTACCGCGAAAACACAAGGTCTGTGGGCATGCTAAGGAGCATAGGCTTCCGTAATCTTGGAGAGTTTTTGGAGGACGGCGTGGCCTCGTATTATTTCGAGCTGCCTCGCCCTTAGAAGGATAGGATCGTAAAACACATGGATATACGGCAAAAAGAAACGATAAAGATCGTTAAGCAAAAGAAAAAGCGCTCCGTCTGGGCAAAGCTCGCCCTGATTTTAGGCGCGCTTATTCTCCTATGCGCGCTCGCGGCGGTATTCCTGGGGCTGAACCTTCTCAACAGGCTCAACCGGCCGGAAACGCCCACCGTGTTCGCCGACGAGGACGAGCTCGCGGAAACGCCCGCGCCGACGCCCGCGTTGAGCGCCGCCCCCTCCGGCACGCCGGCGCCGTCGCCCAGCCCTTCGCCTACGCCCACCCCGGTTTTGCCGCTCGCGGACGTTTACCCGCAGACCATTTTGGACGACGGCACTCTCGCCAAGATGCGGGCCGAGGCCGGCGACGAGCGCTACACCCACGTTTTGCTCATCGGCGTGGACCGCCGCGGCGCAAGCGGCAACTCGCGCGCCGACACGCTGATGATCGCCACCATCGACCGCGTGAACAAGCGGCTGAAGCTCACCTCCCTTTTGCGCGACACGCTCGTGAACATCCCGGGCGTAGGCTACGGCAAGCTCAATTCGTCGGCGGCCAAGGGCGGCGTGGCGCTTTTGATGCAAACCGTCAACGAGAACTTCCACATGAACCTACAAAGCTATGTTCTGGTGGATTTCGATATGTTCGAGCAGGTCATCGACGAGCTCGGCGGCATCACCGTGGAGATGAGCGCGGCGGAGATTTCAGCCGCCAACGACTGCATCGCGGGCCTCAACAAGCAGCGCGGCGTGAGCTATCTTTGGGACGGTTTCATCTTCGCCAACGCGGGCAACGTGAAGCTGACGGGCAAGCAGGCGCTCGGGTTTGCCCGCGTGCGGCACCTCGATAGCGACTTCAACCGCGTCAACCGCCAATTTTCGGTGCTCACCGCGGTGTTCGCCAAGTTCATGAAAATGAGCCTCACCAAACAGTACGCCATGCTCGACAAGCTGCTGCCGCATGTGGAGACCAACATGCAAAACGCCGCTATCATCGACAGCATGCTGAGCGTATTAACCTTGGATACCAAGGGACTTTTGCATTACCGCGCGCCCGCCGACGAGCTTTATAAGGGCGGCACCTACGAGCGCTCTTCGGTGCTGTTTGCCGATCTCCCCGCGAACGCGCTCGCGATGCACCAGTTCATTTTCGATTCCGCCTCCGAACCCAAAAAAGCCGAGGTGCTCAAGCCCGGCGAATCCCTGCCGCCGCGCACGCCCTCGCCCACCTATCTGCTGCCGGAGTACCCCGGCTACTACGATGGCGGTTCTTACGTTTACCCCACGCTCGATCCCGCGACGTATACGCCCGAGCCCACGATTGAAGCATGGCCCTCGCCGGAGGATACGTCCGTACCGGAGGATACGTCCTCGCAGGGGAATTGAAAAAATAAAAGCGCGGATTGCGGGAGGCGTTTTGAAATGAAGATCGGCGAAGTATGCTTGTTGACGAGCGACGTTACCCGCTTGTCCGATTTCTATAAAACGCTGCTTCATGTTGACAACGGCAGCGACGATGACGTTCACCAGTTTATCCTTGCGGAGGAAACGACGCTTACCGTTTACAACGACGGCGCCGAGCGCGGGGTCAGCCCGCAAAACATCTGCCTGGCGTTTACGGTGGACGATGTGGACGCCGAATTCGAGCGTCTAAAGGCGCTCGGCGTTACGATCGTTTCCCCGCCCACGATAAGGCCTTGGGGCGCGAAAAACATGAGCTTTCTCGACCCCGACGGGAACCTGGTCACATTTCGGTGCTTTCCTAAACAGTGAGTCTACGATAAAGATTCTTTCTGAAACAGAAAGCCGCGGCCGCATCGCTTCTTTTGCGATGCGGCCACGGTTTTTATATTTCAACACCTTACCCGCGCGCGTCGGCGTTTTCCGCCTCGCTGAGCGCGGCGCGCTTCTGCTCGTACATGCTGGTATCGAGCCGCTTATAAAACTCGCGCTGCGTCATATGGGATTTGATGCCGCAGGTCTCGCTGCCTATGCTTAGGCTCACGGTGAACGGATAGAGCTTTCGCGCGTTGAGCGCGGCGAGGCCGCTAGATATGTTTTTGAGCACGTCGTCGGTCGTCATCCCCGCGCCGGCGCCGAACAATATGGCGAATTCGTCGCCGCCCACGCGCGCCACAAGGTCCTTGCGGCGGGCGCTGCGCCTTAACAGCTCCGCGACGGAGCGGAGCACCCTGTCGCCCGTGTCGTGGCCGTAGCGGTCGTTGATCAGCTTGAAGCGGTCGATATCCACCATTACGCCGCAGAGCCTTTTATGCTTGCTGCCGGTGGAAAAATACGCCTCGAGCACCGCGTCGAACCTGCGGCGGTTGTAAAGGCCGGTAAGGTGATCCGTGTTCGCCTGCACGTTTTGCATGTTGATGTAAAGGAGCAAAGACGCAAGCGAAAAGGCGAGCCATATCACGTTGAGATTCGGCAAAACGCCCTCCGCGATCCCCGCCGCAACGGGGAGAAGCGCGCCGGAAAGCAAAATGGAAAACTCTTGGCGGATCATGGCCGCGCGCTTATACCACACGGTCGCGAGGTAGAAAAGAATGTAGCTGTAGCAAACGGCGACCATCAGCGCGAAGTACGGCCCGCGCGCGTAAACGTTGTTTGCGGCGATCGTAAACGTAAAAGCGAAGCGCAGGCTGATGAGCGAAAACAGCGCGTTGAGCGCGATGGGTAAAACGAGCGCGAAAAGGAACGCGGGCTTGGGGCTCTGCTCGCGGCGGATGAGATGGTAAAGATAAAGCACCAAAAGCGCCCCGGGCACCGGCGCGAGGGTGTAGTAAGCGGCCACGGCAAAGGGGAGCGCGCCGCGCGAAAGCTCGTCGGCTCTACCGCTCAAAAGGCTCATGCCCGCGTCCAAAACGAGAAGAAGCGCGTTGAACACGAGCATATATAAAAACGTGGTCTGCGAATGCTTGTGGCGTATGCCGTGCCGGCGGAGGTTGAAGAATACGACCGACAAAAGGAAAAGCCCCACCGCGGCGTTTTGTACCTCGTATGCGGTCTGCACGCGTTAAAGCCTCCTTTCGGTAGGTCAAAAAAGCGGCAGAACCACTTTTTTGAGGGTTACGGGAAGCACCTGTTTCTTTCGATCGTTTCCCGGCCTTAGTCCGCGGGCAGCTTTTCGGGCTCCGCGAGCTCCGGGCCGTCGACGGTGATCGATTCGATCACCACGTCCGCAAGCGGCTTATCGTCCTTATCCGTCTCCACGGCGGCGATTAAATCCACCACTTCGATGCCGCTTGTCACGCGGCCGAACGCCGCATACTCGCCGTCGAGCCCGGTATAATCCTGATGCATGATGAAAAACTGCGAGCCGGCGCTGTTGTAGGGCCGCTGCCTGCGCGCCATGGAGATAACGCCGCGCTCGTGCGAGATTGGGTTTTCAAAGCCGTTCGCGGCGAATTCGCCCGTAATGAAGTAGCCGGGGCCTCCCGTGCCGTCGCCCAGCGGGTCGCCGCCCTGCACCATGAAACCCGGTATGACGCGGTGGAAGATGAGCCCGTCGTAAAAGCCCGCCCGGGCGAGCGAAACGAAGTTCTTTACCGTTTCGGGCGCGAGGTCGGGATAAAGCTCGAGCTCGATGGCGCCGAAATCCTTCACAACAATGGTCGCCTTCATAACCTTGCCGGGCCCCGCCGAGGGCGCGGGCGCGGGCGGCGAGGGGAACGCGGGAAACGTCGCCTCCGCGCTCTGCGCGGGCGTCGCGGAAGAGGCGGGCGCCGTCCCGTCCTCGCCGCCCTTTAGCGAGCAGCCGGGCAGAAACGCCGCGGCAAACAAGAGGCACAACGTTATGCAAAATAGCCTTCGCATGAAATACATCCTTTCGGGCCGTGTTGGGGAAATACGCGCCATACGGCCCCGTAGCCCCCGTTTTTTTTACTCTACCACGGCGCTTTACCGCCGTCAACCGCATTGCGCGGGCGCTCCAAATCCTGTATAATGCAACGTGAAAAAGCGCTTTGCGGGGAATAAAACGCAGCGCCGCGCTTTTCAAGCATCGCGCCCCCTTTTTCGGGCGCGGGAAGCTGAGGTTAATGTTTTGGCTGCCAAAAGAAGAAGGCGGAGGCGCACGAGCGCCCCGCAGGTGATCCTTATCCTCGTTCTTTTCATCATCGCGCTCGCGCTCGGCGCGCTTCTCCTTTTCCGCTCCTGTACGCCCAACGACGCGCAGAAGCCTCCGGAGAGCCCGGGAGGCTTTTTTAACACGATCTTCCCTACGGCGAAGCCCGAGCTTACGCCGGAGCCCACGGCAACACCCGAGCCCACGCCCACGCCCATCCCCGACCCCGGAAGCGTCGAGGGCACGCGCTCGAGCGATTTCGGCCTTGAAACGGAAATGCAGCTCGACGGCTCCGCGATCGAAAGCTATATCCGCGATACGGGCCTAGATTTCGGCGATCCCGAAAACTACACGGCGCTCGAGGGCGTGATTACCTTCCGCGGCAACAATTACCGCGACGCGCCCGCCTACGGCACCGCCGGCGCGGTAAAGGAAAAGAAGCTCGAGCTTGTTTGGGAAAAGGATATCCCGGGCAGCATCTCCAAGAGCGACGAGGGGGCCTGGTTCGGCTGCGGCTGGACGGGACAGCCGCTCATCGTGCGCTGGCCCGAAGCCACGCGCCGCGCTATGAACCTTTACGGCGAAAAGAAAAGCAAGGACGGCCTTGTGGAGATCGTATACGCCACCGAAAACAGCTTCATCTACTTCCTCGACTTGGAGGACGGCAGCTTCACGCGCGATAAGATCAACGGTAAATGGACGTTCAAGGGCGCGGGAAGCTTAGACCCGCGCGGCTATCCGCTCCTCTACGTGGGCGCGGGCGACGCGGGCCCCAACGGCCCCGCCGAAAACATGATCATAAGCCTGATCGACGGCAAAAAGCTCTATAGCTACGGCGCGCGCGACCCATATTCGCTCCGAAGCTTCATCGCGTTCGACCCGGCCACGCTCGTGCACGCGGCTACGGATACCGTCACCTACGCCTCCGAAACGGGCATCATCTACCAGATGAAGCTCAACACCAGTTACGACGAAGCGGCGGGCACGATTTCCGTAAACCCGACGAACATCCTCAAATGGCGCTACACCACCGCGCGAAGCCGCGCGGGCGGCACCGGCGCTTACTGGCTCGGCTTTGAATCGAGCCCCGTCATATGGCGGCACTTCATGTACGTGGCCGATAACGCCGGCGATCTTTTCTGCATCGACATCAACACCATGGAGGTCGTGTGGATGCAGGACGTGCTCGACGACACCAACTGCTCGCCGGTGTTCGAGATCGACGAGGAAACGGGCGAGGCTTCCATCTACATCGGCACCTCGCTCCATTGGACGGCCGATTCCAACAATTCCGGCCATATCCCCTTCTGGCGCATCGACGCGCTCACCGGCAAGGTGGTTTGGGAAGCTACGGGCTACCGCGTAACGAGGAACGCCAACATCTCGGGCGGCATACAGGACACCGCCGCCATCGGCAAGCACAACGTATCCGACCTCGTCTACGTCGCCTATGCCCGCACCGCCGATACGGAGACGCGCGGCCTCATCGTTGCCTACGATAAGGCGACCGGCGAGGAGCGCTTTGTTAAAAACCTCGACGCGTACACATGGTCCTCCCCCATCATCCTCTACGACGACGACGGCAACGGCTATGTTGTGGTGTTCGATTCCTCGGGCAAATGCTATTTGTTCGACGGCAGTTCCGGCACGCAGCTCGACAAGCTCGACCTTGGCGAGGGCAATTTCGAGGCAAGCCCCGCCGCGTTTAACAACATGATCGTGGTCGGCTCGCGCGGCTCCAAGATCTTCGGCATCAAGCTCAAATAACATTTTTCATGTGATGAACCTTAAATCCCCCGCATAAAAACATGCGGGGGTCTTTTTTTATGCTCGATGAACGCATCAACATCGCCATGGCGTTTCTTCTGCTCGCGGCGGGCGTTTACTTCAGCGGCGTTACGCGCTTTTTTCAGGTAACGCGCTTTTTCACCATGCTCACAACGCCCTTCAAGCGCCGCGCGGGCAAAGCCGGCATATCGCCGTTTCGCGCGCTTTCCACCGCGCTCGCGGGCTCGGTGGGCACGGGCAATATCGCGGGCGTGGCGAGCGCACTCGCCATAGGCGGTCCCGGCGCGATATTTTGGATGTGGGTGAGCGCGGTTTTCGGTATGGCCACGAAATTCGCGGAGGTTGTGCTCGCCGTAAAATACCGCGAGCGCGGCGCGGACGGCGAGTGGAAGGGCGGCGCGATGTACTGCATCGCGCGCGGCATGAATAAAAAATGGCGTTGGCTCGCGGCGGCGTTTTGCGTGCTCGGCATGCTCGCCTCCTTCGGCGTGGGCAACATGGTGCAGGTAAACACCATTTCCGCCGCGGCGGAGCAGGCCTTTTTTGCGTTTGCCCCCTCGGCGAGCGTCACGGCCATAGACCTCGGCACGGGGCTCTTCGTGGCGGCGGCGGTGGGCGCCGTGACCTTCGGCGGCGCGCGGCGCGTAGGCGCGGCGGCGGAGGTGCTGGTGCCGTTTATGAGCGTTTTGTACATCGCCGCGTCGCTTCTCGTGATCGTGCCGAACTTCAGCCTTTTCCCACGAGCCATGGCAGAGATTTTTAGCGGCGCATTCGGGGGCTTTCGTCCCGTGATCGGCGGCGGCGTGGGCTTCACGCTCGCGCAGTCGTTCAAATGCGGCGTGATGCGCGGCGTGTTCTCCAACGAGGCGGGCCTCGGATCCGCGCCCATCGCGCATGCGGCGGCAGAAACCAAAAGCCCCGTGGAGCAGGGAATGCTGGGCATTATGGAAGTGTTTATCGACACCGTCGTCATGTGCAGCCTCACGGGGTTCATGGTGCTGATGGCGGGGATCGACATCCCCTACGGCGACGCGAACGCAAACGGCATGCAGATATCCGCCGCGGCGCTCTCCACCGTTTTGGGCGCGCGCCCCACCGGGCTTTTTTTAGCGGTGTCGGTGCTTTTGTTCGCGTTCTGCTCGGTGCTCACATGGTCGCTCTACGGCGCGCGCTGCGCCGAGTACCTTTTTGGGGGGCGGGGTGTGTTCTTTTACAGGATCGTATTTTTATGCGCGGTCATCATTGGCGCGTCGCTCGAGGCGTCGCTCGTGTGGCGGCTTGGGGAAACCTTTAACTCGCTCATGGCCATCCCCAACCTCGTCATGCTCACGGCGCTCGCGCCCGGCGTGAAAAAGGCGGTGCGCTCCTACAAAACGCTTTAAAAATAACTTCCCCGCGCGCCGCATAGCGCTAAAATTCACGATCTATGGTACAATAAGGGCTAAGGGTAAAAGGTGAAAGACTAGGGGATTCTTTCGTCCTTCACTTTTAGTTTTTAGTCCTTAATCTACATGTGAGGTTTTATGGCGCAGAAGGTCAACGGAAATACCGAGGGGGTAAAGGCCTCCCTTTTAGAGCAGATCGCACTCCTTTACGACATGAGAATGAACCCGGACGAGTTCGCCTCGTTCGAGCTTTTGGAGCGGATGGCGGAGTTCACCGCGCGGCTTGGCCGCGAGGTGTCCGTGTACCTCGGGCGCGACGGGCGCGTACAGGACGTATCCTTGGGCGACACGGGCAAGGTGAGCATGCCTACGCTAAGGCTCGTCCGCAACGAGGACAGATTAAGCGGCGTTCGCTGCATCCACACCCACCCCAACGGCGACGCGCGGCCCTCCGGCGTTGACCTCGGCACGCTTCGCAGCGCCCGGCTCGACAGCATGGCCTCCATGGGCGTGAGCGCGGACGGAAAGCCGCTTTCCCTGTACGCCGCGTACCTTGGAGACATGGAGGAGAACGAGCGCGCGGTGGCGCTTTACGGCCCGCTTCGCCCGTACAAGCTCCCCAATAAGCTTTTGATGCAGGAAATTTACGCGGCGGACGCGCGGCTCAAATCGAGCACCAAGGAGGTGCTGTCGGCAAAGCCGCAGCGCGCGATCCTCGCGGGGCTCGAGTCGAACAACGGTTTCGACTCCATGGCGGAGCTGGAGGAGCTTGCCCTTAGCGCCGGCGCGCAGGTGGTGGGCCGCTTCACCCAAAGACGAAGGGAGATCGACAACGCCACCTACATAGGCTCCGGCAAGGCCGACGAGCTTTCCCTCGCGGCGAGCGAGCTCGAGGCCGATCTTATCATTTTCGACGACGAATTGAGCGCCATACAGGTGCGCAACCTCGAAAACGCCACGAGCACGGCGGTGATCGACCGCACCACGCTCATCCTCGATATTTTCGCGGCCCGCGCGCAGTCGCGCGAGGGCAAGCTGCAGGTGGAGCTCGCGCAACTCAAATACAGCCTCCCCCATCTTTTGGGGCAGGGCCGCACGCTTTCGCAGCAGGGCGCAGGCATCGGCACGCGCGGCCCCGGCGAGCGCAAGCTCGAGATCGACCGCCGCAGGATCAAGCGGCGCATCTACGAACTGCAAACGGAGCTTGAAGAGATCGAAAAGCAGCGCGGCCTCCGCCGCGAGCGGCGCGAAAAAAACAAGGTGCCCCTCGTGGCGCTCGTGGGCTACACCAACACGGGCAAATCCACGCTTTTAAACGCCATATCCGGCGCGGGCGTGCTCGCGGAGGATAAGCTTTTCGCGACGCTCGACCCCGTGGTGCGCCAGGCGGAGCTGGAGGGCGGCACGGCGGTACTCTTCAGCGATACCGTTGGCTTCATCAGCAAGCTCCCGCACGACCTTGTAGAGGCGTTTCGCTCCACCCTCGAGGAAGTGAAGGAGGCCGATCTCGTGCTGCACGTGATCGACGCGTCCTCGCCGGAGCTCAAGGCACAAAAGGCCGTGGTGGAAGAGGTCTTGGCAAGCCTCGGCGCGCTCGACACGCCCCGCATCGAGGTCTACAATAAAACCGACAAGCTCCCCGAAAAGCCCGTTCCCCACGAGGGCGCGGCGTACATCAGCGCCCTAAACGGCATGGGCGTGCCGGAGCTTTTAAACATGGTGGGGCGCGCGCTCGGCGCGTCGCATCAAAGGGTGGAGCTTTTGATCCCCTACGGCAAATACGAGGCGATGTCGCTCATCCGCGCGGAGGGTAAGCTTCTTTCGGAGGAGCACGCCGAGGACGGCACGAAGGTGACCGCGCTCCTCGACGAGCAAACGCTTTGGAAGCTGAAAAAGCTGTTGGGAGGCTAAGGGACAAATGGCTTGGCTCTCTCTGTCTCGGTCTTGAAATAAAATACGAACCTAAAGGGCGGGATGATTTTCATCCCGCCCTTTAGGTTCGTTCGCGGAAACCGTTTCGGCTACGGCTCATATTGGCTTGCGTCCATTGTGGAGAAGCCCTTCCAACGGGCGCTATCGTAAAACGCTTCCAAGACGATGTCGGCGCAGTGTTCCGCGCTGTTCGAGGTGGTGTCGGCAATAACGTCGTACGGAATATTCCCGTATGCTTGATCGTATTGAGAGCGGGCAAGGCCGACGAGCCTATCGCCCCGCGCCTCCTCCCTTGCCGCAAGCTCGTTCAGGTCGCACCGCACATGCGTTAACAGCACGCTCTTGCCCTTTAAGGCTTCTACCAGCTCGGAAAATATCCCGGTGCCGTCCTTTACGCCCACCACGTCGATCAAAATGTTGCGGTCAAGGTCGTAGAGGACGTTGATGACGGCGCAGAAGTTCCGCATAGCCTCGCGCAGGATGCGCCACGCGTCCCTTTCAAAGGCGTGCTCACCCGCCATATTGATGAAATCGTCGATAGAAACGAGATAAAACGTCTCCGCCGCCTTATCCTGTACCGCCTTGGCGAGCGACGTTTTTCCCGCGCTCGACGTGCCGTTGAGCAGTATAATCCTTCCCGGCATAATATCCTCCCATTTTGTGCCGCAGCCTCATTTAGGCGCAGCGATCTGCCGCCCGCGGGCGGCAGGAGCGGGTGTGCGAAATCCCGCAGCCATTTCCCCGGCTACAGCACGATCGTGCCGCTTTGGAACCCCACCTGAATGCCGCCGTTTACGGTTTCGGCGTGCACGCTGTTTGCCGCGCCGTTTTGCACGTTGAAGGACTTGCCCATCTTTTGCCCGTTCACGCGCACCGAGCCGGATACGGTGGAAAGGCTGAGGTTATAATCCTTGCCCGAAAGCGGTATGGAAATGGAGATGCCGCCGTTGACCGCGTCGGCATGGATGCGGCCGCGCAAAACGCCGCTGAGCTCGATGCCGCCGTTGACCGTATCGCACTTGCACGATTCCGCGGCGAAAACGTCGGAGGCGCTGATCTTGCCGTTCACGTTATCGAGGTGGATGCGCTCGGCCGTCACCCCCGTTATACTGACGGCGCCGTTGACGCAATCGCTCTTGAGCTCGCGCACGCGAAGCTGGGGGATTTTGAGCGCCCCGTTCACCATGTCGAACGCGAACCGCTCATACTGCGCGTCGGGCAGCGTGATGATCACCTCGGCCTTTTTGATGAAGCCGAAGGAGCGGAAGCCGAAAAACGAGAAGTGCGAAAACTTCTTTTCCTTGATGTGAAGCGTGCCGTCGCGCACCTCCACATCGGGCAGAGGATACGCTTCCGGGAAATCGAGCGCCACGGAATAGGCTTCGCCCTTATACAGCGTTACCGCTGCGTTCGCGAGGTCAACGTTGATGCTCGTAAAGGGAGAAACGGGCCTCGAGCCGTTCATGCCCGGCTGCGCCTCCGCATTCGCGCTTTCCTTGGCGTAGGCGCGGGATTCACGGATGATCCTTTCCGCGAGCGCCTCGGGCGCGCCGAGTTCCGCAATGGCGGCCGCCTCGTTTTCCTCGCCCGCGTCCCACAGATATTCCTCGTAATAGCGCAGCGCGGCCTGCCGCTCCTCGTAGGAAAGCGTCGCGAGCGCCGCCTCCAGACGCGTTAGAAACTCCTTCCTGTTCATCACCTGATCCCTCCCATCGCCAACCGCCTTTGAAGCTCGTATTCCATCACGCTCGCCAGCCCCCAATAGTCCTCGATCGCGCGCGTTTCCGGGTTTGGGCTAGTTTTCTCTTTTTGCATCGCTTCCACCTCCGATCAGCAAGCGTTCCACCTTTTCTTTATAATCCGCCCACTCCGCACGGTAGCTTTCGAGCGCCTTGCGCCCCTCCCCCGTAATGGCGTAGTAACGGCGCAGCCTCCCCGATATAGGCTGGTCGTACGTCGTTAAAAGCGCATCCTTTTGCAGCCGCCTTAGCACCGGGTACAGCGTGGATTCCGAAATATCCACGACCTCCTTCACGCTTTGCGTGAGCACGTAGCCGTAGGTATCTCCCCGGTCCAGCACCGAGAGCACGCAAGCGTCCAACAGCGCGGAGCCCAACTGGAAGATCATTCGCCCACCTCCTTGCGTTTTCGGTTTTGCATGCGCGGCGGGCCGGGTTTTGATAAGGAGGAGACCTTTTATGCCGCTGCCCGCCGCACATCATTGCCTTACATGTAATACTATACTTTATATAATATTAGTTGTCAACGATAATTTTGCGCTTCTTTCGGATATTTTTTGCCGTGCGTTTATGGTATGATGGTAAAAACAGGGCAGCTTATAAAAAGGGCGCGGTTTTATGAGAAAAACGAAGATCATCTCCATCGAGGGCATAGACGGGAGCGGCAAGGGCTCTCAATTCGCGCTTCTATATGAGGCGCTCCTCGCGCGCGGCTACGCGGTCGCGAAGCGGGACTACCCGTGCTACGACAGCTTTTTCGGCGCGCAGGTGGGGCGGCTTCTATCAGGCGAGGGCGGCGTGCGCGCCGACGCGGTGGACGGCAAGAGCATGGCGCTCTGGTTCGCGCTCGACCGCTGGGAGAGCTTTCGGGGTTACTGCGACGGCGAGGCGGAGTTTTTGCTTTTGAACCGCTTCGTGCTCTCCAACGCCGTGTACCAGAGCATACGCGACATCGACCTTGGCAAGCCCGACATCGTGGATTGGGTGTTCGAGCTCGAGTACAATCACTTCGGCCTTCCCCGGCCGGACGCGACGCTTTTGTTCGACGTAAGCTCCGACCGGGCGGAGGAGAACATCAAAAAAAAGGGTTACCGCGGCTACGTCGGTTCGGGTGCGGACATCTACGAAAGATCGAGCGGCATACAGGAGCGCGCGCGCGTAAAATACCTCGAATGCGCGGCGCGGTTCCCCGAGATCGCCGTGATCCCCTGCATGGCCGGCGGCGCGCTTCTAAGCCCCGCGCAGATATGCGAGCGGGCGCTGGAGGAGCTCGAGAGGCGCGGAATATTATAGGGTAGGCGCGCCCCCTACCCAAGGGGGAGGCCTTTACAAGGCAAAAACCCGCCGCGGTCTGCCACAAAGGGCTGCGCGGCGGGTTTTCGTTTCTGTTCGAAAGTCGGGCTAAGCCTACATCCTCTCCGGCGCTTTCAGGCCGACCAAGTAAAGGCCGGTCTTTATCACCGTACCCGCCGCCTCGCACAGCGCGAGGCGCGCGTTTTTCACGTTTTCCGCCTCGCCGAGGATGCGGTTATCGTAGTAGAACTTGTTGAACGCGGAGCATATCTCCATCACCGCGCGGGAAACGAGGAAGGGTTCGTTTTTGTTGGCGGCGGCCTTTACGGCATCCGGGAACGCGGCGAGCGCGCGCAAAAGCGCCATGGAGGAAGCGTCCGTGAGCGCCGCAAAATCGGGCGCCGCAAAATCGAACGTTCCGGCCTTTCTCAAAACCGATTGGCAGCGCGCGTAGGTATACTGCGTGTAGGGGCCGGTCTCGCCGTCGAAATTGAGCGCCCTCTCCCAGGTAAAGTTGATGTCCTTGATCTTGCTGTTGTAGAGCACCGACCAGATCACCGCACCCACGCCCACGTCGCGCGCAACGGCCTCCTTGTTTTCCATTTCGGGGCTTTTTTCCTTTATAATCTCGAGCGTGCGCTCGATGGAGGCGTTGAGCACGTCCTCGAGGTACACCACGTTGCCCTGGCGGGTGGAAAACGACGCGCCGTCAAAGCTCACCATGCCGAAGCTCACATGCTCCATATCCTTCACCCAAGCTTTGCCCATGAGCTCGAGCACCTTAAAAAACTGTCTGAAATGGAGGCTCTGCTGGTAGGCCACCACGTAGAGCGACTTCGCGAAATCGTAGGTGTTTTTGCGGTAGATGGCGGTCGCAAGGTCGCGCGTGGCGTAAAGGGTTGCGCCGTCCGTGCGCAAAATGATGCACGGAGGCATGTCGTACGCGCTCAAATCTACGATGCTCGCGCCCTGATCCACCTTCAAAAGCCCCTTCTCGCGGAGCTCCTCCACCACGGGCAGCATTTTATCCTCGTAGAAGCTTTCGCCCGCGTAGCTGTCGAAGCGGATATCCAAAAGCTCGTACACGCGCATCACGTCGCGCATGGTAAGCTCCTTGAACCAGTTGAAAAGAGAAAGCGCTTCCTTATCCCCGAGCTCGATCTTACGGAACCACGCGCGGCCCTCGTCGTTGAGGCTTGCATCCTTCTCGGCCTCCTGATGAAAGCGCACGTAAAGCTCCACGAGCGAGCGCACGCCCTCGCGATCCACCGTTTCCTTATCGCCCCACTTTTGATAGGCCACGATCATTTTGCCGAACTGCGTGCCCCAGTCGCCCAAATGGTTGATGCCGATGCTCTTGTACCCGAGAAAGTTGTAGATGCGGTACAGCGCGTGGCCGATGGCGGTGGTGGAAAGGTGGTGGATGCCGAAGGGCTTCGCGATGTTGACGGAGGAATAGTCGATGCACACGTTCCTCCCCGCGCCCTCATCGCTCGCGCCGTAGCGCTCGCCCTCGTTACGGACGCGCGTTAAAACGGACTTCGCATAGTCCGCCTTGTTCACGAAGAAATTGATGTAACCACCCACGGCCTCGGCTCTCGAAAAGCCCGCGGGCAATACGATTTGCGGCGCAAGCTCCGCGGCGATAAGGTTGGGGGCCTTGCGCATGGTTTTCGCGAGGCGAAAGCACGGGAACGCGTAGTCCCCGAGATCGTCGCTCGGCGGCGTTTCAAACCATTCGGAAAGCGCGTCCGCCTCCATATTCAGCTTTTCGCCCAAGGCGGCTGATAATGCGTGCCTGTCGTCCATGTTAAACTCCCGTTTCGCTCAAAGATAAGCGTTATTATAGCAGAAGAGGCGCCTTATTTCCACAACAGCGCCATGCTTTTTTCGTCCATGACGCCGTCGAAAAGCTTTTTCAGCTCCTCCTTAGGGTCGGCGTTCGTATGGAGCCCTTCGGATTCCTTTTCCCACCGCTCGGCGGTGCAGTAGACGTAGCCGTACCAATTGTGGTTCAGGCGCGTGCCGGAAAACGCCGTGACCGTCAGGTTTTCAAGAAGCGCGTTGAACGCCTTGTCGAACGCCTGCTTTTCAAGGCCCGTATCCGAACGGAGTTCGTCCTTTTGCGCAAGCTCGCGGCGCCTGAGCGCGTCGTACACGGGCTTTTCCTCCCCTTTGGGCTCGTACCTGCCCCGCGCGCGAAGAAGCAGGCGGTATGCACGGCGGCTCAAATAGGTGGAGCGCTTTTTGTAGGCCGTGCAGTAAAAAACCTCATGCCGCTCGATGAGCCCCGCGATATGCTCCATGGTATACCCAAGGCTGTCGAGCGAGGGCATGTCCTTAGACGTGTTGCAAAGCAAAATGCCGTGCGCCTCGAGATGGTCGAAAAGCTCCTGCTCGCGCGCCCGGGTGTGCGAGCGAAAAAGCTCCGGCCGCACCGCGCGGGAATGGAGGATCGCGCCGCAGGACTTGCAAAGAAGGTGCTCCACGTTGCAGCATTCCCCGCTCGCGTGGTAGGCGTACAGATCCGCGTAAAGCTGGCCCGCGCCAAGCTGGTAGCCGATGCCGATATCCGTGGCGCCGCAGTGGGGACAGACGGAGACCGTATTACTTCCCATAGCGCTTCCCCTTTGTTTTTTCTATTCCGTATGGTATCCCTTTTTTAGCTCCGGGTCAAGCGAAGCGCTAAAACCCCGTGTACGGGTAGAGCGCCTCGTCCATGGAAATGCCCGCTACGCGCCAGAAGCCGTTTTCCACGGCGAGCAAAAGCGACGCGGAATATTTGCCCGCCGGGCCGGTGGAGGTGGCGAGGGTAAACGCAAGCTCCGCCGTTTTGCTGCCGACGCTCCCTTCGTTGAGCTTTACGAGGGTGTAGCTTTCCACCCACGGGCTCGAGACGCCCGTGACCCAGTTTGGCGCGGTCGTTTCAAGCCGCTTCGCGTACTCCTCCTTGAGCATATCGTTCATCGCGGCGTATTGGAGCGCGGCGCTCCGCGCCTTTAGCCCATCCGCCCATGTTTTTGCCGCGTCCTCGGGCGTGCACGCGCCCACGCGCCGCATGGCCTCCATCAAAAGCTCGCTTCTGGTTTGATAGATGTTTACCTGCCCGTAAAATACGGGCAGCGTTTTACCGCTCTTGTTGAGGAGCAAAAGCCCGAGGAGGAGAAGGCAGGCGAGCGCGCAAACGATGAGCGCGCCGCACAGAAAGCGCTTTGCCCGCGCCGTGGCGACCATACGCATGAAAAGCCCTCCTTTTTTTGCGAGGCTGCTACTATTTTATGCGGCGCTTCATGGTATAATGGCCCCATTATGGAAGGGGGGAATGTTATGGTAACGCCGGACGCCTACCTCCGCGACCCCTGTGGCGCGGCCGCCTTGGCTTTTTGGAAGGAAAACGCCGCGCGCGTGCCGGAGCATATGCGCGTCGTGCACGAGCGCGATTTCGGCCCCTCGTATTTGGCGGAATACGACGACGAGCCCTATTTCAAGCTCCTGCACGGCCTTGCAAACATAGGAGAGCCGGTTTTCCCGCGCGGCTTTTCGCTTCGCGCGGCGGAGCTGCCCGGCGACGCCGAGGCGCTCGCGGCGCTTTTGTGCGCGTGCTACGCGGAAAGCTTCTTTACGGCGGAGGATGTGCTGGGCTTTGCGGCCTCGCCCGCGCACGCGCCGGAGCTATGGCTTCTCGCTTTCGATACGGCGGGCGCACTTTGCGGCGCGGCCCTTGCGGATTATGACGCGCGTCTAAACGAGGGCGTGTTGGAATGGATACAGGTTTTGCCTAGCTATCGCGGCAGGGGGGTTGGGAAGGCGCTCGTAAACGTGCTTTTACGCGGGCTTCGCGCGCACGGCGCGCGCTTTGCCACGGTGAGCGGGCGTATAAATGAGCCTACGCGCCCCGAGGCGCTTTACCGCGCGTGCGGTTTTACGGGCGGCGATGTTTGGCATGTGTTGAAGAAAAAGGAGGAACGCTTATGAAGCTCGTCATCATCTTCGGGCCGCACGCCGTGGGTAAAATGACCGTGGGACAGGAGCTTTCCAAGCTCACCGGCTTGAAGCTTTTTCACAACCATATGACCATCGACATCGTTTCGGAGCTTTTTGAAAACATGCCCGCGGAGCGAAGCCGCCTCACCGGGCTGTTTCGCCGCGAAATTTTTGAGGCGTACGCGAAAAGCGATGAATACGGCATGATATTTACCTTCATGTGGGCGTTCGACATGCGGGAGGATTGGGATTACGTGGCCAACGTGCAAAGCCTGTTCGAAGCGCACGGCGCAACGGTATACTTCGTGGAGCTCGAGGCCGGTTACGACCTTCGCCTCGCCCGCAACAAAACCGAAAACCGGCTTTTGAACAAGCCCACCAAGCGCGACCTTGCGCGCTCCGAGGCGCTGTTCAAGCGGCTCGAGGACAAATACAGGCTCAATTCCCTGCCCGGCGAGCTAAAAGAGGAAAATTACCTGCGCATCGACAACACCGACCTTCTTCCCGAGGAGGCGGCGCGCATCATCAAGGAGCGCTTTTCGCTGTGATAAACGGCAGGGATAGAACAGGGGCCGCCGCGCCTTTTTCGGCGCGGCGGCCCCTGTTTACTCCGCTTCCCGGGGAGCTAAAAGCGCCGCGGGGGAGAGCGTAATTTTTACGCTCCCCTTGACGCGAAGGTTTTTTATGCCCTTTTGCGTTTCGCCCGCGAGGCGTATCCCGCCCGTTTCCATAAGCCTTTGCACGGCGGCGCGCGAGAGGCAAAGCTTTTCCTTTAGAAGCCTGTCGAGCCGCGCGCCGAAAGCGCATTCCAGCACGACCTGTGCGCCGCAGGTATCGGGCGCCGGAAGCTCCCCCTCCACCTCGAAAGGGAGCGCGTCCATATCCGCCTCCGCACCGTTTTTCGCGAGGAACGCAGCGTCCAGAGCGTAGCGCGCGGCAAGCGCGGCGTCGTTTTTCAAAAAGCCCTCGTACAGGCCCTTTTCAAGCGTACCCGCGCCGACGCGGGAGTATAGCTCCACGTTCCATGTCGCGTCGCACACCTCGCATTTGTAGATGAGCCACACGTCCAGCGTTTTTTTCTGCGCGTTCACGCGGAAGCTGTTGCTGCAGTAAAACTCGGTTTTTCGGCCGCAGCGGCCGCAGTATTTTATTGCGCGCGGGAGGCCTTGGGGCCTCGCGCGCCAGAGGTATTGCATAGCTGCCCTTTCCGGGCCGCACAATAAAAAACGCCGCGCGGCATATCCAAACAAGATATGCGCTGCGGCATAAAACCCGGGCGCGAAAGCGTTGTGCTTTACGCGTAAGGTCTGCTTTCAAGGCGGCTCTTAGCTTGATTTTCGTATGCGAGAATACGGCGGCGCGATCTTGCGCGCAGCCGCGAATCTTCAATTTCGAAAATCAAGCGTTCGAGGGCATAGGAAGGCCTTTCCGTCAAATGTGCGCCTATGTGGGGCGCCAAGGGAAGCATAGCGGCTTTACGCCGCGCCGTCAAGGGAAAATACGCTTGCAAAGGGATTTTTCCCGTAGGATAATGGGGTAACGGAATTCGAGGAGGTTTTTATGCCGCGCTCTTCAAAAGCATGCTTTCTGGTGGTGGATGTGCAGAACCTTTTGGTGGACGAGGTCGCCTATCGTAAAACGGAAATGCTCGGCGCCATATCGCGGCTCCTCGCGTTTTGCCGCCAAAGGGGGATCGAGGTCATTTACGTGCGCCACGAGGGCAAAAACGGCGGCCTTGTGAAGGATACCGAGCCGTGGCGGATACACGCCCCGGTCGCGCCGCTCGCGGGCGAAAGGGTATTCGACAAGCGGTTTTCGAGTTCCTTTTATAAGACCGGCCTAAAGGATTATCTACAAGAAAAGGGCGTTGAAACCGTGATCCTTGCGGGAATGGAAACGGGCTTTTGCATCAACGCCACCGTACAGGCGGGCTTCGAGCACGGCTTTGAGATGCTCATCCCTGAAAACGGCCACACGGCGGGCGATTATAAAGCGCCCTTTATGAGCGCGGAGCGTTCCGCCGCCTACCATAACGCGCTTTGGAACGGCCGCTTCGGCACGGTTTTGAGCGTGGAAGGCATCATGGCGCTGTTTTCGTAGGCGTCGCCATACCAAAAAGCCCCGGAAGCTTTAAACCGCCGCCAGCGACATGTGCGGTAGAGACGAAAAGCCTTGCTATGCAAGGCTTTCTTTGAGGAAATTACCGACCCCAAATTTAATTTGCCGCCGTAGGCGACATCCGTAGTGCCCGAAGGGTATGCGGAACGCACAGCGATTTCTGTACATGCCAAAAAAGTGGCTGAGCCGCTTTTTTGGCATGATCATTTTTCCAATATTTTCTCGATGTCCGCCGCAGGCATAGGCTTAAAGTAGAAGTAGCCCTGCGCCTCGTCGCACATGCGGTCCTTGAGGAAATCGAGCTGCGAGCTGTTTTCCACACCCTCGGCGACCAGCTTCAAATCCATGTTCTTGGCAAGGTTCATGATAACCATGGTAACGGCCTTATCCCTCTCGCCCCCTTCGATGCCGCGCACGAAACGCATATCCATCTTAAGCCGGTCCACGGGCAGGAGCTTGAGGCGGTTGAGCGAAGAATACTCGATGCCGAAGTCGTCGATGGAAATGCTCACGCCCAAGGCCTTCAGGTCGCTCAAGACGTTAACGATATAATCCGGCTCGCGCGTCATGGTGCTTTCGGCGATCTCGAGCTCGAGCTGCGCGGGGTCGATGCCGGTCTTTTGAAGGGCATGCGCCACCACGCCCGCAAAGGCGGGGCTTCGAAGCTGCACCACCGAAATGTTGACGGCGACGCGAAGCTTGCCGTAGCCGCGCTTTTCCCACGCCGCGGCCTGCGCGCACGCGGTCATAAGCACCCATGCGCCGATGGGGTTGATAAGTCCCGTCTGCTCGGCGAGCGGGATAAACTCGTTGGGGGGCAGCATGCCGTACTCGGGATGCCGCCAGCGCAAAAGCGCTTCGAGGCCCACGATTTTTTCGTCGCTCAGATCGACCTGCGGCTGGTAATGCACCTCCAGCTCCCCACGGTCGAGCGCCCGGTGCAGGTTGCCGGTGAGGCACGCGCGGTACTGCACGCGCTCCTTCATGTTGCTCGAGCAGAACGCATAGCGGTTTTTCCCTTTTTCCTTTGCCGTGTACATGGCGATATCCGCGTGCTTGATAAGCGTTTGCGCATCCTCGCCATCCACCGGGAACACCGATATGCCCGCGCTCGCCGTGATGAATACCTCCTGCCCATTGAGGTCGATGGGCGTCCGAAACACGGTCATGAGCTTATCGGCCACCTGCGAAATATCGTCCACATCGGCGATGGCATTGAGCAAAATCAAAAATTCGTCGCCGCCGAAGCGCGCCACCGTATCGGTTTTACGAAGGCTCTCCACAAGGCGCTGGCCGAGTATTTGCAGGAGCGCGTCGCCGCCCTCGTGCCCGATCGTGTCGTTGACGGATTTAAAAAAGTCCAAATCCAAAAACATGAAGCCGAGCGGGTGGCCGCTGCGGCGGGCAAGATGGATGGCCTGCTCGGCGCGGTCGTGGAAAAGCTGGCGGTTAGGCAACCGCGTAAGCCCGTCGTAATAGGCCATGTACTTGATGCGAAGCTCGGTGCTCAGCTTTTCGAGCGCGTCGGAAACGATGCGCGAAACCACGGGCAGCGCGGCGATCTGCTCCTTTGTCCAAGCCTCGCTCGCGCGGGAGGTCTCTAGGTAGATGAAAGCGACGGGCCTCGCGTCGTTATAGATCGGCACGAACAGCCACGGGATGCTTTGAAGCCTTTTCACGCGCTCGGCTGCGGGTTCCCGTTCGGCGTCGCCCGGTTGCTGCCCGTCGTATTCCGGCCAAAATGCGTTCCAGCGCTCCATGCACAGCATTTCGTGCTCCGGCGTGAGCTCCACGCCTTCCGCCGTATAGCGGTGCACGCCGATCAGGTCGCGGAACTCGCTTTCCACCGCGCAGATGAGCGCCGTATCCGCCTCAAAAAACTCCGCCAGCTCCTTGAGAAGCGCCGTCATATGTTCGGGCGCGTCCTCCTCCGCGGTGAGGAAAAACCGCGAGGCGATGCCGCTCACAAGGCTTTGCGTCCGCGTCTGCGCCGCGTTTTCCCTGATGCGGTCGGTATAGATCTTATGCACGAAGTACGCGATCACCATGATGCAGTTCAAAATGGCGATACGGCTCAGATACGTGCGGTAGTTGATCACGATATTTACCTCCGGCACGATCGCCCAGAGATAAATTTGGCTGAACTGTATGGTGAGCGACGCCGCGATCAGCATGTAGCGCGTGCTGAACACCAGAGAGCTCACGACCATGATAAGGGGGAACACCCACATGGCGGTGCCCCCGAACGGCGACATGTTGGTAGTCAAAATGGGCGTTACGACCAAGGTGGTGAGGACGAGCAAAACCTCGAGAAACATAAAGCCGCGGCGGGTGCGCTGCGTATAGGCTAAAATGATACCGAGCGCGACCAGAAAAAGGCTTGCGAACACCGTTAAAACGGGGTTGCCCGCGTTCCACCAGAAATGCTCGAGCAAAAAGAGCACCACGCCGCCTATGATAAGCCCGAGGGAGGCGACGCGGAACACCATGATACGCCGCTCGTCGCTTAAAATTAGGCCCGTATCCGCGGTATGGGCGCCGGCCATCATATGGTATTTTACGATGCAGTAGAAGATCGCGGAAAGGGGCAGCAGGAAGAACACCGGCGCCATTTGCGGCAGCGGCAGATGGATGAAATTGTTGTTTATGATGTCCGTAAAGGTCCCGAGAACGATGGCGACCACAAACGACAAGATCAACAGATTCGCCTGCTTTTTGATCTCGGGCTTCGCGTTGCCGCGCTTCCAGAAAAAGAGCAGCCCTATGCTCAGCGCCACGGCGCAGGCGTAGTATACCTGAAAGATGGAATCGAACACCGTGGAGGGGGTGTTGCGCACCCAGCCCGAATCGGTATAGGAAAAGCGGAGTATTTGCCCCGTAAGCTGCGGGGAAATCGCAAACGCGTACAGGCAGACCGCCGCCGGCAGGTACAAAAGCGGATAGATCCACCATTTGCGCATCAGCTTCGTATGCCCGGTGAGGAGCAGCGAAAAATGCGCCATGGCGCTGTAGAGTATTTCGATGCCGATTGCGGAGACGCGCATCCATACCGCGGCGGCCTTTTCACTCGGCGCGGCGACGACTACGGAAAAGCCGAACGCCCATAGCGTAAGGCAGATACTTATCAAAAAAAAGACCTTGTTGACCGCGCCTTTCCTGTTGAGACGAAGCGCGTACATGCCCATCACGGGGCTCAACGAGGCCACAATCAGATATAGGGCGGAAAACACGTCGAGACGGTTCACAAAACGTCCTTTCGATAGAGCCGGGGCTTGCGGGCGGCAAAAAACCGCAGCGGCCGACTCTCAAAATAAAGCGTTGCCTTCTTGCAGCCAGTATAACAAATCTATTGATTTTATGAAATATTTTTTTTTAAAACTTTGGCAAAATGCGACAATTTTCCGTAGGTTGCGCAAAGGAACAGGACTTAGTTTTTCTTGCCTTCTCCCCCCAAAAATTCTCCGGCAGCGCCCGCCGCTACCTTTCCGAGGAGCGTCGTCCCGGCGTAGAGCTCGTAGCGCCCGCCCGCCTCGATCCCGGGCGCGGAAATCAAAAGATACGCGCATTCGACGGGAAGCGTGACGGCGCAAACGGCCGCGCCGTTCGTTTGCACCTTAACCTCCACGCCCGAAGCGAGTGTGCCCGCAAAGTGCACATAGCTTTGCGCGGGCGAGCCGGCAGGCGTTTTGCCCGCGCCCGTGCCGCCGCAGACGAGCACGCCGCCCGAAACGGTAAACGCGCCGTCGCAGTCGATCGCGCCGTTATCGGGCGTGGAGGCGATAAAGCCGTACAGCGCGCCACCCGACAAAAAGATATCGCCGTTGGAGTCCACGCCGTCGCCGCCCGCCAAGAAACGGATATCGCCGCCCGAAATTTTTACGTGGCAGGGAAGCGCTTCGCCGCCTTCCGAAACGCCGCCCGCGGCGTTGATGGCGTCGTCGCCGGAGGCGATCTCCAAATTGCCGCCGCCTATCTCCACGGACGCGCCTTCGAGCCCCTCGGCGGAGCGCTTTACCTTAATCCCCCCGCCCGAAACATAAAGCGTGCCGCCGCAGCTCGCGGCTTTCTTTGCGGAAGAAAGCGTCGAACTGCCGCCCGCGAGGAGCATATCGCCCGAGGCGTGCAGGCAATCGTCGGAGCTTTCGACCGCGACCGAGCCGCCCGTGATTGAAAGGCTGCCGCCGGATTTGAGTCCCTTAAAGGCGGCTTCATCCGAAACCGCCTCATCCGCGCCGCCGCCCGCGCGCACGGTCACGTCGCCGCCCGTAATCTCGAGCGCGGTATCCGCCTGTACGCCGTCCCGCGCGGCTTCGATCGCGATATCACCGCCCGAAAGCAAGACCCAACCGAGCGCGGGATCGTCGGCCGTGTTGGTTTTGATCCCGTCGCCGCCCGCGGCAAGCCTTAATGTACCGCCGAGCACCGCCATGGAATCCTTGCCGTACAGCGCATGGTCGGCCGCGTTTACCGAAATATCGCCGCCCACGATCAAAAGATCGTCCTTGGTCGCGACGCCGTTTTTGAAGCCCGCCGTCACCGCGAGTTTTCCCTCGCCGTTTATCGTGAGATCGTCCTTGCAAAAGAGCGCTGCGTTGGGCTCCTCTTCCGCCTTGATAAAGTAAGTATAGTCCGCACCGCCGTCCGTGAGCGCGTTTTCCGTGCCCGAAGCCAGCGTGACCACGAGCTTATCGCATTGCGAGGCGTAGACGGCCGCACCCGTTTTGTTCGTAATGCTCGCGCCGTTGAGCACGAGGTGCACCTTAGCGTTTTTATCCGCGGCGACGGCGATCTGCCCGTTAAAAAGCGTGCCGCTCACCACATAGGTGCCGCCCGCCTCGATGGTGACGACGGCGCCGTCTATCCGTGCGCCCGGCCCATTGACCGAGGCGGAATCCCCGTTGAGAAGGATATGCGTATCGCTCGGAGAAAAGCCCGTGTTGAGGTCGCTGCGCGAGGGCGCCGCCGCGAGCGCGGCAAGGCCCTTCGGCGCGGCGGTCGCATAGGGCGCCGGAGATATTCCCGCGCCTTCTCCTCCCATGCAGGCGCAGCCCGCCGCGCAAGCGCAGCTCGAAAGCGCCGCGGCGAGAAGGAGCGCGGCAAGCGCTGTGCTTAAGCTTTTCTTTCTGCCCATATTCTCCCCCTATTCGAGCTCGAACGCTCCGGTGTAGAGCTCGTAATATCTGCCCTTTTCCTCGATCAAATGCGCGTGGCTGCCGCGCTCGATGATTTTGCCGTGCTCGAGCACCATGATGACGTCGGAATTCTGCACCGTGGAAAGGCGGTGCGCGATCACGAACACCGTGCGGCCTTTCATCAGCGCATCCATGCCGCGCTGCACGATGGCCTCGGTGCGCGTGTCGATGGAGGAGGTCGCCTCGTCGAGTATCATCACCGGCGGGTCGGCCACCGCCGCGCGCGCGATGGCGATGAGCTGCCTTTGGCCCTGCGAAAGGTTGCCGCCGTTGCCGGAGAGCATGGTTTGGTACCCCTCGGGGAGCCTCGTGATGAAATCGTGCGCGCCCGCGAGTTCCGCCGCCGCGACGCATTCCTCATCCGTGGCATCGAGGCGGCCGTAGCGGATGTTTTCCATGACGGTGCCCGTGAAAAGGTTCGTATCCTGCAGCACCATGCCTATAGCGCGCCGTAGGTCGGACTTTCTTATTTTATTGATGTTGATGCCGTCGTAGCGTATTTTGCCGTCGGCAATGTCATAAAAGCGGTTCAGGAGGTTGGTGATGGTGGTCTTGCCCGCGCCCGTCGCGCCCACGAACGCCACCTTCTGGCCCGGCTCGGCGAACAGCGTCACGTCAAAGAGCACCGGCTTTTCCTTCACGTAGCCGAAATCCACACCCTGCAGGCGCACGTCGCCCGCAAGCCTTGTATAGCCCACCGCGCCGTCCGGCTTAGGCCGCCTCCACGCCCAAAGCCCCGTGCGCTCCGCACATTCCGTAAGCTCGCCATTTTCTTCTTTTGCGTTTACGAGCGTTACGAAGCCGTTGTCCTCCTCGGACGTCTCGTCGAGCACCGTGAAGATGCGGTCCGCGCCCGCGAGGCCCATGACGACCGCGTTTACCTGCTGCGACACCTGGTTGATGTTGCCCGAGAACTGGCGCGTCATGTTCAAAAACGGCACCACGACGCTGATGCTGAACGCAAGCCCTGAAAGGCTTACGTTGTTCGCCTTCGTCAAAAGGAACACGCCGCCCGCCACCGCTACGGTGACGTAGAGGAGGTTTCCGATGTTGCCGAGAATGGGCGCGAGTATGTTCGCGTATTTGTGCCCGAGCTCCGAATCGTGATAGAGCTCGTCGTTCACGCGGTCAAAGCCTATTTTGGCCTCCTCCTCATGACAGAACACCTTTACGACCTTGCGGCCGTTCATCATCTCCTGAACATAGCCCTCGGTCTTGCCCATGGAGGCCTGCTGGCGTAAGAAGTACTTGGCGGAGTTTCCGCCCACTCTTTTGACGACCAGCAGCATGACCGCCACGCCCACGAGCACCACGAGCGCCATCCAAATGCTGAAATAGAGCATGATGGAAAAGATCGTAACGACCGCCACGCCCGAGATGAGGAGCTGCGGCAGGCTTTGGGAAACGAGCTGCCGGAGCGTGTCGATATCGTTGGTGTAGCGGCTCATGGTATCGCCGTGCGGGTGCGTATCGAAATACTTGATGGGCAGGCTTTCCATTTTATTGAAAAGCCTTTCGCGCATTTTTTTAAGCGCGCCTTGCGTGATGACCGCCATGGCGCGGTTGAACGTGAACGACGATATCAGCGACGCCACGTAGAGCGACGCGAGGATCAAAACAAGGCGGTAGATCTGCGGCCCCACGGTCGCCCAATCGGCGCCCTGGTTTTGCTCGAGCACGGCGATCACGTTTTGCATGAAGATGGAGGGCATGGAGGATACCGCAGCCGTGAAGATGATGCAGGCGACCACGAGCGGCAGCGCCACGGGATAAAACGAGAACAGCATCTTCAAAAGCCGCTTCATCGTTCCTTTTCTGAAAATGGTGCGCTTCATGCCTGCTCACCCGCCTTATTCTGGGATTCGTACACCTCACGATAGATATCGCTCGACTTTAAAAGCTCCTCGTGCGTGCCCACGGCCGCGACGCCGCCCTTATCCATGAGCACGATCCTGTCGGCATCCTGCACGGACGCGACGCGCTGCGCGATGATGATCTTGGTGGTATCGGGGATGTATTCCCGAAACGCCTTTCTTATCTTCGCGTCGGTATGCGTATCGACGGCGCTGGTCGAATCGTCCATGATGAGTATTTTAGGCTTTTTCAACAGCGCCCGCGCTATGCAAAGGCGCTGCTTCTGCCCGCCCGAAACGTTGGTGCCGCCCTGCTCGATATGCGTTTGGTACCCCTCGGGGAAGCGCGAAATGAAATCGTCCGCCTGCGCGAGCCTGCACGCCTCTTTAAGCTCCTCATCGGTCGCATCCGGGTTGCCCCACCGCAGGTTTTCGGCGATGGTGCCGGAAAACAGGAGGTTGTTTTGGAGCACCATAGAAACCTGGTTTCGCAGTGCCTCCATATCGTATTCACGCACGTCGCAGCCTCCCACCTTTACCGCGCCCTCCGTGGCGTCGTAAAGGCGCGGTATGAGCTGCACGAGCGAGGTTTTCGACGAGCCCGTACCGCCGAGTATCCCTACGGTCTCGCCCGACCTTATGTGGAGGTCGATCTTCGCAAGCGCCATGCGCTCCGCCTTTTCGCTGTAGCGAAAGCTGACGCCAGAAAAGTCCACCGAACCGTCCTTCACCTCACGCACGGGGTTTTCGGGGTTTTTGATCGTGCTCGTTTCCTTGAGCACCTCCACGATGCGGTGACCGGATTCGTCTGCGATGGTGATCATCACGAACACCATCGAGAGCATCATGAGGCTCATAAGGATTTGGAAGCTGTAGACCATGAGCGACGAAAGCTGGCCGATATTGAAGTCGAGCCCCTGCGTGGTGATGATAGTGTACGAGCCGAAGGTCAGGATGAACACCATGTTCATATACAAACAAAACTGCATGATGGGGCTATTGAAGGCGAGTATCTTTTCGGCCGTGGTGAACTCCGCGCGCACATCCTCGGCCGCCTTCTCAAACTTTTGCTTTTCGTAATCCTCGCGCACAAACGACTTTACTACGCGAATGCCCTGAATGTTCTCCTGAATGGAGGCGTTGAGCGCGTCGTATTTACGAAACACCCTTTTGAAAACCGGGAATGCCTTCCTGATCACGATAAAAAGCCCGCCCGCGAGTATGGGGATCGCGGCCGCGAAGATAAGCGCCAGCCTGCCGCCCATAATGAACGCCATGATGACGGCGAAAATGAGCATCAGGGGACTTCGTATGGCCGCGCGGATGATCATCATGTACGCGTGCTGCACGTTCGTCACGTCGGTGGTGAGCCGCGTCACAAGCGATGACGACGAGAACCTGTCGATGTTTTCAAACGAGAAGGATTGTATGTTATAAAACATATCCTTCCTCAAATTGCGCGCGAAGCCGCTCGACGCGGTGGCGCTCGCGCTTCCCGCGAGCCTGCCGAACGTGAGCGAGAGGCTCGCCATGACGATGAGCCCGGCGCCGTACTTCAAAATAACGTCGAGGCCGCAGCCCGCCTTGATTTGGTTGACGAGCTGCGCCGTGATGAAGGGTATGATGCACTCGATCACCACCTCCATCGCGATATACGCCGGCGCCAGGATGGATGGCTTTTTAAACTCCCTGACGCTTTTTATGAGAACCTTCCACATTCCGATTTATTACTCCCCTTATTTACGATCTAAATCTGCGCGGCGCGCGCCTTACCGCAGGGTACCCGCTTTCGCGCCTTCCGCGCCCGCCTCGAGCTGCGGGTCGGCCTTGAGCGCGTCCAAATGCACCGTGAGCTTCCCAAGGATTTCGTCAAGCCGCGACTTTTCCGTTCCGTCGAGGCATTCGAACATCCTCTCGAGCATGCGCGCGTAATGCGCTTTCGCTTTAAGCGCCAGCTCCGTCCCGGCGCTCGTGAGCGTAAGCTTCACCTGCCGCTTGTCATCCTTGCTCTTTTTGCGCGCGATAAGCGAAGCCTCCTCCATTTTTTGGAGGATCTCGCTCAAGGCGCCGGAGCTTATCTCGAGCGCGTCCTGCAGTTCCTTCTGCGTAAGGCTGCCGAGCCTCAAAAGCGTGACGAGGATGCGCCTCTGCCCCGCCTTGCCGCCCGTTTGGTAATACAGAAAATGCCCGCACGCCCGCAGTTTGGACGCAAGAGCATGCTCTTGCTGCATTTCGGCCAAGCTTAAGCCCCCTTTCGCTTGGTACCGAGAAATTCGGTACCAAGCGATATTTTACATCGGAAGCACACGTTTGGCAATGGGGGTTTTATTTTTCAGGTTTTTGAGAGCGGATATAGAATCGCCCCTACGAGGCGACGGGGCTTGCGTATGCCCGAAAGAATCCTTGCTTTATTCGGAATGGCAAAGGAGGCAGGCCCCGCCCGTTATTACGAACGCAGCGTCAGCTCGCCGGGACACGCCTCACGCCACTAGGCTGCGATCGTCGAAGCGAAGAATCTTATCGCGGGCCGACGAGCGCGTCAGCCCCTATGAAAGACCCCGAAGAGCCTTGCAGTAACGGCGGGGATGCAATAGGAGCCATTGCGGTAAGTCTTTTGTTTTGCTATGCTTTTATAAGGGAGAACGGCATACTGTTGAGCGCGGGAGGAAAAGGGCTGTGTTTCTTGCATTAAAGCAAATCTCAGATCAGGATATGGTCAAACTGATGGGTGTATATGCCGAAAGCAATCGGGAGAACGCCGCATATTTCTATCCCGATTGCGCAGATATTAGCGATGGGATCAAAAAGGTCGAAAACGATTTTTTGACGTATCTGCAAAAGGAGTTTTTCGTTTGCCCGGAAAACACCTATTGCGTTATGGAAAAGGATACTATTTGGGTAAGCGCCCTCCGGCTGTATGTCATGAAGGATTGTTACTATATCGAGGCATTGGAAACCTCGCCCATGTATCGGAGGCGCGGTTACGGTGCGGAGTTGCTCGACGCGGTACTGATTTCCCTCAAAAAGAAAGGCCCCTTCATTTTGCGGGACAACGTTGGGAAACGCAACGCGGCGTCGCTGGCGACGCATAGGAAATGCGGGTTTGAAGTAGAACATGAGGATGCCGTAAATTACCTGAGCAGCACGGTGAATCCGGCCTGCTACGGCTTGATCTATCGTTTCGGAACAGAGCAAAACGGCGCGCCCGTTCCCCGCCCTACGGCTTTTGACGGCCCGTAGGCTTGCGGACATAGCAAAAATATACGTTCGGACAATGCCAATTACGGGGCGTATCGCTTTGCGATACGCCCCGTAGGCGGTTCTTCTCCATGCATAAAAACTCGGCTTTCATTTGCGCGCCGCGTCCACCCTGCGGTTCAATACCTTTGTCGCGAGCGCCATCAGTATAAGCATGCCCAGCAAGTAATAGGGGAACAGGGCGTTCGATAGGAAGGTCGCTAAAAAGCCGAACACCGGGGGCATCACCGTGCCGCCGATGTAGGCGGACGCCATCTGTACGCCCATCACGGCCTGCGAGTTTTCCGCGCCGAAGTTTTTGGGCGTTTCGTGGAGCATGCTCGGGAACACGGGCGCGCAGCCTAAGCCCACGAGGAAAAACGCGGGCAAAAGCACGGCGGCGGGGAGCGGCAGAAGGATGAGAAGTATCCCGAGGCCGATGAGCGCGTAGCCGAGGCCGATCATGCGGCGGTTGCTGAACTTTAATGTGAGGAAGCCCGAAAGGAAGCGGCCCGCCGTGATGCCGAAGTAGTAAAGCGACACCCACTGGGTGGCGGTCTCCTTGGCGACGCCGCGCACCACGGCAAGGTAGCTGCTGCCCCACAGCCCCGCCGTATATTCGATGGCGCAATAGAAGAAAAACGTGAGCATCGCGAACTTGGCGCCCTTTAGCCTTACGACCTCGAGCACGCCGAGCGCTTTATGCTCTAGGGGCGCGGCGCCGTCGTCCTTTTCTAACGGCGAACTCACCTTGTTCCAAAGCGGCAAGGAGGCTATGAGCACCGCCACGAGGCCGAACTGTAGGTACGATACCGTGCGGTAGCCCGCTTGCCACGAGCCCGACGCCACGAGGCAGGCCGACATAATGACCGGGCCGAGCGTCGCGCCGATGCCCCAGAAGCAGTGGAGCCAGCTCATGTGCTTGGCCTTGTAGTGGAGCGCGATATAGTTATTGAGCGCCGCGTCCACGCAGCCGCCGCCGAGGCCCAAGGGGATCATGAGGACGCTTAACACGTAGAAATTCTTCACAAACGAGATCGCGATGAGCGCCGTCGCCGTAAGCGCCACGCTCGCGGCCGTGATCTTGCCCGTGCCGAAGCGGCGTATGAGCCTCGCGCTCAGAATGCTCGAAACCACCGTACCGCCCGCCGCGATGATGGAAGCCACCCCCGCGAACGAAAGCGGCACGCCGAGCGAGCCGGATATAGTAGGCCACGCCGAGCCCAAGAGCGGGTCGGGGAGGCCGAGGCTTATGAAGGAAAGGTAGATGACACAAAGCAGCAGGATGGAAACCATTGCAACTCTCCTGTCCTTGATTCTAAGGAGACTGCGCTTCTAGCGCAGCATGAGGCTTATGATCTTTTTATCGGTCTCCCGCATGCCCTCGCGCGCGAGCTCACCGACGTTTTTGATGGTGCTTTCCACGCCCTTCACGACGATGCCGTCGCCGTCGAGAAACTCGCTTTTATGCATGTACATGTACATGCCCAAAAGCCCCGCCTCCACCGAGGATACGATCTTCGCAGCACAGCTCGCCTTCGCGCCGTCGCAGATGATCCCGGAGTTTATGGCGAGCGCGTTCACCACCGTATGCGCGATCTCCTCCCGGCCGCCGCCGTGCAGGTACATGACGCCCGCGCCCGCGCCGCAGCCCGCGCTGACAACGCCGCAGTAGGCCGAAAGCCTTCCTATGCCGGTTTTTAAATGTATGGTAATCAGGTTCGAAACGACGAGCGCGCGGAGGAGCGCATCCTCGTCTTTTTGAAGCTCCCGCGCATAGACGATCACGGGGAGCGAGGCGGTGATGCCCTGGTTGCCGCTGCCGGAGTTGATAACGACCGGCAGCTCGCAGCCGCTCATGCGCGCGTCCGAACCGGCCGCCGCCATGGCCTTGGCGCGGTTCGTTACGCCCGAGCCAAACGAGGCGAGCATGATCTTGCCGATGCGCGCGCCGTAATCGCCCCGTATGCCCTCCTCGGCAATGGCGGTGTTCAGCTCGATCTGCCGCTTAAGGAGCGCGCGCACGTCGGCGAGATCCGCCTCGTCGGCAAAGCTTACGATGCTTTCCACATTCAAAAGGCCGCGGTCGGTAAGGCAGGGCGTTTCATTTCCCGCCGCGTCGCGGCACAGCAGGGCTCCCCCATCCTTTTCGATGCGGACGACGTCGGTATGGTGGCCGCTTATGTGCACCATGGAGCTATGCCCGTCGCGATACGCCCTTATTTCGATATCGAACACGCAGCCGCGGTCGCTTTCCTCTACCAAAAGCTCCGCGGTTTTAAGATATTCGGCGATTTCCTTAAGCTGCGCCTGCGTAACCCGAGAAAGCGCCTCCAGCTTTTCCGCCGCGCGCCCCGCGACCGCGCCCGCCGCGGCCGCCGCCGAAATGCCCTTCATGCCGCCCGTGTGCGGCACGATCACGCTCTTCACGTTTTTTACGATGTTGCCGCTCACCAGTATGTGCATGCGTTTGGGCAGCGCGCCCAACGCCTCGCGCGCGAGGGCTGCCGCGTAGGCGATGGCGATGGGCTCCGTACAGCCCATGGCGGTAAGGAGCTCCTCGTGAAGGATGTTCACATAGGCTCTGTAAAGCTCGGATTGCATTTTTGACCTCATGAATAAAAATTCAGGATAGGCGGCGTTATCGCCGAAAGTGCGGGAGCGAAATCCATAGACGCGGGTATTTCCTGAAAAACCCGCCCGCAGGCGGATCTCAAGCAAGCGGCCGCAGAACGCTTGCTTGATTATTGCGACATCGCCTGCTGCCACCGTATTGATTGTATATAATACTCCATGTATTTTTCGGGGGAAAGGCAGGGGTATTCGCTTTTGCTCTCGAGGGACGTCCAATCGGCCATTTCGATTTTTATGACCATTTCGAGGTGGCAGCGGAGCTGCCCCTCCTCGCCCATGAGCGCGCCGCGCACCTCGTCGGAGATGGGAAGGCCCGTGAGCGCATGCTCCATGGTGGTATTCAAAAGCGTGTCGAGCGAGGAAAACATGCCCGCCATGAAATAATCGTTCTCGTTGCAGTGGCCGATGTCGTTGGCGATAAGGGAAAGCATCTTCGCGCGCACGATGGAGTTTTTGACGAGCTCCGCGTTCTCCGGCTTTCGCACGCCGCGCAGCATCATCAGCTGCACCCAGCGGCGCACCTCGTCCACGCCGATCTGCACGAGCATGCCCTTTACCGAGTCGATGCGGGTGCGCGAGCCGTAGTAAACGGAATTGGCCATTTTTAAAAGCTTATAGGAAAGCCCCACGTCGCGCTGGATCCCCTCCATAACGGCGCGGTAATCCGGCTCCTTGCGCCCGAGCTCGTTGAAAATCATAATGAGGTTGGTGTTGAGGGAGCCTATGTCGCGGGCGTTTGCCATGACGGGCTTGCTGAAGAAATAGCCCTGAAACAGCTTGAAGCCGAGCTCGCAGGCAAAGTTGAAATCCTCGCGCGTTTCCACCTTTTCAGCAAGGAAGGTAACGTTGGGATAGCGCTTTATCATCTCGGCCATTTCCGCGCCGTTCGCGCGGTTTATGCTGGGGAATTCGATTTTTATGATGCTCGCGGCGCTGATAAACGGGGCGTACCGATCGGTGTGCATGTCGAGCACGAAATCGTCGAGCGCAATGGTGTAGCCCTTTTTTTTAAGCTTCGCGCAAGCATCTACCGCGTCCGGCGTGGGCTCCACACGCTCGAGCACCTCTATGACGACCTGCTCCTTGGGGAGCATGTACACGATATCGTCGAGCAGCAGGTTTTCGGAGAAGTTTATGAAAGCGCGCGTGTTGTCCACCAATTCGCCCAAGCCAAAAACGAGGAACGTATTGTTGATGAGCGAAACGGTCGCCTCGTCATCGTCGGTTCCCTCGTAAAAATTATTTTGGCTTTTGCGGTACAGCAATTCGTAACCGTAGACGTTCATCTGGCGGTTGAAGATAGGCTGCCTTGCGATGTACACATCCATGCGACTTCTCCCCGCATTCCCTCCGCCGTAAAGCTTACCGCGCACGGACGGAGACGTCGAAAATGTACAACTTTCAACAAGTATATCTTATCAAATCGCCATAGAAATTCAAGTTATATTTAAAACCGGCGGCATCCGAGCCGTCCATTTGTCCAAAACCGCGCGCATATATGCTACAATAGAAAAAAAGCAAAGGGAGGCGCATCATGGCAAGAAGCGGGAAAACAAACCCCGAACCGGCGGCGTATGCGCTCTCCTCGGGCTTCGGCGCGGCGCTCGCCGCGTGGTATCGGGAAAACGCGCGCGACCTGCCGTGGCGGCGCGACCGCGACCCCTACCGGGTGTGGCTTTCGGAGATCATGCTCCAGCAAACGCGCGTCGAAGCCGTAAAGGCCTATTTTGAGCGCTTCTTAACGCGCTGTCCCGACATTTTTTCGCTCGCTGCGGGCGGCGACGAGGCGCTTATGAAGCTTTGGGAGGGCCT
This sequence comes from Eubacteriales bacterium, assembly GCA_021372675.1. Taxonomy (GTDB): domain Bacteria; phylum Bacillota; class Clostridia; order Christensenellales; family CAG-138; genus UBA7707. The sequence goes on from JAJFTZ010000023.1 coordinate 41,232, forward strand.
TGGTTACTACGCCCGCGCACGGCGGCTCAAGGAAACGGCGAAGCTTATCGTTTCCCTGCACGGCGGCCGCTTCCCATGCACGCTCGAGGGGCTTCGCGCCCTCCCCGGCATAGGGCCGTATACGGCGGGGGCGATCGCCTCCATCTGCTTCGATCTTCCGACGCCTGCCGTGGACGGGAACGTGCTCAGGGTGGTAACGAGGGTCGTAAACCGCGCCGAGAGCGTAGACGACCCCGCCGTAAAACGGCGCGTGGAAAGCGCCTTAGGCGCGATCTATCCTGAGGCAAACGCGGGCGACCTCACGCAGGGGCTCATGGAGCTTGGCGCGACGGTATGCCTCCCCAACTCCAGGCCCAAATGCTCCCTTTGTCCCGTCGCACACCTTTGCGCGGGCTTCCAAAAAGGCACGGCGGAGGGGCTTCCCGTGCGCACGCCGAAAAAAGAAAGGCGCGAGGAGGAGCACACGGTGTTTTTGCTGCGGTGCGGCAGCCGTACGGCGGTGCAAAAGCGCCCCGATACGGGGCTTCTCGCAAGGCTTTTCGAGCTTCCCAACCTCTCGGGCAGGCTCAAGGCGCAAGAGGCGCTCGACGCGGCGGCGGCGTGGAATGTCGCGCCCGTTTCCCTTTTGAAAAGCACGGAGAAAACGCACGTGTTCACACACATCGTATGGCATATGACCTGCTACGTCATTTTATGCGCGCGCGCCGACGCGCGTTTTCTGTGGGCGGACGATGGCGAGCTTGCGGCCGATTACGCGCTGCCGAGCGCGTTCCGGATGTTTTTATAGTTACATTTTATGTGCCTTTTTGCACAACTTTTGTCAAATTGTACTTGCGGAGCGCGGTGTTTGCGTTTATGATAAGGGATATGAGGTGCATCGCATGAATCTGGGCGTACTGAAGGGTTTGAATTACGCGTCCAAGTATCTGAAGGAGGACGTCATCGCGCGCGGCGGCAGAACCGACTCGCTGCACATCGTGCTGCGCGGCGAGGTCGGCCTTTTTTTAAGTTACAAAAAGCCGGCGCAAAAGCTTATTAAAAAGTACGGCTCCGGCGATTTCTTCGGCGACGCCGCGTTTTTTTTGGAACAGAACTCGCCGTATACGTCCGTTGCGCTCACCGACGTAATCACCATTTCCGTGAGCCGGCGAACCGTCGCCGATTTTATGGCGGACGAACCGGGCCTTGCCTACGAGCTGATGAAGGCGCTCGCGGAGCGCGCGGCGCAGATTGACGCGGAGCTTATAAAGCGCGCGGGCGCGCCCTGGCTGGAGCTTCAGGCCGCCGCGCCGACCGCCGTCGTTTCCGAGCCGTCCGTGGCGTCCGCGCGGGGAGCGAACGCACCCGCGGTAAAGAGCGCCGTTGCGGGGGAGGCGCCTATCGCGCCGCCCGAGCACGTAGAATTTGCGCTGTTCCCCGAGGGGCACATATCCCACCCGCTCGAGATGGATGTTGCGGATACGGTGCACCTGATGGAAAAAAGCTATGTGTGTCCCGTCTGCAAAAAAAGCTTTAAGGCGCTGCGCGTAAAGCCCTCACAGCTTACGATCGAGCGCACCGACAAGGATATGCGAAACCGCTATAAGGGCGTGGAGCCTCTCCATTACGACGTAACCACCTGCCCGCATTGCCTTTTTAGCGCGCTCACCGATATGTTCCAAAAGCCGGATAAGCCCAACGCCGTGCCCCCGCAGGAGCTTAAGGGGCTTGGCGCGGATGTTCACGCGCTTTTCGCGGCGCCCCGCTCGCCCATGGCCGTATTCGCGGGCTATTATCTCGCGCTCGTATGCGCGCCCGTGTATTTTATGAAGCATGAGAGCGCCACGGCCAACCTGCTTTTGAAGCTGGGCCGCCTGTACGGCGACTGTGAAGATACGCAAATGGAGCTTGCAACCACCCAAAAAGCGCTCGACGCCTACCTCGAGGTGTACATGAACCTCGACCTTACGCCCCCGCAGGAGCAGCAGCTTTGCGTAATCACCGCGGAGCTTTACCTTAAGCTCTGCGACGTTAAAAACGCCAAAAGCTATTTTTTCCGTGCGAAAACGACGGAGCCCGGCACGCCGCGCCTCGTCGACCACGCGGAAATGCGGCTGATGGATATACAGCTTCTCGAGATCGAGGAGGAAAAAGCCGCCAAGCAAGCGGAGGAAAACACGAGCGGGAAAAAGAAAAAGTAAAGCTTTGAAAACAGAAAGAAAGGGAGCGGCGAAATTTTGAACAGCACCCCAAACGTTGGACAGTGTGATACACTGAAAAACGAGAGGGGTGCATTTTCATGCCAAAGGGAGTACCGACGAAAAACTACGAAGGTGAATTCAAGCAAAAAGTCGTAGAAGATGTTCGCAACAATGGGTTAAGTTATCGCGAAGCAATGCGCAAATACGATGTCGCCGGTTGCGAAAGGATTAAAAAATGGGAACGCATCTATTTGGAAAAAGGGGCAGAGGGGTTATATATTGAACGTCGAGGGCGATCCAGTGCAGTTACAGGTACCCGGGAGGGCCGTAAGCCACAGTTGGACAAGCGGATTGAAGAAGATTTGATTGCCGAAAACCAGCGACTGCGTACAGTTATTCTCTGGATATTCTCCTCTCCATCGCTCAGCTGCCCCGAGCAACCTTCTATTACCATCTCAAGCAGCAAGGTAAGCCCGATAAGTATGCAGCGGCCAAGGCGGCAATCACCGCCATCTACCACGAAAACAAAGGGCGTTATGGCTACCGACGTATCACATCGGAGTTGCGCAGCAGCGGCTTTGTGCTGAACCATAAGACGGTGCAGCAGTTAATGAAAGAGCAAGGGCTCATTTGCCATGTGCGGATGAAGAAGTACAAATCCTACAAGGGTGAAATCGGGAAAATTGCTCCAAATTTGCTCGAGCGCAACTTTGAGGCCGAGAAGCCCAACCAGAAATGGGTCACTGATGTGACGGAGTTTGCTCTGTTTGGGCAGAAGCTTTACCTGTCGCCGATTCCTGACTTGTGCTGCCGGGACATTGTGAGTTATTCGCTTTCGGACAAACCGGTTCTTTCTATGGTGACTGAAATGCTGGAAAAAGCCTGTTCGGAGATACCGGATGGAACAAACTTAATTCTCCACTCCGACCAAGGCTGGCAGTACCAGCACAAGCATTATCAAAGAATGATCCGCAAGAAAGGCATCTGCCAGAGCATGAGCCGCAAAGGCAACTGCTTAGATAATGCGGTGATTGAAAATTTCTTTGGTTTGCTCAAGGGCGAGCTGCTGTACTTGCAAGAGTTTGAATCCATAGAGCATTTCAAACAGGAGCTCGTTGACTATCTCGATTATTACAATAACCGACGCAGCAAGGCAAAGCTAAAGGGCTTGCTGCCTGCTATTCACAGACAACAAGCCCTAATGGCCGCTTAATCAATCTTTGTCTAACTTTTTGGGGTCAGTTCAATATTTTGCCGCTCCCTGTTTGTGTACCTTAAGAGGCGTTTGCGTTAGGGCCTTGCCGGGGTGTAGATGCCGTACAGGATGCTCTCGGAATCTTCGGGATCGATGCTTCCGCGATAAAGATCATCGAGCCATGTGTCGGGATTGTATACGTCGGCAAGCCTATTTTCGGTCGTCACGTCGTCAAGCCTGTTTTCGGTCGTCACGTCGTCAAGCCTGTTCGCGGTTACGGCGTCTTCAAGCTTGTTTTCCGTAACCAGATCTGCCGCGCGGTTTGTTTCGTTTAAGCCGTCAACGTACTGCGTGGCAAAGGTGAAGCTGTGCACGTCGCCCGCGTTGACCGTCCAAATCTCGGTCACGGTTCTGTCGGCAAAGCCGAGAACGAAGGTATGCGCGCCCGGCGCAAGGGTGAACTCGGTTCCGAGGGTCTGCGGCACGCCGTCAACGGTCAGCGTAACGGCTCCCGTGTAAGGCCGGGTGGAGGGTATATTGCCGATCTCAACGTCTTTCGCGACAAGGTAATTTTCACCCGTGTCGGTATGGTCGAGGTAGGGGTCGCCGGTCTCGGTTTCCACAAAGTAGGGGGCGCTGGTCTCGGTTCTCACCCAGTAAGGATTGCCCTCAGTAGTGTCGACTTTCTCGTAATCGCTGTATTTGATTTCGTCGAGCTTCCAGCCGGCAAACTGATAGTCGAAGGTTTCGTAGAAGTTCACGCCGTTCTCGAGATGGAAGAACAGGTAATACTTCTGCGCCGCGGGTTCCACGACGGGCGCCGCGGGCGGCTGGGCGGTGATCGCAGCGGATTTCACACCGCTGCCGTTGTAGGAAACCGCAACGGTATAGCCGTTGAAGGAGTAGCTCTTCGCAGCATTTTTCTCATACTGCACAACGCTGGTGAATATCGAGGCGCCGTCCGTTATAGTGAGCGTCACGTTGTTGCCGTTTTTCACGGCCGTTACGCTTGCGGCGGGGGCCTTGGCGCTTGCGGCAGGAGCCGGCAGGGGGAGCCTCAGCTCGTCGCCGGTACGCATCGTCTTATGGCCCGATGGATCATGCTTGGCGGGCGCGGTACTGTAAACCTTGGCGGAAACGCCCGCGCTGATGAAGCGGCTGTCAAAGGAGATGACAAGCTCGTTGCCCTCTATTCTGACATTAAAGTTGTAGCCGACATACCTGTTGCTCGGGCTGGAATCCGCGATGCCGAAGATATAGCCTGTTTCCCTCGCCGTTGCGGCGTCGATCTCGAGATAGGTCATGCCGTTGTTGAAGGTGCCGCCCGGAATGGTCTTATTGTCCCGCCAGGCGACCAGTGTGTCGCTCCCGGCCTTAACGGCCTTCTTCGCGAACATGGGGATGTAGATATTTTGCGCGGTGCGCCCGTAGAAATCCTGTACGTCGCACTTGTAGAAATCCTGCACGTTATACTTGTAGAAATCCTGCACGTTATACAGATAGAAATCCTGCACATCGTACTTGTACTGATCCTGTAAAGTGATGATCCGGAAGTTTTCGACGACGCTCGCGTTGACCGTCACCCTGCCGAGCGATTCACCTTCCTTGTAGTAGAAGTGGCTCAATTTATCCACGTCGACATAAACATACCAAACGCCGTTTTCCTGTCCGACGCGGTACTTGCCCGTATTGTTGTTCCCATTGGTGATGATTTGACTGCCGGTGAAGAAGGATACGCCCGAAAGAGTAATCCCGCTTATCGAGGGGTCCTTCGTTTTGACTTCAGCGAGATAGGCCGCTTTCTCGGTATCGCCCAATTCCTGCGGCGTCCAGATCGCGGCGATGCCGTTACTGGGAGGGTTGCCCTGCTTGAAGAACACCCATTGCGGCTCGCCGCCGATGAGCTGCGCCTTGCCGTTAGGCCAGCTTGTGACTTGGTGCACATCGCCCTTTGCCGCAAGCGATACGGCCGGGAACATCGCGAGCACCATGACCAGCGCCAAAAGAAGCGCTAAAGGTTTTTTGTACATTTCTGAAAACCTCCCCGAATTTTTCTCCTCGGTTTTGGAGCCGAGGCCTCCGTTTATGCCTCGTTGATAACGCTCAACGTGGTCAAACGGCCTCTTTTCTTTTCCGGTTGGGGTTCCGGGTTTTCAGCCTCTTTTTTGGCGCGCGCCCGTGGTTTATAAAGCGCACCTTCGGAGTTGGGGTTCTCCGTTCTCAGTTCCGCCGCCCGAATGCGATAGAGCGCTGCGCGCACTGTCCGGCTCGCGGGAAGAAAAAGGGTCTTTTTCGAAACGTAAGAGCGTCACCTCCCGTTTTTTATTCGGCCGGTTTTTCTTCCGGCCGGTGGGCAAACCTTTTGTATTGCTATTGTAGCCGTATCGCGAGCATGATTGCAAGTATGTTCTAACATTTTCACAAAGATAGATAATATTTCGCAATCATCGACGTTACGCGCCAAAATTCGTATTATTTCTCGCGGTATCCCATCGCGCTATCCTTGAGCAGCACGTCGTGCGCGCCGCCCTCGCTGATGCTTGCGGAGGAAACGAGGGTGAGCTTCGCCTTTTCGCGGAGCTCCTTTATGCTAAGCGCCCCGCAGTTGCACATGGTGGAGCGCACCTTGGCGAGCGTGGCGGCGAGGTTATCCCTAAGGCTGCCCGCGTAGGGCACGTAGGAATCCACGCCCTCCTCAAAGCTGAGCTTCGCGCCGCCGCCCATGTCGTAGCGCTGCCAGTTTTTGGCGCGCGCACTCCCCTCGCCCCAGTATTCCTTCATGTACACGCCGTTGATGAGCACCTTGCTCGTGGGGCTTTCGTCGAAGCGGGCGAAATAGCGCCCGAGCATGCAGAAATCGCAGCCCATGGCGAGCGCGAGCGTGATATGGTAGTCGAGCACGATCCCGCCGTCGGCGCAGATGGGCACGTAAACGCCCGTTTCCTCGAAGTATTCGTCGCGCGCCTTGGCTACCTCGATCACCGCCGTCGCCTGCCCGCGCCCGATCCCCTTCGCCTCGCGCGTAATGCAGATGGAGCCGCCCCCGATGCCTACCTTAATAAAATCCGCCCCCGCGTCCGCGAGAAAGCGGAAGCCCTCCCGATCCACCACGTTGCCCGCGCCGATCTTCACCGCTTCGCCGTAGCGCTCACGCACGAAAGCGAGCGTGCGCGCCTGCCACTCCGAAAAGCCGTCCGACGAATCGAGGCACAGCACATCCGCGCCCGCTTCCACGAGCGCCGGGATGCGCGCCTCAAAGTCGCGCGTGTTGACGCCCGCGCCGACTACGTAGCGCTTATGAGCGTCCAAAAGCTCAAGCGGGTTTTCCTTGTGCCTGTCGTAATCCTTGCGGAACACGAAGGCGACCATGTTGCCCTCCTTGGTGACGATGGGCAGCGCGTTGAGCTTATGGTCCCAGATGATGTTATTGGCCTCCTTGAGGCTCACGCCCTCGTAGGCGAACACGAGCTTATCGATACGCGTCATGAACGCCTCCACCTTAAGGCTCCGCTCCATGCGGCTCGGGCGGTAGTCGCGGCTCGTCACGAGCCCCAGAAGCTTGCCCGTGGGCGTGCCGTCGTGCGTGACGGCGACGGTGGAATGCCCCGTTTTCTCCTTAAGCCTCAAAATATCCTCGAGCGTGGCGTCGGGCGTGATGTTGGAATCGCTCGGCGAAAAGCCCGCCTTGTACGCCTTGGCGCGCCGCACCATCTCCGCCTGCGCTTCGACCGTCTGCGAGCCGTAGATGAACGCGACCCCGCCCTCGCGCGCCAGCGCGACCGCCATTTTATCGTCCGAGACGGCCTGCATAATGGCGGAAACCAAGGGCACGTTGATGGAAAGCGGGCTTTCCTCGCCCCTTTTGAAGCGGCATAGCGGCGTGCGAAGCACCGTGTTTTCCGGCGTGCATTGCGCATGGGAGTAGGAGGGAATCAAAAGGTATTCCCCAAAGGTATGCGAGGGTTCCTCAAAGTAAAAAGCCATAACAACCTCCGAAAAAATAGGATATTACAGGTTTGTCAGAACGGGCGAAAACTCGCCCAGTTCCTTCCGCCTTTTTTTATAGTCCGGCAGCACGCCAAATACCTCCGCCCAAAACGCCACGGAATGATCGCGCCGTTTAAGGTGCGCAAGCTCGTGCGCGATCACGTAATCGACCAGCTCCGGCGGCGCTGAAATAAGCCGCCACGCGAGGCTTATGCCGCCGCCTGAAGCGCACGAGCCCCACCGCGTGACCGCGGAGGAGAGGCGCAGCGAGGTGTGCCTCACGCCCATGAGCGCGCCGAAATGCCCGAGCCTTGACGCAAAATACGCGCGCGCCTCCGCCTTATACCACGCTTCCACCGCCCCGCGCGCGGACCCGCGTGCCGTTTTGCGCACGGACTCGCGCTTTTCCATGGGCACGAACAGCACCCCGCCCGAGGAAAATATCTTTTTGACGTTCGCGGAGTAATGCAGCGTAAGACCTTCCCCCAGGAAAAGGAAGCGCTCGCCCTCCTCATAGGCGTGCGGGGGAAAATTACCCATCCGCGCGCGGTTTTCTTCCTGCTTTTTGCGTATCCAGCCCGCCCTTTCGCGCACCGCGTCCTCGATTGCGGCCACCGGCAGGCGCTTGGGCGCGCGCACCACGAGAAGCCCCTCACGCGTGACGCTGAGCCCCACGCTTTTCCTCTCGCTCCGTATGAGGTTGTCGATGCGCGGCGTTTCCATGCTGTTCTTCCTTCGCGTTTTTTCCATTATAGCGCAAATTCCGCCCGCGCAACATGTTCTTTATGCGGGCGCATACTAGATTCAAAAACGGAGGATGAAAATCATGGAACCGAAGTATAGGAGCGTGTTCGATTTAATGCGCGCAAACGACGAGGCGCGCGCCTATTACGAAAAGCTGCCCGACTATGTGCGTGAGCAGATCGGCACGCGCGCCAACAGCGTAAACACCTATGCGGGGCTTAGGGATTACGCGGAAAACCTCCTAAGGGGCGACGACTAGCTTTTATCCCATATTGTGAATAATCTCTGACTTCTTGCCGCGCGGCATTGTCAAACCGCCAAACCGCGGATAAAATGAGAAAAACGGCAATTCGGCGCTTTTATGCGCTTTCCGGCATGTTTTTCCGTTTTACGGCAAGAAGGAGGGCTGATACATGCGGCGCTTCAAACGCGCGGTAAGAAAATTCGTTAGATCGCTTTACGCCTTGGCGGATAAGCTTCCCCAAAGGCTTCGCTTTTTGGCGGTTTGCATACCGCTCGCCCCCATCGTACTCGCAATACTCGTTGTGGTGCTGATCGCCGTCGGCGCGAAAAACGTTGCCGCGGCTTCCGCCAAGGGCGCTGCCGACCTTCCCGCCCTTCCTTCGCCCGCGTCGGACGCCGCCCATACCGCCGCCGGCGACGTGGTGATCTCCTTACCCTCGCCATCGCCCACGCCCGCCCCCATCGCTTCTCCCACGCCCAGCCCCACGCCCGATCCCACGCTCAAGCGCGGCGACCAAAGCGAGGAGGTCACGCGTTTGCAGGAAAGGCTGATGCGGCTTGGCTACCTCGATATCGACGAGCCTACGCTTTTGTTCGGCCCCGCCACCGAGGACGCCGTACAGCGCTTCCAGCGCCAGATCGGCGTAGCGCAGGACGGCATCGCCGGCCCCGAAACGCTCGACCGCATCTATGCCGACGACGCGCCCAAATACCTTTTGAAGCTCGGCATGGATGGCGACGACGTGAAGGAGCTGCAGCTCCAACTCGTCGATCTGGGCTACATGACCCGCGCTACCGGCCATTACGGCGACGAGACCACCGCCGCCATCAAGGAATTTCAAAAGCGCAACAGCCTGAGCGCTGACGGCCTTACCGGCGAGGCCACCATGGACCGCCTCTACTCCGACAAGGCGGTCATGAGTGCCTCCAAGGCGAAGGAGAAGCGCCGCAAGGCCAACATCAGCGAAATGATCAAGACCGCCAAAGCGCAGCTCGGCAAGAAATACGTGCTCGGCAACAGAGGCCCCAATAGCTTCGATTGCTCCGGCCTCGTGTATTACTGCCTCAAGACCGCGGGCAGCAACCGTACCAGGCTTACCGCCGCGGGCTATTCCAAGGTGGACGATTGGGAAAAGATCACCGATATCAACAAGCTCAAGGCCGGCGACCTCATTTTGTTCTACGACAACGACTTTACCAAGGTGGGCCACGTGGGCATCATCATCAGCAGCACCCTAATGATCGACGCCTCTTCCGGCAACGGCAAGGTCATGAAGCGCGAATACAAAACCCCGTATTGGAAAAAGCACTTCGTATGCGGCCGAAGGCCGTGGTAGGCGCTTCGCTTTCGCGCGCATGGCTGTAGCCATGCGCGCGAGTTTTCACCTGCGGGCGGATTTTTGCCGCGCATGTCGCCAAAAATCACGTATTTTATGGCGGCACGCCCCCTCTTTTATCTCGCGCAGTGGCGGAGCGCCGCTTTACGGCTCCTTCTGCATAACTTAAAAGCGTTAGGCTGCTGGAAAACCTTTTTAGGGGTTCGGGGCCAAAAGCCCCGGAGGCTCTAACCCGCCGTCGGCGACGGCCCGCAGGCCTAGTGCCCTAAGGCGTATCCCGCCTGGGGCCGACATGCGCGGCGACGGCGGAAGGACTTGCGCAGCAAGGGCTACTTTGCAGGAAGTGCCGACCGCAACCTTAATTGTCGCCATAGGCGACATCAGTAGTGCCCGCAGGGTACGAGTTTACGAACAGGTACTTCCTGTAACTCTCGAAAAAGTGACACAAGTCACTTTTTCGATGAGGATTGGGATTTTAGGTCGGAAAAACCCCTTTTTATCCCCCAAAAGCCACTTTTTATAGGCAACCCCTACGTTTGCTTTTTTGCATTATGTCCACTATTTCTATGGCATACTGGGACATTATTTTTAAGATGCAGTAAAAATGCAGTAAATCGACCCGTTACCGCATGGTGCTTCAGTTACTGGTTTGGGGCTTACGCGAACGGCGCATATTCCAACGCGCCGTCAGGCAGCTTCTTTCTAACCCTGACGCGGTTATCATATCCGTAAAGGTACCCGTCTACGACATCCGACGCTCCGGGATTCGCGGGAAAGGAGACAGCCTCTGTCTCCCCCGTTACCCGGTTCATCCTACAAAGACCTTCGTCACGGAAATACACATATAAGTATTCGGCATCAAAGTTGAAAAACCTCAAGGGGAGATAGCCGATATCCGGATAATCGATAAACTTTATGGGATGCTTGCCGTTAAGCGACATTCGATAAATATCTTCGTTGTCGCAGTAGAATATCTCGCGATCGGTAATTAAGTACCGGAAATAAGACACGTTATCACGATAAATCAAAATGGCTTCATCCGTGTCGGGCGAGATACGGAAAAGATCGCATCCACCCTCTTGGCCCGCAATGCTTTCCCTGCTGTAAAAAAACCCGTTGGGCGCCGGATAGCCCCGAGGGTGCTCCGTGAACACAAGCGTATCGGGGTCGGAGGCGATATCTGCCGTGTAAACACAAAGGCCGTCGCCGGTGCTAGAGGAAACGTAGAGCGTATCCCCTAGACACGCAACGGTGCCGGAGCTCGCCGCATTGTGAAATACCGTGCGTTTTGCGCCGTCTTTACTGACCCTGCAGAGCTGCCCATTGTCTGTATAATAGATCCAGTTATTGTGCGCCGTGATGTAGAAGATGTGCTCTCCGTCAACGATTTTTTCTTCGCCGGACTCCCCGTTTAAAATCTTGTAGATACCGTCCGTAGCGCAGTAATACACATCGGCGCCGTCGGACACGACCGAGCGGTTATAGGGGTTGAAATATGCGCCTGCCTCCTCCGTCCCCTCTGCTTCCTCGTCATTGTCTACCGGCGCGCCGGGCGAAACGGCGGGCATATCGTCAAAATCCCGCATTTGCGTGTACGAGCAGCCCGCAAACAAAAGTATAAGAAATGCGGCGGCCATGATCGCGAACAAATGCTTTTTCATTGACGATTCTCCTTGAACAATCTACTGATTCGCAACGGATACGATCGATTCGGGCAAGCTCGATTTTCATAGCGTTTTAATATGCGCGTATGTGCCGGTAAAAATTCGCTGCCCAAGTTTAGATAATTCTGGCACGGAATTGCTTTACGGTCAAGTTAACTTTATTACGTAAGAAGGCTCAATTGCCCCCGGTCCGGAGTTGTCACTTCAATATTAGTCAGACTCATTTTATACCAAAAATACGTAGGCGAGGCGCTATGAAACGCGATTTTCTTAACATTATCTTCATATGGCAGTGGTATAATGTCTCAATAGCAAGGAGGCGGATTCATGCGTATTGTTATCCTCGCATTATGTGTATTGCTGCTTGCCGGCTGTTCAAACTCCGCAAATACGCCGCAGATGTCTCTGCCGCCAGAAGCAGCCGCTGCATATACCCCTGACGTCTCTTTTGTGCAAGATATAACCTCATTAGAAGACTCGCCGCCTATTACGCCGGATAACGATACGAACGTGTTGTTGGCGGATCGGGTGATCGTTCCTCAAGATCAGGAACCTTTCTTTTTGCGTGGAACAAAACTGAGCCTGACATTTCAGCCGGAAGCGGAAGGACTGCTTACGGGTAATCGTTTAACCTATGCGCAAATTGAGATTTTGGGTGAAACGCTAGCCGCTAAGTCACTTGGAGAGTTGCAAGCAATCTTGGAGAATATTGGCGTAGAAATGGAGCAATCTTTCCCCTGCGAGTTTACCGTAAACGACGTACAATGCATAAATGTGATGGATGGCAATTATATACGCATGTATATCACGACGTACAATTCCAATGAAGCAGTGAACCTGTTCTTTCGCAAAGAGGGTGACTTCTTTATGCCGTGCAGCTATGTTTGTTATGAAGCTACAGATGGTGATTCACAAACAAGTTTCCTAGAATTTGCCGATCAGGAATGGATGTTGTACCATGTATACGGCGGTGGTGGTACAGGCTATATAGAAGATTGGATGGTGTGGTATAATCTTACCGCTTGCCGTAACGAAATCGGATATTTGAACCGTTACCACAATGAAGGTAATGTGGCTCCTTCCGTATATGAAAGACAGGACATCTATATTCTCTCCGCAAATGTGACGGACGCTGAGGAAAGTGGCATCTTGGAACTATCTGTGCATATGCAGCTTGAAGCCGAATATTGGCCAGATGAAGAAAATATTGAAAATGCTGTTTCAATACCGAAACCAGACAAAATCGTTACACAAACACAGGTTCAATTATATTATGACAAAGCGGCTGATGGTTTTTACATTCGTACTTTACCTGAAGCATATCCATTATGTTTAAATTATGATAGAAGCCGATGGCTAAATTACGTCGGTGATACTATTTACAACTTGTTCCATACAGGTAACGATTATCAGAAACAATGGGCAACGCTGTTTTATAAATAGAAATTCTTGCGGCATGGAACTGTCACTGCTTTTCTGATTCCCGCTCAATTAAGAGATATTTAATGCTAGCAGTAAAATAATCTTAATGAAAGTAGGAACAATACCATGAGCAAAAGCGTCCCGCGCTTTCGCGCGGGACGCTTCATCGTTAGCTTAGGTTATCCCTTATTTCACCCGTTTCGCCATCACCGCGAAGTAGGAGCCGTCGTATTCGTAGGTGCAGGTGGAAAGCGTGATCACCTGATCGGTGGGCTTGATGGTCACGGACGGGTCGTAGTTCATGGGTTTCACGGTCTTTGCGTACTCGATGGTCTGGTTCATGATGTTGGCAAACTCCTGATCGTCCGCAAAGCGCACGTGGATGTGGTAAATGGTGTTTGGCATCACGATGTAGGCGAGGTATATCTGCCATTCGGTTTCCGCGCCGTCCCAGAAGAGCTTAACGGTGCGGTGCGCGTCGAAAAAGTCCTTCTGCTTGAAGTTCATCAGGTCGTGAAACATGGTGCCGTTCTTCATGTTGTGACCGTAGATGATGATGTGGCGCTGCTGGTAGCTTTCCGCGTTTCGAAAATCCA
>JAJFTZ010000029.1 GCA_021372675.1 Eubacteriales bacterium
CGCTGCCATGAACCTCAAAAAGCTGGCTAATTGGAAGGGGAAGGCCTCTTTTTCCTCTCTTTTTTACTCTGCTTTCAGACTTCATTTTACGAGAAACCCGGTTTCCGCTGCTGCGTAAACCGGGTTTCTCGACAAGCTGAAACGGCCTCCGGTTTCACCGGAGGACGTTTTTTGCGTTCGGACAAACCCCGTTCGTTCCTTTTTTAATCCGCATCCTTCAGCTTTCCGCCCGCGCACACAACCGCTTTTTTAGCTAAAACCATCGTGGGGTCGAGCGTTTTCGCCTCGATCCCGAAGCGTGTAAACGCAATCGGAAGCTCCGTGCAGCCCAAAATGAAAAGCTCCGCGCCAAGGTCGCCGAGCCGCCGCATCGCCGCCAAAACGGCGCGGGTATCCCATACAGAAGCCCCGGCCTTTACGCCGCGGTAGATCATATCCATGACCGCGGCCTGCCCCCCGCCGTCCGGCAGGAGAAGCGAAACCCCCGTATCCTCGAACGCCCGCGTATAGACGCCGCTCCGAGCCGTGCCGTCCGTAGCCAAAAGAGCCGCTTTTTTATAGCCCATGTCCGCGGCGGCAAGGGCCGTTTCCCGCGGCATGTGGATTAGCTCCACGTGCAGAAAAGCCGTTATCTCTTCGTAAAAATAGTGCGCCGTGTTGCAGGCCATCGCCAAAACTTCGGCGCCGACGGATTCGAGCGCAAGCGCCGAGCGCACGATCTCCTTTACGGGGCTTGGCCCGTTACTTAGGATCGCGGCGGTTCTATCCGGTATCGCCGTGTTGCTGTGGAGAAAAACCGGGATATGTTCCCCGTCGGTTTTCGCCTCGGTCACGCGAATGATCTTTTCAAGGAGATCCGCCCCCGCCAAGGGCCCCATGCCCCCGATAATGCCGATCGTCTTAGACATTGCTGCCACCCCCGCGCTTCGAAATAGAAAAACCGTGCCGCAAAAGGGTTTACCCCTCGCCTTTTTTTACCGAAAACAGGATATGCGGCATATCGACGCCCCAATAGTGCTTAATAAACCGCCCGCGCTCGCGCATGCCGTTGCGCCTGGCCACGTTTTGCGAGGCGTAGTTGGTATCGCGGACGATGGAAAATACCTCGTCCGCATTTAGCACGTCGAAAGCGTAGGCCTTGCACGCGCGCGCCGCCTCCGTGGCGTAGCCCTTATGCCAAAATACCCGCTGAAAAAGGTAGCCGATCTCGAGTACCTCACCGTTTGGCACGGCCTGCATGGTAAGGCCGCATTGCCCTATCATTTCGCCGTTCGCCTTTAAAACCGCGGCCCAGAGGCCGAAGCCGTATTTTTCATAGCGCTCGAGCTGGCGATTGAGCCACTGCACGGTCTCCTCCTCGCTAAACGCGTGCTCGTAGGCGTACATCGCCTTTTCGTCCTGTAGGATAAGGCGCAGGGCGGGAAGGTCGTTTTCGTCCATTTTGCGCAGGATCAGGCGCTCGGTTTCGGGAAGATTCATGGCTTACAGCCTTGCGAAGCGCTTCGCGCCGTCTTTTTTAAGGAGCAGGCCCGCCGCGAAAATCAGTGCGACCACGGCCGCCAGCGCGAGGCAGCTGTAGAGCGCGGAACGCTCCGCCCCAGCACCCGTCAGCCATAGGATGGGCGGTATGGAGGCTGCCCAGCCGATGAGCATCGCCACGATCACGGGCGCGCCCTGCTTGATGACCTCGGTCTCGCTGCGCCAATCGAGCTTGGGCATGCAGAGGTTTACGTAAAGCCCCACACGGGCGATGAACACGGTGTAGGCGAGCGGCACAAAGTACATAAGAAGCGCGGTCAAAGGATCGGCCTTCAATACGACGTTGAGCACCGTCGCCGCAATCACGACGGCGGGGGCCATAACGGAGATGCTCACGAGCTCCTTTGCGCGAAACAGGTCGCTTGTGCTTACGGGAAGCGCCTTGAGCTGCCAGAGCTTGTTGCCCTCGATGGAAACGCTTGCGGGCGTGGTGGCGCTCATGCACGCGAACACGCCGAGCGCGAAGGGCGCCGCGGATTTTAATATGCCTGCAAGGCCCGGCATCTCGATCGCCGCGCCGAGCTTTTCCTCGCCCATCACCGCGAGCGCGACCGCCGCAATCACCGCGAGTATCCCGCCGAACGCGGTGTTGAACACATAGAGGGTGGAAGCGAAGTAGCGCTTGATCTCCTTTTTATAGAGCGCCTTAAGCGGCGAGTTCGCGCGCTGCGCCTCCTCCTTTTGCAGGCGCATGCCCGCCTTGGTGCGAAGCAGCGTATTGAGCTTTTGGAAGTTTTTCCCCACCGCCCACACGAACGCCGCGAACAGGGCCGCGCTCAAGGCGGCAAACAGCAAAAACTGCGCCGCATCGCCCAAAACGCCCCCGGCATACCAAGCGGCGATCGGATAAAAGCGCGTGACCCCCGAGCTTAGCTGCGCGCTGATGCTTTCGATGTGCTCCATCACCTGCGGCGTGGCGAACGAAAGCGCCATGATGCCGAGTACGAGAACGAACATAAACACGAGCGAAACGAGGTTGCTGCGCCGGAAGCGCGCGCCGATAAACGCAATAAGCGTGCCTACGACCGCCGCGAGGGCGAGCGGCACAAGCGGCACGAAGAACAGCAAAAAGAAAAAGCGAAGGTAGAACCCGGCCCCCTGCGGCGAAAATACCAGATAGGCCGCGCCCGCGGGCAGCATCACGAACGAAAGGAAAAAGAGGTTCGCACCGTAAAGCCGCAGGATGCGGCTCAAAACGAGCGACTTTTCGTTTACGGGCAGGCTCATCAAAAGCTCGTAATCGCGGAAGGTGAAAAGCGTTGGCGCGACCTTGGCGATGGTGGCGATAAACGCCGTTACCGAAGCTCCCGCACACGCGATCACGAGAAGCGCGTCGAGCGCGCCGAGCTGATTAAGCACATACCCCATGCCGTAAAACGACGAGAACGCCAAGCCGAGCATGCTCGCGCCCACGAAAAGAAACATGGCGAACATGCCCACGGCGCGTCCGCGGCGCTTTTTATCCTTGGTTTTGAGCATGACGTTGAAACTGGCAAAGCCAAGGAGATAAACCTTTATGATCGCCAAAAGCTTCTTCATTTTTCGATCAACTCCAAGAAAACGTCCTCGAGCGAGGCGTTGCCCTTGACCGTGGCGGTCTCACCGTCCGCCACGAGCGAGCCGTTTTTGATGATGGCGATGCGGTTGCAGAGCTTTTCCGCCACGTCGAGCACATGCGTGGAAAAAAAGATGGCGCCGCCGCTTGCGGTGATCTCCCCCATAATCGTTTTGAGCGTGTGCGCGGCCACGGGGTCGAGCCCCACGAACGGCTCGTCGAGCACCAGGAGCTTGGGCGCGTGCACGAGCGCGGCGATGAGGGAGGTCTTTTGCTTCATACCGTGCGAATACTCGGAAATGAGGCCGTTAAGCTCGCGCTCCATCTCGAACGCCTTCGCGTAGCGGTCGATGCGCCCCTTACGCGCCTCCTCGGATACGCCGAAGATATCCGCGACGAAGCGTATGTACTGCATCCCCGTGAGATGGTCGTAGATATCCGGGTTATCGGGGATGTAGGCGAGCATGCGCTTGCAGGCGACGGGGTTTTCGCGCACGGAAACGCCGTCTACGAAAATATCGCCCTGCTCGAAGCCCAGCACCCCCACCGCGCAGCGTATGGCGGTCGTTTTGCCCGCGCCGTTATGGCCGATGAAGCCGTAAACGTCCCCCGCGTTTACCTTAAGATTCAAATCCCTTACCGCGAACGGCTTGCCGGGGTACGATTTAGAAACGCCTTTGAATTCCAGCATATCCCACACCTTCCTTTTCAACGATTATACCCCCGCGCATACGTTTCGTCAAAGCAACTGACACTAAACCTTAGGTTTAACAATACCTTACAAAAAGCCGTTGACATTTTTCGTATTTGGTGGTTTAATAAATTCGTTTGTTTAGGAGTTGTAAACATAAAGTTTATTTTCCCATACACGCAAAAAGGAGGCGGAAACGGTGAAAATCGGCAGCAAAATCAAGCGCCGCCGCATCAAGCTCAACCTTACGCAGGAGGAGCTTGCGGCCCGCACGGAGCTCTCCAAGGGCTTTATTTCACAGCTCGAGCGCGATCAGACCTCCCCCTCCATTGCCACGCTCATGGATATTTTGGAGGCGCTCGGCACCGACCTCGCCGAGTTTTTCTCGGAAAAGGCGGAGGAAAAGGTCGTTTTTTGCGCGGACGACGTTTTTGTAAAGGAGGATGAGGAAACCGGCCATTCCATACGCTGGCTCATCCCCAACGCGCAGAAAAACGCGCTCGAGCCCATCCTCGTAACCCTCGTGAACGGCGGGCGCACCGCGGAGGACGACCCGCACGAGGGCGAGGAGTTCGGCTACGTGCTATCGGGCGGCATAACGCTCGTGGTAGGCGACAGGAAATACCGCGTGAAAAAGGGCGAGAGCTTTTGCTTTAAGCCCCTGAGCGTACACTACGTAAAAAATACGGGCAAAACGGAGGCGAAGCTCCTTTGGGTCTCCACTCCGCCGAGCTTTTGATCCGTTCTATATTTTCTTAGGAGCAACGGAGGCAGACTGTGAGCAAGCACCTCATCGAACTTGTGAATATCCGCAAGACCTACGACGGCGAGGACGCGCTGAGGAACATCAACCTCTACATCCGCGACGGCGAGTTTTTAACGCTTTTGGGGCCTTCGGGCTGCGGCAAAACGACGATGCTGCGCATCATCGCGGGCTTTGTAATGCCCTCCGAGGGGCAGGTGTTCATGGCTGGCAAGGACCTCGTTTCCATGCCCCCCTACAAGCGCCGCGTAAACACGGTGTTCCAAAAATACGCGCTGTTCCCGCACCTCAACGTGTTCGACAACATCGCCTTCGGCCTCAAGATACAAAAGCTCTCCAAGGAGGAGATCCATTCGCGCGTTGATGAAATGCTGGAGCTTGTGAATCTCAAGGGCTACGGCAAGCGCTGGATCGAGCAGCTATCGGGCGGCCAGCAGCAGCGCGTCGCCATCGCGCGGGCGCTCGTGAACCGCCCCCAGGTTTTGCTTTTGGACGAGCCCCTGGGCGCGCTCGACCTGAAGCTCCGTAAAGGGATGCAGCTCGAGCTCAAGCGCATGCAGCAGCGCCTCGGCATCACCTTCATCTACGTGACGCACGATCAGGAGGAGGCGCTCACCATGAGCGACACCATCGTTGTGATGAACGAGGGCGTCATCCAGCAGATCGGCACGCCGACGGACATCTACAACGAGCCGAAAAACATATTCGTGGCGAAGTTCATCGGCGAGAGCAACATCGTGCCCGGCGAAATGCTCGAGGATTATAAGGTCCGCTTCCACGGCGCCGTCTACGAATGCGTGGACAAGGGCTTTATGAAAAACCAGCCCGTGGACGCGGTGGTGCGGCCCGAGGATATCGACATGGTCGCGCCCGAGGGCGCAAAGCTCAGGGGCATCGTAAGAAGCGTTTTGTTCATGGGCGTGCACTATGAATTCCGCGTGGAGTGCAACGATTTCACATGGACGGTACATTCTACCGACTACATGCCCGTGGACAGCGAGGTGGGGCTTATCATTCTGCCCGACGCCATCCACATCATGCACAAGTCCGTCACGCCGGACGCGATGGAGCTTTCCGTGGAGGATACGGACATCGACCCCGAGGAGGGCGTCGAACCCGAAGAGGAGATCTAGGGAAGGGGGGCGCGGAGAAATGAAGCGCAGCGTATTTTCCTATCCGTACATCGTATGGATGGTCATCTTTATCCTTTCGCCGATGCTGCTCATCGTGTACTACGCGTTTTCCTCCGGCGGCACGCTCACCCTCGCCAACGTGCGCGACGCGCTCGCAAGTACGGTCTACATGCCGGTGCTGCTGCGCTCGGTGATCGTGGCGCTCGAGGCTACGCTATTATGCATTTTGCTCGGCTACCCCGTAGCCTACCTGCTCTCCAAAATGAAAAAGAGCCGGGCATCGCTTCTTTCGGTGCTTTTCATCGTGCCGATGTGGATGAACTTCCTCCTCCGCACCTACGCGTGGCAGGTCATCCTCGATTCGAGCGGCATTTTGAACAGCTGGCTCAAGGCGCTTAACTTTGCGCCTATGCACCTTCTCTATACCGAGGGGGCGGTGATGCTCGGCACGGTGTATAACTTTTTGCCGTTCATGATACTGCCCATTTACACGGTGCTCATCAAGCTCGATAAGTCGCACATCGAGGCGGCGCAGGACCTGGGCGCAAACGGCGCCACCACGTTTTTTAAGGTGGTGCTGCCCCTTTCCATGCCGGGCGTGATCTCGGGCATCACGATGGTGTTTATACCCGCCATCACCACGTTCGCCATCTCGAGGCTTTTGGGCGGCGGCAAATATATGCTTTACGGCGATCTCATCGAGAACCAGTTCATCACGCTCGGCATAAACGGCTGGAACGCCGGGAGCGCGCTTTCGTTCATATTGCTGGTGCTCGTGATCATCTCCATGGTCGTGATGCGCTTTGCGGAGCGCGAGGCGGGCGAGGAAGGGGGCAAGCTCTGGTGAAAAGGATACGGGGATTTTTTAAGGGAACCTACCTCGCGCTGATGCTCCTGTTCTTGTACGCCCCCATCGCGGTGCTCATGGTGTTTTCCTTCAACGACTCCAAGACCATGGGCAATTGGAAGGGCTTTTCGACCCGCTGGTATGAGGCGCTTTTAAACGACGCCACGCTTATGAACGCGCTTTGGGTAACGCTTTCTGTCGCCGTGATCTCCGCCGTTGCGGCGACGGTGATCGGCACGTTTGCGGCCATCGGCCTTCACTCCATGAAAAAAGCGCCGCGCGCGGTGGTGGAAAACTTATCGCAGCTCCCCATGGTGAACCCCGACCTCGTGACGGGCATCAGCTTTATGATGCTGTTCGCGTTCATCGGCCTCACGGGCGGATACGTGCGCATGCTCATCGCGCACATCACCTTCAACATCCCCTACGTGATCTTTTCGGTGCTGCCGAAGCTTAGGCAAAGCTCCAACTCGCTCTACGAGGCGGCTATGGACTTGGGCTGCACGCCGTGGATGGCCATACGCAAGGTGGTCATACCCGATATCATGCCGGGCATCGTCTCCGGGTTCATCCTCGCGTTTACGATGAGCCTCGACGACTTCGTGGTGAGCTGGTTCGCCACCGACGGCATACAGAACCTTTCGATCTACATCTACTCCATCGCGCGGCGCGGCATAAGCCCGAAGATCAACGCCTTAAGCACGTTGATGTTCGTCGCCGTGGTGACGCTGCTCCTCATCGTGAACCTCAAGTCCATCCGCGAGGAGCGCGCGGCCGCCATTCAAAGCAAAAAACTTGCCGCAAGGTAAAAAGGAGGAACCGCCCATGAAAAAGCTCGCTTTCCTTGTCGCCCTCGTCCTCGTCCTCGCCCCCCTCGCGGGGTGCGCGGGCACACAGGACGCCGCCGTTACCATCAACGTGCTCAACTGGGGCGATTATATCGACGAAAGCCTGCTCGAGCAATTCACCGAGGAGACCGGCATCAAGGTCAACTACACGCCCATGGCCAACAACGAGGAAATGCTCGTGAAGCTCACCGCCACCGACAGCATTTACGATGTGTGCTTCCCGTCTGACTATATCATCGAGAAGCTGATCGCCGAAAACATGCTGCACGAGCTCAACAAGGATAATATCCCCAACCTCAGAAATATCGACCCGCGCTTTCTCGACTTGGGCTTCGACCCGGGCAACAAATACTCCGTACCCTACATGTGGGGTACGGTGGGCATCCTTTATAACACCACCATGGTAAGTGAGCCCGTGACGAGCTGGGACATCCTTTGGGACGCCAAGTATTCCGGGGAAATCCTCATGTACGACAGCATCCGCGACACCATCGGCGTGGCTTTGATGAAGCTCGGCTATTCCATCAACACCCGCGATGAAGCCCAAATTCGCGACGCGGAGGCCGCCCTTATCGAGCAAAAGCCGCTGGTGCTCGCCTATCTCGGCGATTCCATCAAGGACGCCATGATCAACGGCGGCGGCGCTTTGGCCGTTGTTTATTCCGGCGACGCCATGTGGTGCACCGATCCCGTGGAGGGCAATGGCGACCTCGCCTACGCCATTCCCGAGACCGGCTCCAATTTGTGGTTCGACAATATCGTGATTCCCAAAACCTCCAAGCACGCCGCGGAGGCCGAGGCGTTTATCAACTTTTTGTGCGACGCCGAGGTGGCAAAGGCCAACACCGAGTACATCGGCTACTCCACCCCCAACGCCGCCGCGTTTGCGCTGCTCGACGACAGCTATAAGGATAACCCCACCTACAATCCGCCGCAGAGCATCCTCGACAAGTGCGAGCTGTTCCACGACCTTGGGGATTTCATCAACGTCTACAACGATTCGTGGAACAGGATCAAAGCCGGTTAACGTAGGGGGAGCCGAACCCTAAATGAAAGCCTTTCTAAGAAAGCTGTTCGACCCAAGCTGCTTCATCGAGCCCTCCCAAATTCAGGGAGGGCTTGTGAGCATCCGCGAGGGCTACGGGCGCTGCGTGAACGTGGCGTGGCCCGCGACGGTGGAATCGCTTCTCAATGTGATGCTCGGGTTTGTGGATACCATCATGGTGGGCGTTTTAGGCGACCGCGCCATTTCGGCCGTGGGCGTCACCACGCAGCCAAAATACCTGATGCTCATGTTTCTGCTCTCGCTCAACGTCGGCGTAACCGCCATCGTCGCGCGCCGAAAGGGCGAGGGGGATATCAAGGGCTGCTGCCGCTCGCTCAAGCAATCGCTCATGGTGAGCGCCATCCTTTCGGTGCTGGTGCTTGTCGGCTCTTACTTTTTCGCGACTGAGCTGCTCGCCCTCGCGGGCGCGCAAAGCGACTACCTCGCCGACAGCGTAACGTATTTCCGCATCGTGATGATCGGCCAGTTTTTCGGCTGTCTCGGCATGACCATCAACGCCGCGCAGCGCGGCTACGGCAACACCAAGGTTCCCATGATCTCCAACATCCTCGCCAACATCGTCAACCTCGGCCTCAACTATTTGCTCATCAACGGCATCTGGTTTTTCCCGCGCCTCGGGGTTATCGGCTCCGCTGTTTCCACGGCGGTTTCCACGCTCGTGATTTTCCTGCTCGCGCTTTACTCGGTTACCTCCAACCGCTCGCGCGGCGGGCTTTCCATTGTGGGCCCGGCCTCGGGTACCTGGCGTTTTGAAAAGAACACCCTGAAAAGCGTTAACAAGGTGGCCTCCTCCGCGCTCGTGGAGCAGGCCTTTATGCGCTTCGGCTTTTTCACCTACGCCTCCATGGTGGCGCGCCTCGGCACCATGCCCTTCGCCACGCACCAGATCTGCATGAACATCATCAACATCTCCTTCGCCGTGAGCGACGGCTTCGGCGTGGCCGCCACGAGCCTTGTCGGCCAGGCGCTCGGCGCGAAGCGCTCCGACCTTGCGCGCGTCTACGGCACCATCGCGCAGCGCTGCTCGATGGTGTTCGGCCTCGTTTTATGCGGTCTTTTCCTGCTCTTAAGATCGCAGCTCATCATGCTGTTCACCGACGAACAGGAGATCATTCGGATGGGCGCGCAGATTATGCTCATCATCGCGGCCACAAGCCTTGCGCAGACCTCGCAGGTGGTCATCTCCGGCTGTTTGCGCGGCGCGGGCGACACGCGCTTCGTGGCGATTTCCTCGCTTTTGAGCGTGGGCGCGATACGCCCGGGGCTTTCGTGGCTCTTATGCTACCCGCTCGGCTTCGGGCTGATCGGCGCATGGCTCGGCCTTTTCGCCGATCAGCTTTTAAGGCTTTTGATGAACGCCGCGCGGTTCAAAAGCGGTAAGTGGACGAGGATATCGTTATAAAAACGCTTCTTTTCTTTGGAAAGAAAAGAAGCAAAAGAAACTTTTGGGTTTACTCCGTGCAAGCCGTATCAAAACCATTTGCAAGGAATACTTAGGAAGATATCCTTATTCGGCTTAAACCCTATCTTTTCATAAAACCCCGCCGCGGTTTCCGTTTCAACCAACCACTCCGAATCGGGGAAACATTCCCTGCATCTTCTTACCAGCTCTTTTCCGATCCCTTGACCCTGAAACTCCGGCATAACGGCCAAATCATACAGAATAGACCGAAACATCCTGTCGCTGAGCACCCTAACGCATCCAACCAGTTTATCTTCCGCCCACGCGGAAAAGACGATGGTCGAATTGATAAATGGCACGTTGAAATTCTTCAACATAGCCGGGTTTTCTATTCCGTCAGACCACCCTACCGCCACAAACAAATCATGCAGCGCTTTACACGGCAAGTCTTTCCTTGTATCGTATACGATCTGCATAAGCACCTCCTGCATTCACGTTTACCGGCAGGCATTTCACACCGGCCCCCGGGTATATCGCGATGGTCGCTTTTTAGCCGCCCCGCCTTTTCACATACGCCTCGGCGGTCAGCCCCGCCTTATATTCCGAAACGTCGCCTAGGTACGCGCGCGGCTGGGCCTCCACGCGCGCGCCGCTCATGTGCGCGAGCGAAAATTCCCTTAAGCCCTCCTCCCCCTCCACGTTGCCCACGAGGAGCATT
>JAJFTZ010000055.1 GCA_021372675.1 Eubacteriales bacterium
GACCGTATACGCCTCCCCCGCCTTGGCGGCGAACCGAATGCGGCGGTATACGCCAAATTCGTTCGCCTCGCGCAGCTCCTCGCAGGCAAAGCCGCAATGCGCTGCCTGCGCCGCCGTCACGGGGATTTTAAGCTCGCCCGTTCGCGCCTGCGCCGACAGGATGGGTCCGGTTTGATACGAAAAATCAAACAGATGGGGGCCGTTGATATCCCACAGATCGGTTGCGATCCCCGTCAAAAGCTCGGCCTCGCCGTCTGAACGGAAGGTCAGCGTTAAGCGGGAGGCAATTAGGTGCGGCTGCGCCATGGAGGCGATCCGCTCGCTCTTTATCCGTACGGCGGGAAACAGAGTAGCACGGCTATATATGCCATGGCGGAAGTTCACGGTTTGGCTATGCGACAAGGGATCGGTTTCCCCGAGCGCCATCGCTTCGCCGTTCACAAAAAGCTTCGCAAACAGGCCGTTCGGCGCGTTGACGGGCTCGCGCCATTTCTCCCCGTTCCGGTCGTAAATACCGGCCAGATTGACGGCTGCAAGCTCCGCCCTGCCCCATTCCTCCACGGTTCCGCGATAGCCTAAATAGCCGTTGCCGATCAGGAAGCGGTTTCCGTTCGTTACCGTATCTTCCGGCTTATAACCCTTTTGTGTGTAACGCCAAACGTCCAAGCTATTCGCCCCCTCATCCGGCGGAAACGATCAACCCATCCATGTCGAGCTCATATAGTTTCCCATACACCAGCAGCTCTATCGGTTCGCCCTGACGCAGCGTAAACCGCGTTTTGCCCTTTTGCATATCCAAGTCGAGGATACGCCCCCGGTACGTAAGGGAAAAGCGGATTTGGCTCCAGCGCCCGGGCAGGCACGGGGCAAAGCGGATCACGTCGCCGTCGCTGCGCAGACCCGCAAACCCGTAAACGATGTTGGCCCACGCCATGGCGATGCTGGTGGTATGGAGCCCGTCGCCGGTGTTACGGTTGTAGTTATCGAGATCGAGCCGGGTGGCATAGCCGAAGAAGTTCGTCGCCTCCTCCATCCGCCCAAGCTCCGCCGCCAATACGGAATGGACGGACGGGGACAGGGAGGATTCGTGGATCGTGCGCGGCTCATAAAACTCGTAGTTGACCCGCTTGACCTCGTGCGAAAAGGACGCGTTGTACAAATAAAGCAGCATCAGCACATCGGGCTGCTTGATCATATCGGTGCGGTAGATGCGGTCGTACGACCAGTGGTCGTACAGCGGGAAGTCGGAAACGGGTATGGCATGGATGTCGATGTGCGGCAGGTCAAAATAGCCGTCGTGCTGCTCGATCAAGCCCGTTTCCGTCATGGGCATCGTCATGTTGCCGGCAATCTCTTCCCACGCGCGCAGCTCATGTTCCTTTAGGCCGGTTTTCTCGCAAAACGCCGCGTATTGCTCCGGCCTTTCGGTTTTCATGCCGCGCAGCGTTTCAAGCGCATATTCGAGGGAGCGCTTGCCCATATAATTGGTATACGCGTTGTTGTTGACCATCACATGAAACTCGTCGGGCCCCATCACGCCGTAATACCCGTATTTTCCCGTACGCGGGCTTTGCGCAACGCGGCTCACCAAAAAGCGGGCGATCTGCAGAAGCATTTCCGCCCCGTACGCCCATAAAAAATCCAAATCGCCGGTGACGCGCGCGTAATGCCAAATGCCGTAGGCCACCGCGGTGCTCGGCTGAAGCTGCAGGCTGGCATGCTGCCAAAGCGTGCACGCCTCATCGCCGTTCAACGTGGCGACGGGAAAACAGGCTCCCTCGCAATCGAGCATCTTGGCCCGTTCCATGGCCTGCGGCAGCGTGTTGTAACGAAACATGAGCAGGGATTTTGCCGCCGCCGGGTTGTTAAAAAGGTAAAAGGGCAGGCAGCACGCCTCGGTATCCCAAAAGGCATGGCCGTTATACGCCTCGCCCGTCAGCCCTTTGGCGCCGATGTTATGGCGCACGCTCCCGCCGTTATAAATCTGCGCCATCTGGAAGCTGCAAAAGCGGATGCCCTGCTGTTCTTCGGCAACGACCGCGGCCGCGCTTTCGTCCGTGCCGTCCGGCTCGATCACCACGTCGGAAATACGCCAGTGCTCCGCCCAATATGCTTTTTGCGCCTCCAGCGCTTGGTTCAAGGAAACCGCGGCCGTTTCTCGCAGGGCGTTTTGCCCGTTTTGCCATAAGGTATCCCCCTCCGTGCCGTCGAACAGGATCACGACCCTTTTATCAACATGGAGGGGTACCCCCTGCGCGAGCGGGAGCGTCGTTTCGAGCGATACCGTTTTATCCTGCCGTTTTCCTTGGCAAACGCCCGGAACATCCCATAGGGCGGCCGCGAAAACCTCCTGCCCCGATAAAAGCGTGCGGGACTGAACGGCGCAGGCGTTCCCGGAAACGCCGGTTCGCGTTTCACCCCAAAAGCAGGCGCGCCACCCTTCATGGAGCACGTCGAAGCTTAGGCCCGCCGTCAATTCGACAGGCCCCGTAAAATCGAGGGCTTCCAAGGTGATGCGCTGGTAGGCGCGCTCGCCATGCCGCATATCCAAAAAACGGAGAAAGCTCAGCCGTAAATCCTTTCCGGATTTTGTGTGCCAGATAAAGCTGCGCGTCAGCGTCCCCGCGCGCATGTCCAATTCCCGAACGAACTCGCTGAATTCGACCTTTCCGAGATCAAGAGCTTCCCCGTCGACCGAAATACCGGTCATAAGCCAATCCGCCGAGGGGATCATAAAGTGGGTCTTGTCCACGATGCCGCGGTACGATTTCGGCAGATTTTCCAGATCGTACACGCCGTTTGTATAGGCGCCGCGCAGGCTGTCTATGCTCCCGCCCTCGTCAAAGCAGCCGCGTATGCCCAAATTTTCGTTGGACAGCGCAAAAACGGATTCGCTTACGCGAGCATAATCGGGGTTGAAGTTTTGCTCTATCACCTTCCACGGGTCGGTCAAAAAATACTTATCGGCAACTTTCGCCACAAACATACCTCGCAACAATTACATGATTTTCATTTAAAACGATGGCCACGCCTACCCCTTTATTCCGGCGGTCACGATATTTTGGGTAAGCTTCTTTTGGAAAACGATAAAGAGGATGATGGGCGGTATCATGGAGAACACGACGGAGCGCATCAGGGCGTCGTAATTGATGGTCTGCTGCGTGCTGAAGATAAACAGGCGCACCATAACGGTCTGCCAGGGGCCGTTGCCGAGCACCAGATAGGGCAGCAGAAAATCCGACCATGCCGCATTGATAGCGAAGATCGCGATAACCACGCAGATGGGCTTTGAGAGCGGCAGGACGATGCGGAAAAAGGTTTGCAGCGG
>JAJFTZ010000034.1 GCA_021372675.1 Eubacteriales bacterium
GTGGAGGATGAAATCAACGTAGGCGACATCGTGCGCTGCAAGGTGCTCGAAGTGAACCCCGAGGCCAAGCGCATCAGCCTTAGCCGCAGGGACGTTATCCTCGACGAGCATCCCGAAATTCTCGAGGAGCTCGTGCGCGAAAAGGCAGAGCAGGCCAAGGAGCGCGCAGAGCGCGCGCAGGCCGAGAAGCCGCAGGAGAAGCCCGCGCAGCAGCCGCGCCCCGAGCGCCGCGAGCGCAGGGAGAGCGCGCCCAGCGGCGAGCGTTCGGAGCGCCGCCCGAGGCGTGAAGACGGCGATTATGATCTGCCGCCCGTGCAGCAGTCCACCACCTCGCTTGCAGATTTGTTCTCGAACTTCAACTCCGAGAATGAGGAAGGCAAGAAAGACGAGTAAACGTTTTACCGCAGTATCGGCGGCATGGCCCTTTGGGCCATGCCGCTTTTGTCTTTTCCTGTTCGCGGCCGCGCATATCCGCCCGTTTCGCCGTCATAGGCATAATCGAGTTTCTATACTGTGGAGGGGTCTATGGTAATCCGCTTAAACCTCCAAAAAATATTTCTATGGGCGGCGGCTTGCGTGGCTCTCTTTCTTTTTGCGTTGGGCTGTAAAAACATGTACGAGAAGGTACAGGCGGCTTCGACGGGCGCGAAGGAAGGCATTTTTTTGCCCGTCATCATGTACCACGGCATTCACAATACGGGAAGCGATACGGGGCCTTATATCATTTCAGCCGATACGCTGGGAAGCGACTTAAAGTATTTGAAGGAAAACGGCTATACGGCCGTTCTCATGCAGGATTTGATGGATTATATCAGCGCCGGCACGGCGCTTCCGCAAAAACCCGTGATGATCACCTTTGACGACGGTCAGCTCAACAACATGGTCTACGCGGTGCCGCTGCTTGAAAAGTATGGCATGAAGGCCATTTTTTCCGTGGTGGGATCGTTTAGCGAAAAAGCGGCGGAAACGAGCGACCACAACGCGTCGTACTCGTATTTGACATGGGATGAGATCGCGGAGCTCTCCAAGCTCCCCTATATCGAAATCGCAAACCATACCTACGAGATGCACGCATGGGGCACCAGGCTCGGCTGTATGCGCACCATGTTTGAAACCGCGGAGGAATATGAAAAAAAGCTATGGGACGACGTTACGAAGCTGCAAAACACGCTGGCCGAGCGCTGCGGCGTGCTGCCCGTCACCTTCACCTATCCGTATGGGCTTACAAGCCCCGGCAGCGAGGACGCGCTTAAGGAAATGGGCTTTTGCGCTACCATGATATGCCGCGAAAGCCCAAATTACATCACGCGCGACCCCGACGAGCTGTACCGCCTGAACCGCTATAACCGCGCCGGTGGCCTTAGCACCGCGGATTTTATGGCGAAGGCCTTAAGGCCCTAAAAAGCTATTCGCACTTCCTGCCGATATAAAGAAAATGCTCCGCGAAGGAAAGCAGATTTTCGCGCTCGCAGGTGGCGAGCGCGAATTTCAGATAAGTCTGATAGACCTCCTCGCTCTGCGCCTGAAGCGACGTATACCAAGGGGAGTAAATTCCCTCGCTCGATAGGAAACGCAGTGTTTTAAGCGGGAAGCGCTCCATAAACGGCCTTACGTCCTGCTGGCGGATGAAATACGCGTCCGTAAAGGCCATGCCGGAATAGGGGAGATCATCCTCCATATACTTATAATCCGATTGAACGGCAGGGTCGAGGATCGCCTCCGGCATTTCGCGCAAATAGTAGAGGATGCCCGCATACGAGGAGATGAAGGAAACGCTCAGCGTTCCGCCGCGCTTGAGCAGCGTAAGGCAGGCGTTCAAGGCCGCGACGCGATCGGCTTCCTCGAGCAGATGGTACATCGGCCCCATGAGCAAAATATGGTCGAAGCGTTCGCTCTCGAGCGCGCTAAGATCGCGCGCGTCGCCCGCGAGCGCCCTTAGGGGAAGCCCGAGCCCCCGCGCCTTTTCCCGCGCGAATGCCACGTTGCCGGTGGAAAGGTCAAAAAGCGTCACGTCGCAGCCGCGCTCGGCGAGCCAGAGAGAGTAACGCCCGGGGCCGCCGCCGCAGTCGAGCACCTTATCGCCCGGCTTTACGTATTCGGCGATGAAATGGCGGTTGATGTCGAACTCGAAACGGTGCCTTTCAAGCCGCCCCCATTCCACCTTCACACCTTCGTCGTAAAACTTTTTTACGGTCTCACACGATTGCGCCATAGGCTCACCCCCAAATGTAAATTTCGCCTATCTTATCACGGGCCGCGCGGCGCGTCAAGGCGGCGCGGTGGGATTTGAGGGGATATATTCGATTAGCATGAAAAAGCAAAGCATATCGGCCGACCGGCCGATATGCTTTGCTTTACGGGGAAGCTTTGATATCGCGCCTATTCTATGGTATATTACGGTGAAAGGGAGGGGGTGTGTTAATGAGACTTGCCGCGCTGATTCTTGCGCTTCTTTTCCTTTCGACGGGTTGTGCAGCTAAAACCGCGCCGCAAACGCCACCCGAGTCGACCGTTAGTGCCGCGCTCACGCCGGAGCTTTTGCCGACACCCGTTTTCACGAACGGCGGCACGCATAGGTCGACAAAGGATTACAGTCAAGTCTTTACATTTCTTACCGCATATAACGACGCTTGTACGCTGAACATAGAAACCAAGATTTTCGACGAGGCACGGGCTACCCGTCTCTGGGAAACCGTGACGAACGACTTGAAGACCATTGCCGCTAACGTCCCCATGCGGCAAGATATGCCTGAGATCTATGTTGTGCAAAAGCCCTTGCATGGCATCGAACGGATCGGCTATTGCTTGTACTGCGCGGCGGAGGATGTGGAAAGCGGCGCATACCGCGAGGCGCTCGTCTGCGCAGCGCTCAACTTAGATCCTCTGGCAAACTGGTGGAAGACGAAAGGCCTCGTAGATTATGCCTTTGGTGAAACGGCCGACGAAGAGTTTTTGCGTACCTATTACGAGCAGGCGGACGATGAAAAGCTACAGATTTTAAGCCTTTTTCCCGCTTATTTCGTACGGGAATTCGCGTCTGAGGAGGAGCGCTCTGTCGCGCGCGAAACGGCGCTATCCCTAACGGCTTATATGATCGACCGATATGGCGTAGAAGGCTTTTTTGAGAGCGACGGCGGCTACCGTCAGGAATGGCTGACCGCTTTGGGCTTAGACCGCACGTTCTTTGACCCTTATGCCCAAACGTTTGCGGGCTACCGGTATTCTTTTTCCTTGGAGTACCCGCTTATCGTCACAACGGATCGGCAGGATATTTTTTATCTGGAACCCATGCCGGACGATATGGAAACGCCGCGGCAAATTTGTGATTTCCTCCATGAGGCCAAGACCGGGATAAGCGCGTATCTCGACGCCGTAAAAGCGGAAGCGCCGGAGCGCTTGCAGGATTTGCTGAACAACTATGCCGCTCCCATTTCCTACTACCTTTCTTCCAAGGGGCATTCGCTGACATTTCCCGACACGCGAAAGGTGACGCTAAGGCACAGCAGCCATGTTCTGCATGAAACCGTGCATATTATGGTGCCGGAAAAAGGCGAGGAAGCGTGGAAGTATGAGGCAATCGCACAATACTTTACAAACACGTTTTATCCGCCCATGGCCGAGCGGAAAATGGCTTTCAAAGCTATAACCGAATTGGCGGATACGAAGGTGGAGGCGGATACCGACCCCTTTATGGAATGGATATTGCGCGGCAATGCTATTTACTTGGAGCACGCTAAAATGCCTGAAAAAATTGAGGATATGGGTCATGCTCTATATGTTAAATCGAGGATCGAGGCATATCTGCGCCACCCCCGGGAGGGAACAAAATACCCATCCGTTGCGGAAAGTTATTTAATCACAGCTTCAGCCCACGTAGCGCCGGTGGAAGGCAACGAGCTTTCGTATGAGGAGGCGTATTTGTTTTCGGATTACCTGATCGAAAAATATTCGCTTTCAGCTTTTCTCTGGTATTGCCTTAGGGATAGTTCTTTCTTAGAGGCGTTCGGAGCAGCGTATGAGGATGCAAAAACGGAATGGCTGGCGTATGTGCTTGCGGGTTAGCATATTAAGCGGTTTCGAATTCTACATGAACCATACAAAGGAGAACGAGCACCATAAGGGTGCTCGTTCTCCTTTGGCTGCGGAACTAGGATTTGAACCTAGACAATACGAGTCAGAGTCGTAGGTGCTACCATTACACAATTCCGCAACAAATTTTAAATTTATCCCGGGATGCCGTCTACCTCGGTTATAAAATACCCGCCTCTAGGCAGGTGGGTGCGCCGTGGCGGCTTCTGCTTACCAAACAAACGAAGGTGGCATCCGCCTCACCAACAAGCGCTCCCGGCATTACTCTGTGGGTTTATAACCAAAGCATAACGCACATCACAGGATGGTGGTGGGATTAGTTGGGATCGAACCAACGACCTCTACGATGTCAACGTAGCGCTCTGACCAGCTGAGCTATAACCCCTCGCTTTCGCAAATTCTATTATACATGGAATCCGAAGCTTTGCAAGTGGAATTTTTTTTGCGCGGCGTATGTGTTATAATCATGTATAGAGGTAGAAACGCGAAAAAAGCTAAGGATCAAGGGGCGAAAATGTCATACTTTTCCGACGGTTTTACCAAAAATAAACTCATCGTGTTGTATGTGCTCCGCGAGCTCGATCTTGCGCTGACGCGCGAGCAGCTTACGGCGCTTTCGGGCGAGCGGGAGCTTATGCCCTATTTCGAGTTGCAGTCGGCCGTGTCCGAGCTCGAGGAGGAAGGCCTTGTGGCGGCCGTGCCGCAGGCGTTCGGCCAGTCCTACAGCCTTACGGCGGGCGGGCGCGATACCATCGATATGTTCTTCGAGCGTTTGCCGCTTTCGCTGCGCGAGGATATTCAGGATTATGTGCGACAAAACGGAGGCAGGGTGATACGGAGCGCGCAATACGCCTCCGGCACGGAAAAACTCCCTTCGGGCGCTTACCGCGCAACGCTCAAGGCGCTCGAGGGCGATAACGAGCTTATTGCTTTAAACCTGCTGCTGCCGGACGCGCAAAGCGCGCGCCTCGCGTGCAGGCAATGGGAGGGAAGCGCGGGCGATATTTACCGCTATGTGCTGAACTCGCTCCTTCGCGAGCCAAAGCAAAACGATTGACGCTTTACAGATAGTCGATCATGCGCGAGAAGTTTTCCCGCTCGAGCGCGATGAATTTTCTGCAAAGCTCCTTTGCCGTATCTTCCGCGCCCGCAAACGTGCGCATGCCGCTCGCAAGGTCGGTAATGTTTAAAACTGAGCCCTGCATCACCATTTCCGCCATATGCGAGGAGGTCTTATCGATGCGAAGGTTCATGCGAAGCGCCATACGCGCGGAAAGCCCGCCGAGCACGCCCGCCGGCTTTCTTTTTTTATGGAAGCCCTTGTCGGCTTCGCACTTGAAAAGCTCCTGCGCCTCCTCCAAAATGCCGTGATAGCTCGCAAACTGTTCCGCAATCGCTTTGCGGAAGCCGCTGTCGTCGCTCTCGCGTATGAGTTCTGCAAGCATTTCCTTGCCGAACCTCGCGTTGTCGTAAATCTGATCGATAAGGTCCAACGTATCCGTTCTCATATAACTCCTTCACAGGCTGTTCCTTTTACCTTAAGTTGCCCAAAAACGCGGGATATATTATAATGTCATTTGAAGGGCTGTCCGGTAAAATGCGGCGCGAGCACCAACATGTTCCGCGCGCGAGGATGAGCTTCTACAAAATGTGGTACTTTTTAGTTTTACGGAGGCGCGCATGGCAAAGGACTACAGCGTAAGCGACATCAAGGTGATGGAGGGGCTCGAAGCCGTTCGTGCAAGGCCGGGCATGTACATCGGCAGCACGGGCGCACGCGGGCTGCACCATTTGCTTTGGGAGATCGTGGACAACGCCGTGGACGAGGCGGCCAACGGCTACGCCGACGAGGTCTCCGTAACGCTGCACCGCGATAATACCGTAACGGTGATCGACAACGGCCGCGGCATCCCCGTCGGAATGCACGAGAAATACGGCGTGAGCGGCGTGGAGCTCGTATTCACGCGTCTGCACGCGGGCGGCAAGTTCGGCAACAGCTCCTACGGCTATTCCGGCGGCCTGCACGGTGTGGGCGCGTCGGTCGTGAACGCGCTTTCCGAATTTGTGGAGGTAGAGGTCTGCACGGAAGGCCGCGTATTCGAGCAAAAGTTCAGAAGCTATGTGGATTCCTCCGGCAAAACGATATCCGGCCAAGCCATGGGCCCGCTCACGGAAACGGGCCGCACGCGCAGGCAGGGCACGAAGGTCACGTTTTTGCCGGACGCGCGCGTGTTTGAAACGCTGCAAATGAATTTCGATACCATCGCCAAACGCCTGCGCGAGCTCGCGTACCTCAACAGGGGCGTGTGTTTCAAGATCGAGGATCAGCGCGAATGGGGCAACAAAAAAACGCGCGAGTACAGATACGACGGCGGCTTGAGCGATTTTGTAAAATACCTTAACGAGGATAAAACCGCCGTTTACGATGCGCCAATCTGCTTCAAGGGGGAAAAGGACGGCATCGTCGTGGAGCTTGCCATGCAGCACAACGACGGCTACGCCGAAAGCATATTTTCCTACGTGAACAACATCCCCACCACCGAGGGCGGCACGCACGAAACGGGCCTTAAGACCGCGCTCACCAAGGTTTTAAACGACTATTGCCGCAAGTACGACATTTTAAAGGATAAAGACGCCTCTCTTGCCGGCGAGGACTTCCGCGAGGGGCTTACGGCCATCCTCTCCCTAAAAATGCGTACCATACAGTTCGAGGGACAAACGAAAACGCGGCTCGGCAACACCGAGGCGCGCACCGCCGTGGAAAGCGTTGTAGCGGAAAAGCTTGCGCCCTACCTCGAGGATTTGAAAAACGCCGATATCGCCAACAAAATCGCCGAAAAGGCCATGCAGGCCTCGAAGGCGCGCGAGGCGGCGCGCAAGGCAAAGAGCATGGCGCGCGAAAAGAATAAGCTCGAAAACGCGCCGCTCGTTGGCAAGCTCTCAAGCTGCACGGGGCGGGATCCCTTCCAAAACGAGCTTTTCATCGTGGAGGGCGACAGCGCAGGCGGCAGCGCCAAACAGGGCCGCGACAGGCGGTTTCAGGCGATTTTGCCGCTTCGCGGCAAACCGCTCAACGTGGAAAAAAAGAGGCTCGATCAGGTGCTCGCAAACGAGGAGTTTCGTTCCATGATCACCGCCATCGGCACGGGCATCGGCGAGGACTTCGACCTCGACAGCATCAAATACAACAAAATCATCATCCTCGCGGATGCCGATCAGGATGGCGCGCACATCCGCGCGATCCTCTTGACCTTCTTCTACCGCTACATGCGCGAATTGATCACGGACGGGCATGTGTATATCGGCCTGCCGCCGCTCTACAAGGTGCAGCGCGGTTCCACCGTGCGCTACGCCTATTCCGACGAGGAGCTTCAGGAAACGATCGCCGAGGTCGGCAAGGGCTACACGCTCCAAAGGTATAAGGGCCTCGGTGAAATGAACCCCGAGCAGCTATGGGAAACCACTATGAACCCCGATCACCGCTCGCTCGTGCGCGTGGATATCGAGGATGCTGCTGATGTAGAGCACATGGTGACCATACTCATGGGCGATAAGGTCGCCCCGCGCAAGGAGTACATCAGCGAGTTCGCGAACTTCAATAAAATCGATACGTTCGAGGATCGAATACAGAAAACCGCGGAGGAGACGGCGTAAGGTATGGCTAAAAAAACGGACAGGCCCGTTGGCGTATTGGGCGAGACCATCATCTCCAAAACGATGGACGAGGTGATGCACCAATCCATGCTGCCGTATGCGGAATACGTTATTTTGGAGCGTGCGCTCCCGCGTGTGGAGGACGGCCTAAAGCCCGTGCAGCGGCGCATCCTCTATACGATGAACGAGCTTTCCCTCACGCCCGATAAGCCGCATAAAAAAAGCGCGCGCATCGTGGGCGACTGCCTCGGCAAATACCACCCGCACGGCGATACCTCCGTGTACGACGCCATGGTGCGCATGGCGCAAAGCTTCAACATGCAGGCGCCCCTCGTGGACGGCCACGGCAACTTCGGCAGCGTGGACGGGGATACGGCCGCGGCCATGCGCTATACCGAGGCGCGCATGGCGCCGCTTGCACTGGAGCTTCTCCGCGACCTCGACAAGGACACCGTAAAGTTCGTTTTGAACTTCGACGATTCGCTCAAGGAGCCCGACATTTTGCCCGGCCGCTTCCCGAACCTTTTGGTGAACGGCGCGACGGGCATCGCGGTGGGGCTCGCTACCAACATCCCGCCGCATAACCTTGGCGAGACCATCGACGCGGTTTTGTTGAAAATAGACAAGCCTAACGCGTCGCTCGACGAGGTGATGGCTGTGCTTCCGTGCCCCGATTTCCCTACGGGCGCGTACCTGATCCGTTCCGACGAGATACGCGCGGCCTACGAGACCGGCCGCGGCAAGCTCACCATGCGGGCGCATGCCGAGATCGAAACGCTCAAAAACGGCAAGAAGCTCATCGCCGTCACCGAGTTCCCGTATCAGGTGAACAAGGCGAAGGCGCTCGAGGATATTTTAAAGGTCAGCCAGGAGAAAAAACTCCTGTTTTCCGGCATCGCCGACATCCGCGACGAGTCCGACCGCACGGGCATACGCGCTGTCATCGAGGTGAAAAAGGACGCGGACGCGGAAAAAATACTCCAATACCTTTACAAGTATTCCGATCTGCAGCTCACCTTCGGCGTCAACATGGTAGCCATCGCCAACGGCAAACCGCAGCAGATGGGCTTACTCGAAATTATCGATCATTACATACGACATCAGGAAGACGTGGTTACGCGCCGCACGCGCTTCGATCTCGAGGCGGCGAAAAAGCGCGAGCATATTTTGGAAGGGCTTACCGTCGCGGTGCTGAACATCGACGAGGTAATCGCCCTCATCCGCGCTTCCAAAACGCCCAAGGTCGCGAAGGAAGGGCTTATGGCGCGCTATACGCTCACGGAGCTTCAGGCGCAGGCAATCCTCGATTTGCGCTTGCAGCGCCTTACAAACCTCGAGCTTTTAGCCATTGAGCGCGAATACAAAGAGGTGCAAAAGCTCATTACGGAGCTTTTATCCATACTCGATTCGCCTAAAAAGCTCCGCGCGGTCATTAAAAAGGAGCTTATCGCCATCAAGGAAAGCTACGCCGTGCCGCGCCGCACGCGGCTGATCGACGGCGAGACCGAGATCGTGGTAGAGAGAGGCGACCTGAAGGTCGTGGAAGATGTGGTGGTGGCGCTGTTAGACGGCGAAAGGCTTCGCCGAGCGCCCAAGCGCCTCTTTAGCTCCGAGCAGCTCGAGGGCGAAAACGTGACGGCGCTCCTCGATACGGATACCGATAAAAAGCTTAAGCTATTCAGCAACCTTGGCAACGCCTTCACGCTCGGCGTGGAGGAGATCGCGGAAACGCGGCCAAACGCGAAGCCCATCTTCCTCAACTCGCTTTTGACGCTCGAAAAAGGCGAGCGCATCGTGAGCTGCTTCGTCGAAAGCGGGGAGGGCGATCTATATTTCTTCACGAAGCAGGGCTTTGTGAAACGCACGCAGGCATCGGAATATGTAACCAAAACAAAGCGCATCGGCGCGATCGCGCTAAAGCCCGGCGACGAGCTTTTGGGCGTGCAGCCCAAGCTCGAGGCGAGTATCCTCCTCCTGACGGCGCAGGGCATGAGCATCCGTTTCGATTCGGAAAGCGTGCCGCAGATGGGCCGCGTGAGCGCGGGTGTGAAATGCGTAAAGCTAGAGCCGCACGATTTTGTCATGTTTTTCGCGCAGCTCGGCGACGAGGGCGAAATCTTGAGCATCACCGACCGCGGCTACGCAAAGCGGAGCTTCGTATTCGATCACGAGGTGCAGGGCCGCAACGGCAAGGGCCTGAAGGCGTTCGATTTCAAGAAAAACGGCTCCAACGGCACGCATATCGCGGCGGCGTTTTACGTGCGCGAGCCGTTCGATTTTACGGTGGAACAGGCGCACGGCGCCAAAACGGTTTTCAACACCGAGCAGGTGTTCATCGAGAACCGCGCGGGCAAGGGGAGCCTATTGGTGATGACCATCCTCGACGACGTTGTGACAGCTGCATACAGGAAGCAATCATAACCTTAAAAGGCTTTGCATACGCTTTAGCAACAAGGGGAGGAGCCTAAAGCTATGATGAAAGCCAATGAAAACAATTCCGTGTGCGTATGCGGCGTCGTCTGCGAGGATGCGGAATTTGACCACAGGCTCTATGGAGAGGCGTTCTATTCGGTAAAGCTCAATGTTTTACGGCTGAGCGGCGTTGCGGACGTTTTGCCCGTCACCATCCCCAACCGCGTTTGCCCTTCGATGCCGGAGGTGGGCGAGCAGATACGCATTTACGGGCAGCTCAGGTCGTACAACAAGCGCGTGGATAGCGGCAACCGGCTCGTGATCACGGTGTTCGCGCGCGTGGCGGAGATAGCGCAGGGCGAGCCGCATCAAAACGAGGTGGATCTTACGGGGTTTTTGTGCAAGCCCGTGATGTTTCGCACCACGCCGTTTATGCGGGAAATCAGCGACATTTTGCTCGCCGTGAACCGCTCCTACAACAAATCGGATTACCTTCCCTGCATCGCGTGGGGGAGGAACGCGCATTTTGCGAAGGATATCCCCGTGGGCGCGCGGCTCCACGTGCTCGGCAGGCTGCAAAGCCGCCTCTACCAAAAATCGCTCGAGGACGGCGGTATCGCGGAGCGCACGGCCTACGAGGTGTCCTGCTCCTGCATCGAAACGCTATAAAATAAACGGAGGTATGTTATGAAGTTCGTTCGCGCCAGGTTCGGCGGCGAGGTCTTTTACGCGGTCGTAAAAGGGGACAAGCTCCTGAGGCTCAACGGCGTTCCCTTCGACGGGGTAAGTTATGACGGGCGGGAATATCCGCTTTCCGGGGCGAAGCTTCTACCGCCCTGCGAGCCGACAAAATTCGTCTGCGTCGGGAAAAACTATTGGGAGCACGCCGAGGAGATGAAAGAGGGGCATCCCGCCGAGCCGCTTTTGTTTTTAAAGCCCTCCACCTGTGCCGTGGGCGACGGCGACGAGGTGGTGTATCCTGAGCTTAGCAAGCGCCTTGATTATGAGGGCGAGCTTGCGGTAATTATCGGCAAACGCGCGCACGCCGTGGAGGCGGGGCATGCCAAGGACTATATCTTCGGCTATACCTGCGCGAACGACGTGACCGCGCGCGACATCCAAAAAGGCGACCCGCAGTGGACGCGCGGGAAGGGCTTCGACACCTTCTGCCCGTTCGGCCCATGGATCGAGACGGAGCTTGACGCGCAAAACGTGAAGATCGTCACCCGGCTCAACGGCGAGCAAAGGCAAAGCTCGAATACCTCCATGATGACGCACGGCATCGACGCGCTCATCTCTTATATGAGCGCGTGCATGACGCTGTTACCGGGCGACGTGGTGCTCACCGGCACCCCCGCGGGCATCGGTCCCATGCAGCGCGGCGATACGGTGGAGGTGGAAATCGAAGGCATCGGCGTATTAAGGAATACGATCGTTTGATCATTTGAGGAAAACACATGGCAATGGACGGGTTGAACCTAGCGGCGTCCGCGGCGGAGATACGCGCGGCGCTCACGGGCGGCAAGATCGATAAAATTTACCAGCCGGAAAAGGACGAGCTTTTGCTGCACGTCCGCGCGGGCGGCGAAAACCATAAGCTGTTGCTTTCCGCCTCCGCCGCGCACGGGCGCGCGCAGCTTACAAACGCAAAGCGCGTGAACCCCGTGGACGCGCCCATGTTTTGCATGCTGCTTCGGCGGCGCATTTTGGGCGGGCGCATCGTGGCCGTGGAGCAGCCGGATTTGGATAGAACGCTCATCCTCCGCGTGGAAGCGGAAAACGAGCTTGGCGACAAGGAGGTTTACGCGCTCGTCTGCGAAATCATGGGCAAGCATTCGAACCTCATGCTCCTAAGCGGCGTGAACATCATCCTTGACGCGATACGGCATGTTGGCGCGGGCGTATCAAACGTCCGCTTCATCCTGCCGGGCCTAAGCTACGCGCCGCCGCCGGCGCAGGATAAGAAAAACCCGCTGTTCGCCTCGGAAAGCGATTTTTACGCGGCGTTACATGGCACGGGCAGGCTCGACAAGGCGCTAAGTAACGCCTTTTTCGGCCTTTCGCCCGCTATGGCCCAAAGCCTTGCGCGCTGCACCGTGGACGGCAACGAACTTGGCGAATTGCGCGAGGCGCAAAAAGCGGAGCTCGCCGGCGCGCTCGGGGCGTTTTACGAAAGGCTCGCACAGGGGGAGTTCGATCCTTGCGTGGCGCTCGACAACTACGGCGAGCCCGCGGGCGTGTATCCGTTCGTTCCCAAGGACATGGAGTTTCGGCGCGAGGCGACGCTCGGCGCGGCGCTCGACGCCTATTACGAGCGGCTGGACGCGGCGGAGCGCATGGCGCGCCGCGGCGCTTCGGTGCGCAAAATTTTGCAAAACAACATAGCGCGCATGGAAAAAAAGCTCTCGCTTTACAACGATGCGTTAGGCTCCGAGGAGGAGTCGGAGAAACTGAGGCTTTTCGGCGAGCTCATCACTGCCAATTTGCACGCCATCAAAAAAGGAGCCTCGGAGGCCGCGCTTTTTAACTACTATCTCGATCCGCCGCAGGCGGTTATGGTAACGCTCGACGCGAGGTACTCGCCCGCGCAAAACGCGCAGCGGTACTTTAAAAAATACCAAAAGGCGAAGGCCGCGCGGGAAATGGCTGTTAAGCAGCGCGGGCAGGCGCTCGAGGAGCTTTCCTATCTCGAGGGTCAGCTCGACAACCTCGATAAATGCAATACGGACGCGGAGCTTTTCGAACTTCACGAGGAGCTTGTGACGCTCGGCTACGTGAAGCGCGAAAAAACAAAGCAGAAGCCGCAAAAACTCCCGCCCTCCAAGCCCGTGTGCTACCTTTCCTCGGAGGGTACCGAAATCTACGTAGGCCGAAACAACGCGCAAAACGATTATCTCACCTTGCGCTTTGCCGACGGGGAGGATTACTGGCTCCATGTGAAGGACATCCCCGGCTCGCACGTTATC
This sequence comes from Eubacteriales bacterium, assembly GCA_021372675.1. Taxonomy (GTDB): domain Bacteria; phylum Bacillota; class Clostridia; order Christensenellales; family CAG-138; genus UBA7707. Next base: position 13,122 of record JAJFTZ010000034.1, read on the forward strand.
GTGAAGAGCGGCGGGGAGCCGGGCCGCGAAACGCTTTTCGAGGCGGCGCTGCTCGCGGCCTATTTCAGCAAGGCGCGCGGCGGAAGCAACGTGGCGGTGGATTACACGCCGCGCAAATATGTAAAGAAGCCCTCCGGCGCAAAGCCGGGCATGGTGATCTATACGACCAACAAAACAGCCTACGTAACGCCCGACGAGGCGCAGGTAAAGCGCATCGCGCAAAAGCGGTAACGGCGGGAGAAAACGCCCGTTCGTCCCGCTTCTGCGGTATGTTTGGGGGCGGAGGCGAATATCCATATACAAAAACCCCGAATGGAGGATTTTTGTATGCGGAGCAGGTTCATTTATCTCGTTGTGTGTATGCTGCTCCTGTGCTCTTTATTTGCCGGCTGCAAGCGGGATGCGCAGGTCGTTTACGAGGATGGGCTTTCGAGCGAAGCCGGTTACAGGCGCACGGTGCTGTACTACCTTTCCGACGAGGGCTTCGTGGTGCCGGTGATGAAGCTCATCCCGTGGGAGGAGGGCATCGGCAAGGCAGCGCTTTCCTACCTTGTGGATCAAAACGGCAACCGCGAAAGCGCGTCCGCCCTCGGCCTCAATACGGTGCTGCCCGCGGGCACCGCCTATACGCTCCGCATCGGAGACGATAAATGCGCCGCCCTCGACCTGATCGGGCTAAGCGATCTCGGTTCCGCCGCGAGGGAGGAGGCCATGGTGACCTCCGTGGTCAATACGCTCGCGGAGTTCGGCTCCATCGATACCGTGCGTATCACGCTCGATGGCAAAAGCGTGAAGGCGCTGCCGCACGGCACCAAAATTTCAGGCGAAATGGGGCCGTTCCCGCTGAACATGGAGCAGCCCGAGGCGCAGGTCATCACAGATAGTGCCTATGCGCTCACGCTGTATTTTCCAAACACCTCGGGGAGCCTTAACGTGCCCGTCACGCGGCTCACGAACATCGCGCCCACGCTCGAGAGCGCCGTGCGCGAGCTTTTGAAGGGACCGAAGTTTGCGGGGCTATTGAACGCTTTTCCCGAGGGCACGGAAATGCTCGGCATCTCCTATGCCGACGGCGCGGCGGTGGTCAACCTGAGCGACGATTTCAAACAGGTGGAGCTTATCGACGGCCTCGCGCAGGCGGCATACGATTCGCTCTATCTCACGCTCGCGGGGGTGCAGCCTATCTCTATACTCGAGGTAAACGTGAGCGGTCAGCCGTACGACGCGCTTGCCGAGGAAACGACAGCGCCGCTGTACGCAAACGAATACGGGGGATAGTTTCCTTATTGATACAAAGGAGAAAACGGATGAAGCTCATCATCGCATCCAACAACGCGCACAAGGTCGCGGAGATCAAGGCGATACTCGCTCCCTACTTCAACAGCATCCAGTCGCTCAAGGATGCCAGGCTCGACATCGACGTGGTGGAAGACGGCAAGACCTTCGCGGAAAACGCCCTCAAAAAGGCGCGCGAGGTGCTTGCCGTTTCCGATGCGGACGCCGCGCTTTCCGACGACAGCGGCTTGGAAGTGGACGCGCTTTTTGGCGCGCCGGGCGTCTACAGCGCGCGCTACGCGGGGGAGGGGCACGACGATAACGCCAACAACGAAAAGCTCTTACAGGAAATGAAGGACGTGCCGCCGGACAAGCGTACCTGCCGCTTCGTGAGCGCGGTCGCGCTGGCGCGGCGCGAAAAAGAGCCGATCACGGCCGTCGGCGCGGTGGAGGGGAAGCTCCTCTACGCTCCGCGCGGCTGCGGCGGCTTCGGTTACGACCCGCTGTTTTTGTACGAGCCGGAGGGGATGACCTTCGCGGAGCTTTCCGCGGCAAAGAAAAATGAGATAAGCCACCGCGCCTGCGCGCTAAACGCTTTGCGTGAGGCCATGGAGAACGAGCGAGCATGAACGTGGGCGTTATTTCGGACACGCATGGGAACGGCGGTGCGCTTAGGCGCGCGCTCGCGGCGCTTCCCCAAATGGACGCGTGGATACACCTCGGCGACTACGCCTCCGACAGCCGCGTTTTGGAGGCCGCGGGTGTACCCGTGTACGCCGTGCGCGGCAACTGCGACGGCGATGCGCGCACAGAAGCCGAGCGCGTGATAACGCTCGGCGGCGCGCGGCTTTTTTTAACGCACGGCCACAGATACGGCGTGAAGCAAAGCACCGGGGCGGTATTTTATCGCGCCGAGGAATTGATGTGCGCCGCGGTGTTGTTCGGGCACACGCATATCCCGCTTGTGGAGGCGCAGGGAAGCGTTTTGGGCGTCAACCCCGGAAGCGCGACGTTGCCGCACCACGGAAAACCTTCGGTCGCGCGGCTCACGATAGAAAACGGGGATGTGAACGCGAGGATCGTGCTGCTGTAACCCGCGAAAAATTTGGGGTTCGGGGGCGGCAGTTCCCGGAGGCTTGATTCCGGCTTGACGACGGCCTGCAGGCCTAGTGCCTGCGGCGTATCCCGCCGCGGGCCGACATGTGCGTCAAAACGGATGAAATCCGTAGGATTTTGTTCCTTACAGGAAGCACCGTCCGCGTCCGTAGGCGCGGGTGCTTCCCTCATATCTCGCAAACATTGCGGAGCCATATTCGCGAAAGGCGAAGCCTTTACCCGTGTGTCCGCCACTGTACCAGCTTCTTTTCCGCGTATGCTACGCCGTAGTACATGAGTGCCGCGAGCACGCACAGCACCGCGATGCTCGCCATCACAAGGTCGAGCTTGAACACCTGCCCGCCGTATACGATCAAATAGCCGAGGCCCGATCTTGAAACGAGATATTCGCCTACGATCACGCCCACCCAGCTCATGCCTACGCTGATCTTGAGCGCGCTTATAATGGTGGGCACCGACGCGGGCAGCACCACCATCGAAAGAATCTGGAGCTTGCTCGCGCCCAGCGTGCGCATCAAAAGCTGCTTTTCCTCACTTATTTCGTTGAAGCCCGCGAGCACGCTCATAATGGTGACGACGATCGAAATGAAAAGCCCCATCACGATGATGCTCTTTATGCCAGAGCCGAACCAAACGATAAGGATGGGGCCGAGCGCGATCTTCGGGAGGGCGTTCAGTATCACGAGGTAGGGGTCGAGGATGCGCGAAAGCGTTTTGCTCCACCAAAAGAGGATGGCCGCGAGCGTGCCGATGAGCGTTCCCAAAAGAAAGCCCACCACCGTTTCAAACAGCGTAACGCCGATGTGCATAAAAAGGTCGCCGCTCGTATAAAGCCGCGCGAGCGTGGCGGCGACGCGGAAGGGGGAACTGCCGATGAAGGGGTCGATTAGCCCCGTGCGCGCCGCGAGCTCCCAAAAAACGAGGATGAAAACAAAAAGCGCATAGCGCATGACGGTCACGAATTTGTCTTTGCGCCGTATCGTGTCCAAAAATGCCTTATGCTCCGGAGATACATCAGCTCTTTTCTTCACCGCTGTCGAGCTCCTTCCAGATCTTGTCGAAATAAACCTTGAATTCGGGCGCGTTCCTTCGCGCGATGGGGTGCGGCTCGGCCGTGAGCGAGAGGATGTGCTCGCTTTTTAACGTGGCCGGGCGCGCGCTGAACACAAGAATACGGTCGCTCATAGAGATGGCTTCCGCGATGTCGTGCGTTACGAGGATGGCCGTCTTTTTTTCGTTTTTGATGATGCCGTGTATCTCGTCGGACGCGCGGAGCCGCGTTTGATAATCGAGCGACGAAAAAGGCTCGTCGAGAAGCAATAAGTCCGGCGAAAACGCGAGCGTGCGGATGAGCGCAACCTTCTGGCGCATCCCGCCCGATAGCTGGCGCGGATAGCTGCGGCGGAACGCGCTGAGCCCGTAGGTATCCAAAAGCCCGATCGTGCGCGCCTTTGTTTCCGCGTTGAGCATGCCCTTCACCTGCAATCCTAAAAGCACGTTGCCCTCTATGGTACGCCAGTCGAGCAGGTGGTCGCGCTGCAGCATGTAGCCGGGCGCGTTGCCGTTTGTGCGTATTTCGCCGCAGGAGGGCGGCATCAGCCCCGCGATGAGGGAGAGAATGCTTGTTTTTCCGCAGCCGGACGGACCTACGATGGCGACGAATTCGCCCTCGCGCACCGTAAAGCTCAGGTGGTGTATCGCTTCCGTTTCGCCGGAAAGGTCGTGATAGGTCAGGCAGATATCGTTTGCCTCCACGATGACATTCGCCATGGTTGCCTCCAAAGTACAAATTGGGGGGTCGCCGTGTATACCATAATGTATTCCGTATCACGAAATGGCGTGAACATGCAAAATGCGGCGCGCGTATATTGGAATAGGGCGAGCGCTTCGCCTTTTCAAGCGCAGGGGGGCGATTTGCTTGATACGAAGAAGACCATCCGTTATTTTTATAGGAAACCGCTGCGTGAGGCGCGGGCCTTTTCGCAACGGTCTCATATTTTTCATTACGCTGCTCCTACTGCTATGCTGCGGCGTAGAATTTTTGCTGTCGCTTTTGCTTTCCGGCGCGACCACCGTGGTTTTCGCGGTGGTCATCAAACGGTATTGAGAAACAAAAAGAGCCGCGGTGCTTTTAACACCACGGCTCCGCCGCATTGCGCTATGTAAGGCTTAATTGCCGCGTTGGACCTTACCGGAACGAAGGCAGCGCGTGCAAACATCCATTTTGCGCGGCATACCGTTTACCACGGCATTCACGCGTTGGATGTTGGGCGCCCAGCTGCGTTTGGTTTTCCTGTTGGAGTGGCTCACCAAATTACCGGACATAACGCCCTTATTGCATACTTCGCAAAACTTACCCATGCTCTACACCTCCTTGATAAGACCTACGTTTCAATCAAACAAAGCCATTCTATCACGCGGGCCGTCTCTTTGCAAGCTAAAATTACTTCTTTTGGTATACGATCTCGCCATCCACGATGGTATAGACCGCGCTTGCGAAAACGTCAAGCGGATTGCCGTCGAAAATGGCGATGTCCGCGTCCTTCTCAGGCTCGAGGCTGCCCACCCGGTGCGATACGCGGCAGATGCGCGCGGCATTTATGGTAATGGCCTTGAGCGCCTCATATTCGCCTAGGCCCTCGCGCGCGGCAAGCCCCGCGCAAAGCGCGAGGTATTGTATACGCGTCACGGGATGGTCGGTGGTGATGGCTACGAGCACGCCCGCCTTATGCAAAATGCCCGCGGTTTTAAAATCGAGGCTTTCCACCTCCGGCTTCGAGCGCGAGGCGAGCGAGGGCCCTACGATGGCGGGGAAGCCGCTCGCGGCGATCTCCTGCGTAACGAGATGCCCCTCCGTACAATGATCGAGCGTGGCGGAAAGGGAAAACTCCTTGGCGATGCGGATGGCGGTGAGGATGTCGTCCGCGCGGTGCACATGCGCCTTTAAGGGTATCTTCCCCTCGAAAAGGGGCATATAGCTTTCCATGCGGAAGTCCGGCTCGAAGCCCTCTCCGCTTTTTAAAGCGTCGTCGCGCTTCTTTTTGTAGCCCTGCGCTAAGAAAAGCTCCTCGCGCAGCATGGAGGCGATGCTCATACGCGTGGAGGGCATGTTGCCGTTGTCGCCGTAGGTCGTTTTTGGGTTTTCGCCGAACGCGACCTTCATGGCCGCGGGAAAAAGCACCGTCATGCGGTCGATGGAGCGCCCGGTGAGCTTTATGAACGCGAATTGCCCGCCCACGATGTTTGAGCTTCCCGGGCCTACCATGGCGGAGGTAATGCCGGAAGCGAGCGCGTTATGGAAGGCGGAATCCATGGGGTTGATGGCGTCGATGGCGCGGAGCGTGGGCGAGAGGGGGTTCGCGGTCTCGTTGCAGTCGTCGCCCATAGCGCCCTTTTTATCCTCGAGGATGCCGATGTGAGAATGTGCGTCGATAAGCCCCGGCATCACAATGAGCCCGCTCGCGTCGAGCACCTGCGCTTCGCGCGCCATTTCGAGATCGACGCTCTCGCCCACGGCGGCGATTTTGCCTGCGTCAACAAGCACGCTGCCGCGCTCGTAGTCGCGCCCGCTCATGGGGGCGATGTATCCGTTTCGAATCAAAAGCATGCGCTCTACCGCCCAAAAAACATTCAAAAGGAAGCAGCATTATTGTTTGTTTTTTCAGGCGTCCTATGCAAAATGGCATGGATAATGCGGGGCTTTTCCGGCAGATACTATTGCCGTCAACACGAACGGAAAGGAGGTTTGAGCGCATGGGTTACGATGAATACATGAATCCGATGAACCGGCAGAACCAGAAGAACCAGCAAAACCAACAGAACAGGCAGAACCAGCAGAATCAGCAGAACCAGCAGAACAAACAGAACCAGCAGAACCAGCAGAATCAGCAAAACCAACAGAACCAGCAAAATCAGCAGAACAAACAGAACCAACAAAACAAGCAGAACAAGAACAAGGAATTTTAACGGGCCGAAAAAACCGCCATACGCATTGCGTAAGGCGGTTTTTTTATAGCTGCCGTTTAAATGTCCATTTCCTCTTTCACTTCCGCGAAGCATCTTACGGCAAAGTCGAGGTCTTCCTTCGTATGGCCGGCGGAGACCTGCGTGCGGATGCGCGCTTTGCCCATGGGCACCACAGGATAGCTGAACCCTACCACATACACGCCCTTTTCAAGCATGCGCGCCGCGAATTCGGAGGCGACAGCGGCGTCGTAAAGCATGATGGGCACGATGGGGTGCGTGCTTTCGGGCACGTCGAAGCCGAGCTTTTTCAGGCTTTGGCGGAAATACGCCGTGTTTTCGTGCAGCCGGTCGCGGAGCGCGGTCGATTCGGTAAGGAGCTCTAAAACCTTCAAACTCGCCGCGCATATGGCGGGGGCGACGGTGTTGGAAAAGAGGTACGGGCGGGAGCGCTGGCGCAAAAGGTCTACGATCTCCTGCCTCGCCGCGGTATAGCCGCCGCTTGCGCCGCCCATGGCCTTGCCGAGCGTGCCGGTGATGATATCCACGCGGCCCATCACGCCGCAATGCTCGTGCGTGCCGCGCCCGTGCTCGCCCATGAAGCCTACGGCATGGCTATCGTCCACCATCACGAGCGCGTCATATTCCTCCGCGAGATCGCATATGGCGCTTAGGTTGGCGATGTAGCCGTCCATGGAAAACACGCCGTCGGTAGCAATGAGCTTGATGCGGCAATTTTTTGCCTCCTCGAGCCGCGCGCGAAGGTCGTTCATATCGTTGTTTTTATAGCGGAAGCGCTTGGCCTTGCATAGGCGTACGCCGTCGATGATGCTCGCGTGGTTGAGCTCGTCGGAAATAACGGCGTCGTCGGCGCCCAAGAGCGTTTCAAACAGGCCGCCGTTGGCATCGAAGCAGGAGCTGTAGAGAATGGCGTCGTCCATCTTGAGGAATTCCGCGAGCTTCTTCTCGAGCTCCTTATGGATAAGCTGCGTGCCGCAGATGAAGCGCACCGAGGAGAGACCGTAACCCCATTCGTCGTAGCTCTTCTTTGCGGCCTCCCTGAGCGCGGGATGGTTGCTCAATCCGAGGTAGTTGTTGGCGCATAGGTTGAGCACGCCTTTCGCGGCTGTGGTATCGATGCGCGCGGACTGCGGCGTGGTGATGACGCGCTCGTTTTTCGCCGTCCCCGCGGCCTTTATGGATGCAAGTTCCTGCTGAAAATAACCGAATGCCGTTTTCATGTGCGCCTCCCGTTTATTTGCTCCAATCGAGTATGACCTTGCCGGACATGCCGCTGTTCATCGCCGCGAAGCCCTTTTCAAACTCCGTGTAATGGAAACGATGTGTGATGACGGGGGAAAGGTCGAGCCCGCTCTGCACCATGGCGATCATCTTATACCATGTCTCAAAGAGCTTCCGCCCGTAGATGCCCTGCAGCGTAAGCCCCTTGAAGATCACGTTGTCCCAGTCGATTACGGCGCCGGGTGGGAGAAGACCCAAGAGCGCGATCTTGCCGCCGTTTCGCATGCTGCGCAGCATCTGGTTTAAAGCCGCGCCGCTTCCGCTCATCTCGAGCCCCACGTCGAAGCCCTCCACGAGCCCCTGCTCGCGCATAACGTCTTCCAAGGGCTGCTCGAGCGGGTTGATGGCGGCTGTGGCGCCCATTTTTTTCGCGATGCCGAGGCGGTAGGCGTTCATATCCGTAACCACCACGCGGCGCGCGCCGTTGTGGCGGCAGATGCCCGCCGCCATCATGCCGATGGGGCCGGCGCCGGTGATGAGAACGTCTTCGCCGGTAACGTTGAACTCGGTGGCGGTATGCACGGCGTTGCCGTACGCGTCGAAAAAGGAAACGATCTCCTCGGGAATGTCCATAGGCACGGGGCGCACGTTTGACGCGGGGATGCACAGGTACTCGGCAAACGCGCCGTCGCGGTTCACGCCCACACCCTTCGTAAATTTGCACCAATGGCCGTTGCCGCTTAAGCAGTTGCGGCAATGCCCGCAGACGATATGCCCTTCGCCGGAAACGCGCTGCCCTAAAGCGTAGTCCATTACGCCCTCGCCAAAGGCGGCGATCTCACCCACGTATTCGTGGCCGATGGTCATGGGGGGGATGATGTTTTTTTCGCTCCAGGGATCCCAGTTGTAGATGTGTACGTCGGTGCCGCAGATGGCCGTTTTGTGGATTTTTATAAGAACCTCGCCTTTTTTCGGGATGGGAACGGGTACTTGGGTAAGCGTAAGGCCTTTGCCCCGTTCGGTTTTCACAAGCGCATCCATGACGGTTTGCATAGAAAAAGCCTCCTTATATGATAACCGATCACAAATAGTATAACGCTAACTCGTTTTCGTTTCCATGCGCGGCAGGGGAATGGACGATAATATATTATTTACTTGGAAGCGTCAAGAAATTTGGTAAAGCGGCGCCGCGACGTTGTGCTTATCGATGACGAGGTAGGCGTTGCCGAGCCGAACGACCGCATAGCCGTCGAGGAACGGCCGCGCCTCGTCGTACTGCGGTTCGATGGCGAGGAAACCCGAGGTATCGGCATAGCCCCAAAGGCCCGTTTGGCCGTTGCGCACGGCGGCGAGCCCGCCCGAAAAGCCGAGCGCCTCGCTAAATCGCGGCTCTATCACCGTTACGCCGCGGTTATTGATATAGCCCCACTTTCCGTCGGATTTTATTGCCGCATAGCCGCCCGAAAAGCTGAACGCGTCCTCGAAGGTGGCGCGAAACGAAGAGCTTCCCTCGCTGTTGATGAAGTAGCTCACAGCTTTATCCGTATCGCGTATCACGGCGAAGCCCTCCGAAAACGCGGTGCCGCGCAGGGAGGAGGGGGTGAGCGTCGCCACCTTGGTGCCCACCTTGTTGATGATGTACTGGCGGTCCTTTTCATATTCGTTGGAGATGGCAAACGCGACGTCCTCGGAAAAGTCGCCCGCGTCACGCCATTTTTCGCCGATGGCCAGCACGCCCTGCGTATCGATATAACCGTAGGCCGCGCCGTTTCGCACGGCCGCGCGCCCGCAGTGAAAGCTTTTTGCCTCGCGGAAGGAGTAATCTATAGCGACCTCGCCATTTATGTCGATATAACCCCAAAGCGAATCCTTGAGGACGGCGGCGTAGCCCTCGCAAAAGGGCAGCACGTTTTTCCACTGCGGCTGCGCGATGAATACGGCTTTGCGGTTGATAAGGCCGTAAAGCCCGTTTTTCGCGGCGAAGGCGACGTTACCGTCAAACTCGAGCGCTACGGAAAACGCCGCTTCGATTACCGTTTGGCCCTTGGCGTTTTTGTAGCCCCACATACCGTTTTCGAGGTAGGGGAAAAGCCGCCCTTCTATGGAGGGTGCGGGCGTAGGCGTGGGCACGGGCGTGACAGGCGCGATCACGGTGAGATTGCCGTCCGGCGTTTGCGGTGCGCTTTTCTGCGCGTCCGCCGTTAAAAGGCCCGCCCCGCCTCCGCCGTAAAGAAGGGCGAACAGCAGTACGAATAGCGCCAATGCGGCGATCACGACGAGATAGACCCCCAGAATGGGGAGTTTTATCGCTTTTTTCCGCTCTTTCATGCCGCCCTCATCCATGGAAAAGTAAAATGTCACATTTCATGGCTAGATTTTAGCAGATTCAGCCAATAAAATAAATGGTAGATTCATACCGGAGGAAAGCAGCATGGCAGATTATGTAATTACCACCGATTCGACCGTGGACCTCGGCGCAAAGCGGATGGAGGAGCTCGGCGTTCTTTTCACTACGCTGACCTACTTTTACCAAGGGATCGCCTACCCCGACGATATGCGCGAGGAATCCGCGCTCAAAATCTACAACGCCATGCGCGGCGGTGAGGTCGTAACTACCTCGCAGGCAAACCCCGAACAGTTTCTAGCGCTGTGGCCGGAGTTTTTGGACGCGGGCAAGGACATTCTCTACATCGGCTTCTCGAGCGGGCTCAGCGGCACCGTCAACTCCGCGCTCCTCGCCAAGCAGCAGCTCGAGGCGCAGTACCCCGAGCGGAGAATATACATCGTGGATAGCCTTTGCGCCTCCGGTGGCGAGGGCATGTTTTTGCAGCACGTGCTTTTAAAAAAGGAGGGGGGCGCAACGCTCGAGGAATGCTACCGTTTTGCCGAGGCGCTCAAGCTGCGCGTCAACCACTGGTACACGGTGAGCGAGCTGAGCTACTTAAGGCGCGGCGGGCGTGTGAGCGCGGCGGCGGCGCTGTTTGCCGATATTTTGGGCATCAAGCCCGTTATGAACATGGACGATACCGGCCACCTCATCCCGCGCGAAAAAGTGAAGGGGAGGCGGACCGCCATCAAGCGCATGCTCGAGCACCTAGCAGAGCTTGCGGATATCGGCGACAACCCCTTTTTCCACATCACCCATGCCGATTGCATGGAGGATGCCCAGTACCTTAAAGGGATGCTCAACGAGCGCTTCCCAAGCATCCCCGTGCATATCTCCATGGTGGGCGCGGTCATCGGCTCCCACTGCGGGCCGGGAACGCTGGCGCTGTTCTTCATCGGCAAGCCGAGGGTCGCATAAGGTTTTTCAACATGGAAAAGCGCCGCAGCCTGCGGCGCTATTTATACTGCTATTTATTGAAGCACCTTAGGCTCGCGCCGCGCTCGTCGATGCGAAACAGCGTATACGCGCCGTGCTCGTAGTAGAAAAGCCGCGCCTTTTCAAGGTCAAGCCCTAATAGATGCGCCGATAAAATAGAAAGGGGGCCGTTGTGCGAAACGATGAGCGCGTCCTCGCCTTTATTTATGATGCCGCGCAAAGCCCGAAGCACCCGCTCGGAAACGGCTTGGAAGCTTTCTACGCCCGGCGGGGAAAACCGCGTCCAATCCCCGAGCATTTTTGGAAGCTCGTCGGGATTTTGCGCCATCGCGTCTTCATAGGTGAGCCCTTCCAAAGGGCCCATATCCTGTTCGTTTAACTCCTCCAGCCGCGAAAAAGAAACGGTTTTTCCGCGCATGGCGATCTCCGCGGTTTCATAGCTCCTTTTCAGACGGCTCGCGTAGACCGCGGAAACGGGGATGCTTGCGAACTTTTCCCGCAGCATGTCCGCATGCGAAAGTCCGCGCTCAGTCAAAGGGTAGTCCGTACGGCCGAAAAAGAGCCGAAGCGCATTGCCGTCGCATTCGCCGTGGCGCGCAAGAAAAAGGTTCATTCGTTCTTCCTTTCTATGGAGTAGATGAGATAGTCGTCGCGCACGCCGGTTTCGGCGTCGTATACGCGGTTTTTGAGCGCCGCTTCAAAGCGCATGTCCGCTTTTTCCATTACGCGTCCGGAGGCGGGGTTCCCGCGGCGGTGCTTCGCCTCTATAAGGAAAAGGCCCACGTCGCCGAGCAAAAAACGAAGAACCTCCTTAAGCGCTTCCGTGGCGTAGCCCTTGCCCCACCACGTCCGCCCGTAGCAGTAGCCGACCTCGCAGGTTTCGTTTCTTTCGGATGCACACTTGCCGCTGATGGTACCAAAGGGCTTGCCGCTTTGTTTTTCTATGACGACCCAATGGTAACAATGCGGCGCTTCGTACTCCTTCACCCACCCGCTTACGATGCGCGCGGTCTCCTCGCGTTTTTGATGCACCGGCCAGCCCGCGCCCTTTGCGACGAGCGGGTCGCTCGCCCAGTTCTCATACATCGCGTCCGTATCCTCTATCGCGATGCGGCGAAGGAGGAGCCTTTCGGTTTCGAGCGTTACGGTTCCGAGGTCTTTCATAAATGTCTCCTGTTAAAAATGGCGGCGAATGCCAAGCGGTGTGCTCCGGACAGGGCCGTTATCATTTGCTCGTTAAGAGCGTACAACCGCTTCTGCTCAGCATATCCACAACCTCCGGCGTGTCGTAGACCGCGTCCTTAAGGTTCAGAAAACGCAGCGTTTTGATGCCGGACAGCGGCGAAAGATCGCTGACTTTTATGCCGGAAAGGGTGAGCATCCGAAGCTTCGTCATGCCGGCAAGGGGGCTTAAGTCGTCAATCACAAAATCCCGCGCGGCCGTTGTGTGCGAAAGGTAAAGATATTCGAGATCGACCAGCCCGCTCAGCGGCGCAAGGCACTGCGGCACATCGAGAAAGATATCGGTTTCCGTAAGATTTAAGAATTCAAGGTTTGTCAGGTCTTTCAGCGGTGTTAAGTCTTTTACCGCCGTAAGGGAGGCGTCCAGATATTTGAGGTTGGTCAGCCCCGACAGCGTGCTGAGGTCGCTTACCAGTTTAGCGCCTGAAATATCAAGCGATTCCAAACCGGTCATGCCGGAGATTTCCGCCAGATCCTTGCTGGTCAGCATGGAGAGCGTACTGCCGTATAAACCAACCCTCAGATACTTGAGCGATGAAATGCCGGCAACTGTTTTGAGGTTGCCGATAAAATAACTAAGGCCTCTGATTTTCAGGGTTTCCAGCTTTGTAAGGCCGGAAAGCGGGCTTAAATCGGGCAATACTTTATTGAGGGACAGGTCAAGATCGGTCAAGTTCGTCAGTTTGGCGAGCGGCGCCACATCCGTAATGAAATAAATTTTATTGGGGTCTTTTCCGGCCATGTGCGCCCCGTCGATGATGTTTGCGGACAGATCCAGCTTTTCGAGGGATGTGAGGGACGATAGCGGCGTTAAGTCATCAATTTGGTTTCCGAACAAATCCAGTTCCTTTAGCTTTGTGAGCCCCGCAAGAGCGCCGAGGTCGCCGCTTGTCAGATCGCCGCTCGTTAAACCCAGCGATTCCAGCTGACTGAGCCCGGCAATCACATATAGCTCTTCGGCCTTGCAGCCCGATACATGCAGCCTGGTCAAGCCGGTCAACCCTGCCAGCGCGTTCAGGCTGTCAGGGTAGTTGTAGGACAAATCAAGGCTGTTGAGCTTGGTCAAAGCCGAAAGCGCGTCGATGCTTGCGATGTTGTTCCAGCTCAGATCGAGAATCGTGAGTTCCGTGAGCGCCGAAAGCGCACCGATATCAGTCAGAGCGCAGTCGGTTACGGAAAGCCCGGTAACGCCCGTCAATCCCTTCAAACCGGACAAATCGATCCCTCTATTATAGGAAAGGTCTAATACCTGAAGGCTCGGCAGTGCCGAAAGCGCGGAAAAATCCGTGAGGCCCGTGTTCCGGAGCGTGAGTTTTTTAAGTGCAGTCAGTTGCAAAACACCGCTTAAATCATGAAGCGGGGCGTTAAAGGCGGCTTCGGTCAGGTTCGTCAGGCCGCTCAACCGGTCAATATCGGAGATCTGCGCGTACCCGGATATATCGAGCGAGGTCAGGTTTTTAAAATGTCTGAAATCCGCGCAGCTTATTTTGTCCATCGTGTATTTATCCATCGCCGGGGAACCGGAAATGCTTTCTTGGTTTACCGCGGTGAGCGCTTTTTTTATGATTACCGTATGGATGCCGTCAAGCTCGCTCGCCTTGATGTCGCCCTCCTGCTTATTTAAATAATCGCGCACGGCAAACTCTACGATACGATCCGTCCATTCCACTGTATAATCGGCAGGCTCCTGTTGCGTTGGAGATGGTTTCACCGTCGGTTGTGCCTGAGGCGGTGCGGACGGGGGCATAGGCGTCGGCTCCGCTACGGGGGCATGGCACCCCACAATGGCGGAGGCGATTAGCAGCATGATCAGCATCAGCAAAAATGTTCTTTTCATGATCGACCACCCTTTCAACCGGCTTGTATTTAAGTTTGTATAACCATCTGCATATGGAATCAAATATGGAGAAAAGATCAAGCCGGCGGCACATGTGTATCCCGCCGGCTTGATCGTTTGTTATGTGTTATTGCTGCTTCGCTTTTTCCAAAACGATGCTGATGAAGCGCTCGGCGGCTGCCGAGAGGGGAACGCCCTCAAGCGAAATGAGGCCGATGTTGCGCGGCGGCATGGGGGTGGCGAGCTCGAGCTCGAAAAGCTCGCCGCTCTCGAGCGCGCGCGCGGCAAATTCCCTTGTGACGCAGGCGATGCCTAGGCCGATCTTCGCAAATTCCACCAAAAGGCTGTGCGCGCCGAGCTCGATCTCCGGGTGCAGCGTAACGCCGCATACGGAGGCGAAATCGTCGAGGTATTTGCGGGAGTTGGACGCCTGCTCGAGAAGCACCAAGGGCTCGCGCGCAAGGTCGTTGAGCGTTACGGGGTGGCCCTTCAAATGGCTGAAGCGCGCGGAGGCCACAAATACGTCGTGCACCTTCAGCACCTCGTAGATGGTGAGGGCGCTGTCGTCCACGGGCAGGTTCACGAGCGCGATATCCACCTTGCCGATTTTTAGTAGCTCCACGGTTTCGGGCGTGGTGCGGTTCATCACCTGCAGCTGCACCTCGGGGTATTCCGTGTGGAAGCGCTCCAAAAAGGGGAGCAGGAAGAACTGGCAGAGCGTGTCGCTCGCGCCGATCATAAGGCCGCCCGATTGCAGCGTGCGCATGCGGTTGATCCGATCCTCCGCGGCGGCGATAAGGCTTACGGCCTTGTTGGCATAGCTGTAGAGCATGCGCCCCTCGCTCGTAAGGGTGATGCCGCGGCTGTTGCGCGTGAAGAGCGTGCAGCCGAGCATGTACTCGAGCCTGTGCATAGATTGACTTATGGCGGGCTGGCTCACATAAAGCTCGCGCGCGGCGTGCGAAAGGCTGCCGCAGCGCGCCACGGTGCAGAAGATGCTGTACAGGTCTAAATCGGCGGTCATGCGCTGATCCATAAGATTCGCCTCCCAAAAGCGGTTGCTGATTACTTTTTTATTATAAGCTGGATTTATAGGCTTTGCAATAAGCAAAACTAATATGTGATGCCAATCCCACAAATAAATGCTATAATTACATAAAACAAGCGACAACGCGAGAAGGAGCGGCAGCATGGAGCACGAATACTATATGCCCTCCGCGTCCGGTTTGGGCGACGTATACGTAAAGCAATGGGCGCCGGACGGGGAGATACGCGCGATCGTGCAGATCGTGCATGGGATGGCGGAGCACATCGCGAGGTATCAGGCGTTTGCGGAGTTTTTAAACGCGAACGGCGTGCTCGCCGTGGGGCTTGATTTGACGGGTCACGGCAAAAGCGTGGGGACAAACGGCGTGAAGGGCTATCTGGCCGATGAGGACGGCTGGGGGAAGGCGGTCGCGGATATAAGCGCGCTCCTCAAAAAAACACGGGCCGAGCATCCGGGTATAACCTATGTGCTGTTCGGCCACAGCATGGGCTCCTTCCTCGTGCGAACCTACGCGGCACGGCCGGGCGCGGAGGCGGACGCCTATATCCTTTCAGGCACGGCGGGCAGAAACCCGGCGCTTGCCGCCGCCAAGCTCATTGCGAAATATGAAATCAAAAAGCACGGGGCGCGCGCGCAGAGCGCCACGCTCAATACGCTTTCGTTCGGGGCATACAACAAGGCGTTCGCGCCCAACCGCACGGAGTTCGACTGGCTTTCCCGCGATAACGAGCAGGTGGACCGCTATGTCGCCGATGAAAACTGCGGCTTCGTGTTCACGGCGGGCGGCTTTAAGGACTTGTTCGAGGGCATAAGCGAGATCGGCGCGAAGGACTGGGCCGCACGCGTGCCGAAAAAACCTATTCTTATCATCTCCGGCGAAAAAGACCCCGTCGGCGGCAACGGAAAGGGCGTAAAAGAGATCGCCGCGTCGCTTGCGGATACCGGGCACGACGTAACGCTCAAGCTCTACCCGAACTGCCGCCACGAGCTTTTGAACGAGACGAACGCCGGCGAGGTGCGCGGCGACATTTTAAATTTCATCGAGGGAATCTGATGCGTTACGACTGGGGAGAGCTATACGCGCAAGTAAAATCATGCGAGGCCTGCGAGCTTTCTAAAACCCGCACCAACGTCGTGATCGGGGAGGGCGACCCACACGCGGCAATCCTATTCGTGGGCGAAGGCCCGGGCCGCGATGAGGACTTGCAGGGGCGGCCCTTCGTGGGCGCGGCGGGGAAGCTTTTAGAAAAAATGCTCGCGGCCATCGACCTTAAGCGCGAGGAGGTCTACATCGCGAACGTCGTAAAATGCCGTCCGCCGCAAAACAGAACGCCCTTTAACGACGAGGCGAAAAGCTGTTTGCCGCATTTAAGGGCGCAGTTTGCACTCGTACAGCCCAAGATCGTGGTGTGCATGGGCGCGACCGCCGCAAAGTATGTGTACGACGAGCAGGTGCGTATCACCCGCGACAGGGGCGTATGGAAGCAGAAGATGGGAGTTTGGTTTTTGCCGACCTACCACCCCGCGGCGCTTTTGCGCGACGAAAGCAAAAAGGCCGACGCGTGGACGGATATGAAGCGGATACGCGCCAAGCTGGACGAGCTCGGCAAAAAGGCATAGTTTTTATAACAAACGCCGCCGCAGGTTGAAATAAGCCGCGCATCGGTGGTATAATCATTTGTCAGTCGCACGCAAGAAGCAGGGAGGTCTTTTATGTCCGGTCATTCCAAGTGGGCAAACATCAAAAACAAAAAAGAAAAAACGGATTCGCAGCGCGGTAAGATCTTCACAAAGATCGGCCGCGAGATCGCCATCGCGGTGAAGGATGGCGGCGGCGATCCCTTGAACAACGCCAAGCTTCGCGACGTGATCGCCAAGGCGAAGGCCGCGAACATGCCCAACGACAACATTTCCCGCTCCATCAAAAAGGCGGCGGGCGAGCTCGGCAGCGTCAACTACGAGGAAGTGGTTTACGAGGGCTACGCGCCGGGCGGCATTGCCGTGATCGTGGAGGTCGTTACCGATAACCGCAACCGCACGGCGCCCGAAATGCGCCATATTTTCGATAAGAGCGGCGGTTCCTTGGGGGCGTCGGGCTGCGTGGCGTGGATGTTCAACCGCCGCGGGCTTCTCGTGGTGGAAAGATCGGCTTCTATCGACGAGGATTCGCTTATGATGGCCGCGCTCGACGCGGGTGCGGAGGATTTTTTATCGCTCGACGACGTGTACGAAATCTACACCGCCGTCACCGATTTTTCCGCGGTGCGCGAGGCGCTTGAAAATGCCGGCTACACCTTCCTCTCCGCGGACTTCGCGCGCATCCCCACCAACACCGTGGACGCGCGTAACGACGCCGAACTTGCGGAAAAGGTCGAAAGGCTCTTGGAGCGGCTCGATGAAAACGACGACGTGCAGCAGGTGTTCCATAACGCCCTGTTGCCGGAGGAAGAGGAAGACGAGTAAACTTTATAACGATATCAAAAAGGTGAGGAACGTTGTTGCCCCTCACCTTTTTTATATACCTTTGCCTATCCGTTGCCCGCCTTTGCCAAGTCGATGTAGCTTTGCAGCGTCTCGGCCGAAAGGCCGAAGGTGCTCCTTAGGTTTTTAAGCGCGTTTTCGGGGCGGTTCTTCAAAAAGCTCCGGATATCGTCGAGCTCGCTTTTCCAGTGGGAGAGGGAGCTTGGCGTTCCCCAACGGTCGATGTGACGCGCCATTTCCGGCTCCATTTCGGCGGCGAGCTCATCTAAAATCGCGGTGAGCCTCGCGGGATCGAACTGATTGATCACAACGTAAACATAGCGCTTGCAGAATTGCTCGCACCATGCGTCGTTTCTCCTTAGCCCCACGAAAATATCCATATTGGTGAGGGTGCCGTCCTGCGAGGGCACGCCCTCGGGGGTGAAATAGGAGGTAAGAAGGTTTCGCGTAACGCTCGAAAAGGAAAGATCCAGATCGTAGTACACGGGCCGCCATTTCACGGCGTAATCCTGCGAGCGCCAATACTTTTGGTTGAACATATCGCCGTTGCAGAAGTAGGTCTGCGCGATGAGATAATCGTTAAAATAGTCCACGTCCACCCATTCGCAAAGCTCGGCGTATTTGCTGTTTTCCGCCGTGTTTTGGTTCAGCGCGAATGCCCGTACGCGCTTAAAATCGTAGCGGCTGCCCGCGAGCGGCGTTTCGTTGCGGCGGATGATATCCGTTTTATCGGGGTCAACGCCGTAATAGGAGGCAAGATAATCCTCATTTTGGTTTTCATTGAGGTCGTACAAGCCCCGGTACTGCCCGTTGACGTAGACCGCCACGGGCCGTGTGTACACGGCTTCGATGTTTAGCCCTTTTACCGCCCGCATGCAGAAGGAATCGGCTATGCGTGCGTCCCTCGCGTCCTGCCCGGAGTTGCGAAGCACCAGCGACGAAAAGGAGCTTAACACGCCGCTCCCGAAAAAGGGGTATACGATCTTGCTCGCGCCGTAGCCGCCGCGAAAGTACACCGAAAGCGATTTCTGGCGCATCAGGAGCGTGGAGGCGCCGCTCACGCGAAGTCCGCAGGGCACGGCGGCGCCGAGCCGTCCGTCGGCCTCGTAATACTCGAAGCTGCCGCCGCCGCGTTCCACCTTCTGCCAGCGGTCGATCACCGAATATATGGTATCGAAATCGGCGGGGGCCATGGAGAGACAGACCACGGGCAGGGTATGCGGCTTTTCGAACAGATACGTGGCGCTCACGGTTGCGCTGTTCAAAAGCCCGTCCTTCACCGCCACAACGCGAAGGGGCGTGCTTTTTGAAAGGATAATCGGGCCGGTATAAAGCGTTGAGGAAGCGTCGGGCAGGCTGCCGTCGAGCGTGTAATAAACGCGCGCATCTGGCGTAGGGCAGGTTATTGCCAAGGGAAACGCCTCGCTATGATAAAGCGTGCGGTCGGAAAGCACGGGCTCCATAGCGTACGAAGGGTACGCGGCGGAGGCGTTGGCGGCTTTTTTCGTGGCGGAGGTAAAAAAATAGCGCGTGCCGCTGCCGTCGTCCTTTAGCCTGCCGGAGGTCACGCCGCTTCGAAGCGCGCCGGTTTCGAACGCGTCCGCGACGCGGCCGCCGTCATCGGTGAGGATAAGGGTCTCACCCGCGGCGGAAACGGAAAACGCGGCGTCAGCGCCCGAGGCGTCGACCACCGCGTAGCCTCCCGCGGGCACCACGACGCCCGAGAGGGAAAGACGCGCGGGCACATCGGGGTCGTCGCTCAAATACCAGCCGTCGAGCTTTTTATCGCGGCTGGAGCCATTGTAAAGCTCGATCCAATCGCCCGCGCCGCTCTTTGCCGCGTTCACGGCGCACACCTCGCTGATGTAAACGCCGTTCACGTTAACGCGCTGCACGGCCGAGAGGCTTTCAAAGGCGTGCGTGGAGTTTTCCGCGCCGGGCGTGGGGAAGGAATAATACTTCCACGCGCCGTCGCCGTCGCGGCCGATGGAGATATCATCGCCGATGGCGGCGTCGAACCCTACGCGGTCGAGCTTCATGCCGTCCTTGCTGCTCAAAATAAGCACGCCGTCGCTTTTTGAGAGGCGAAACGACGTATGGAGCTGCTCGCCCGTTTTATCCTTGCCGGAGAGGAAAACGATAAGGTACGCCTGCGGCGCAAGCTCCCGGACCGGGAGCGCCCATTTGAAGGGGGTGGCCGCGTCGTCGCTCAAATAATAGCCGCTTAATGTAACCGTCGCGTCGGAACGGTTCGTAAGCTCCACCCACGCGCCGCGGTCGCCGTCCTCGTCCACTATGCCGTAGCGGCTGCCCACGAGCATCTCGTTGACGCGGATGGGGTCGTCTTCGGCCATGTCGGAAAACGCGAGGCTCTCGAAGCGCCGCGGGGAATTTTCCGCGCCGGGCGTGGGGAAGGCGGTGTATTTGTTATCTTCCGTAACGCTCACGCCCTCGGCCATGCCCGCTTCCCACGTGAGCCGCGCGCATTCCCGAAGCGCGCTGTCGTATAAAATAAGGCAGGTATCCTCGGAGCCGAGGCGGAAGGACGCGCAAAGCTCCCCGCCGCTCAAAGTACCCTGCTTGCCCGTAAACAAAATGATCGCGTACTGCCCCGGCTGGAGCGCTTCGCCCTTGATCTGCCATTTTTGCGGGTCGGACTCGTCATCCGTGAGGTAGTAGGAGGAAAGGTAGAGCGGCGCCAAAGAACTGTTGAAAAGCTCGGCGCAGGGGTAAAAGCCGCCGTCGGAGGCGGAAAACGTGGATTTGTTCCGAGGGAGCGCCTCGCTGAGCCTTAAATCGTCCGGGCCGGCGGCATAGACGAGCTCATCGAGCGAATCCTCGGTAGGCTGGTCGTTTTTTGCGCCCGGCGTGGGCGCGGCGCAATAGCCGTAGGCGCCGTCGTCCTTCCTCGCGTAGGAAACGTCGCTTTTAAGCTCGGGGATCACGAGCTGTACGAGCAAATTGTAGTATTCGTCGCTCAAAAACAGCGTTTCACCGCCCTTTGACAGCCCGAAGTCCGCGCAAAGGGGCTCGTCCTTCGCCGAGGCCGCGTTGTCGCAATAGACCACGAGATAGCCGCCCGCAGGCAAAATAACGTCAGGGAACACCCATTTGTGCGGGTCGCGAAGGTTGTCGCTCAGGCCGTAGCCCTTGAGCGGTATATCGCGGTCGGAGGCGTTAAAAAGCTCCACCCAGTCCGGCGAGCCGAGGCGCTCGTGCACGAGGCTTCGCGTGTTCGAGGTGACCGCCTCGTTGATAAAAATATGCGAATTTGCCTCGGGGCTGAGCTGAACGCTGCCGCAGGAAGCGAGGATAGGCAGTATGAGGGCCGCGCATAAAAAAAGAACGGCCGTTTTGCGGCGGATGGATGCTTTCATAAAAGGTATTATACCACAAATAAACATGCTTGGAAGGCGTTTTCCGCTTCGAACCGCGAACAATATGTCGTAATCTCGTACAATTATGGCAAGCCGTCGAACCGCCTTGCTATGCGCAAAGGGGAATATTATAATGTAAGCGAGGTGAACCCTATGTCCGTAAAGCAAAAAATACTCATATGCGACGACCAGCCCATCATCCACGAAACGCTCGGCGTTTATTTGGAAAACGAGGGGTTTGGCTATATTTCCGCGATGGACGGGCAGACCGCCCTCGATATGGCGGAGGCGCAAAAGCCTGACCTGATCATTTTAGACCTTATGATGCCCGTGAAAAACGGCATAGAGGTATGCAGGGAGCTTCGCGCGAAAAGCCGCGTACCCATCATCATGCTCACCGCGAAGGGCGAGGAGATCGACCGCATTTTGGGGTTGGAGCTGGGCGCGGACGATTATATCGTAAAGCCTTTTTCCGCCCGCGAGGTGGTGGCGCGCGTCAAGGCGGTATTGAGGCGCATCGGCGCGGCGAAAACGGAGCCTGAAAAGCTTTTGCGCTTCGACAGGCTGGAGATCAACATTTTGAACTACGAGGTGAGGGTGGATGGCGAAAGTATCCCCTTCACGCCCAAGGAGGTCGAGATATTGCACCTGCTCGCGTCGCATCCCGGGCGGGTTTTCGACCGCGAGCAGATACTTTCCCTCGTTTGGGGCTACGATTACTTCGGGGATACCCGCGCCGTGGACACGCAGATCAAGCGCATCCGCCAAAAGCTCCCTGAGGAAGGCATGAACTGGCATTTGAAAACCGTATACGGCGTAGGCTATAAATTCGAGGCGAATTAAGTTAATTATGAAGAAAACCATCCTTGTAAAAATACTCGGGCTTGTTTTGCTCACGGTTCTGTTGAGCGCCGCGCTTACGGCGCTCGTTTTCAGCTATTCGGGCAGGATGGTGTTTTCCTCCATCAAGGCGCGGGAGCTCGCGCCGCGCGCGGCCTATATCGCGGAGATCACGGCGGGGTATCTGCAGGGCTACATCGGTCCCATCGAATATAAGCGCACCATCGAGACCGAGTACGCCATATGGGACGCCGCGCTCTACATTTACGATGCGGACAGCGAAATGGTGGTGCGGCCGCAGGGCCCCTCGGCCGACGATACCTCGCGGACGCTCACGGAAAGCGGCTACGTAAAACAGGTGCTCGCGGGCGAGCGGCTTTATTCCCCCGATACCGCGAAAAACGAAGGGGTCGTGATCGGCCAGCCGGCTATGAGCGCCTACGGCAACGTGATCGGCGCGGTGTTCCTCGTAAAGCCGCTCAAGGAGGTCAACGCGGCGATCGGCGGGCTAATCTATGCGCTTATCGCGAGCGCGGTGCTCTCCTCGGCGGCGATGATGGTGCCGGCCTTCTTTGCCTCGCGCGGCCTGACAAAACCGTTAAGGCAGATGAACAGCGCCGCGCAGGCTATGGCGCGCGGTGACTTTACCGTGCGCGCCTACGAGGGTGGCAAGGATGAGGTGTCGCAACTGGGGCGTTCGCTGAACCTCCTCTCCTCAGCGCTTTCTAAAACCATCGGCGAGCTCACGTTTGAGAGAAACCGCCTGCGCGCGGTGCTCGACGGACTGGGCGAGGGCATCGTGGCCATCAACGCGCAGCGCGAGATTACGCATTGCAACCCCTCCGCCGTGCGGTTGCTCGGCGGCGCGCCGGGGGAGGATTGCGAGGCGCTCGAGGATTTCCCGGTCGTTTTGAACGAGCTTTACGAAACGCTTGCGGCGGGCGGTACGCGCACGCGGGAACTCGTGCGCAAAAGCGCGGTGCTCCGTGTGGCGACGACCGCGCTTACCGATGAATTCGGCGCGCAGGAGGGCGCGGTGGCGCTCGTGCAGGACGTTACGGAGGCCGAACGCCTCGAGCAGACGCGCCGCGAATACGTGGCGAACGTTTCCCACGAGCTTCGCACGCCCATCGCCTCCATACGAAGCCTTGCGGACGCGCTCAACGACGGGCTTGTGAAAAAGTCGGAGGATAAGCAACGATATTACGGCTATATTTTGAAGGAAAGCCTCAGGCTATCGCGCCTCATCGACGATCTTCTGGAGCTTTCCCGCCTGCAATCCGGCGCGGTGGCGCTCACGAAGCGCAGGTTCGACCTTGCGGAGCTCGTGTACGACGTGGCCGACCGCTACAAGGCGGCCGCCGCGGAAAAAGGGCTTAACATGGGGCTTTTTGTGCCCGAGGGGACGCTGAGAGCCTACAGCAACCCCGACCGCGCGGAGCAGGTGCTCATTGCCGTGCTCGACAACGCCATCAAGCACACGGCGTCGGGCGGCGATATCGGCATTCATGTGCGCGAGGACGCGAACAAGTACCTCGTAAGCGTCACGAACCCCGGCGATATCGGGGAGGAGGATGCCGCGCGCCTGTTCGACCGTTTCTATAAGGTGGATAAATCCCATTCGGGCGGCGGCACGGGGCTTGGGCTTGCCATCGCGCGCGAGGTGCTGGCGCTTCTCGACGAGAGCATTTCCGTAACGTGCGAAAACGGCGTTGTAGAGTTTGCTTTCACGCTCGATGCAAGGTTAAAGTGACCGTTCTGTGGCAAATTTTCAAAAAAGCGCGGCGCACTGTTTTTACGGTGCGCCGCATGTGTTATAATCAATCTAATAAATTGGGGGTGTGTTTTCCATGAGCGCGAATAAAATACTCGTTGCGGACGACGACAGGATCGTGCACGAATCGCTCGGCATTTACCTGAAGGCCGAAGGTTACGACGTGGTGGATGTTTACGACGGCAAATCCGCGGTGGAAAGCGTTGACGCGGAGATTGCGCTCTGCGTGCTCGATATCATGATGCCGTCTATGTCGGGCATAGAGGTCTGCAAGGAAATCCGAAAGACCTCCCGCGTCCCCATCATCATGCTCACCGCCAAGGGCGAGGAGATCGACCGTATCTTGGGC
This sequence comes from Eubacteriales bacterium, assembly GCA_021372675.1. Classification (GTDB taxonomy): domain Bacteria; phylum Bacillota; class Clostridia; order Christensenellales; family CAG-138; genus UBA7707. The sequence goes on from JAJFTZ010000034.1 coordinate 36,988, forward strand.
CTTGAGCTCGGCGCGGACGATTACATTGTGAAGCCGTTCAGCCCGCGCGAGGTCGTGGCGCGCATCAAGGCGGTGCTACGGCGCACCACCGAGCAACAGCATTCCGCCGACGATGGGTCCGTGGTGCACGAGGGCCTTGTGATCGACATCAAAAGCTATACGGTCACGCTCAAGGGCCAGCCCATAATCTGCACGCCCAAAGAAATCGAAATCCTCTTCATGCTCGCCTCCAACCCCGGTCAGGTTTTTACGCGCGAACAGCTTTTGAACAGGGTATGGGGGTATGACTTCGCGGGCGAAACGCGCACGGTCGATACGCATATTAAGCGCATCCGCGCCAAGCTCGATAACACGGGGCTGAACTGGAGCATCAAAACCATTTACGGGGTAGGCTATAAATTCGAGGTCGAATAAAGAGGTCAGATAGATGAGAAGCGTATTTTTCCGGCGCTTGCTCGTTGCGTTAGTGATAGCCATGCTGCTGGCCTGCGCGTTTATGGTAGCTGGCTATCTTTATTTGAGCAGGGACACCTATACGGATATCAAGCTCGAGGAGATGCGTCCCGAGGCGAACGCCATCACGGAGCTGTTGACCGAGCGCCAAAACGGGGGGATCGGCGAAGCCGCTTTCGATCGCCTCTATAGCGCTTTACTCTCCGATACGAGCGTGGGCGTGCTTTTGATCGATCCCTCCGGAAATCCCGTTGAGCGCGGCTACAGGATGTTCGGCCTAAGTGCGGACGCGGCGGCGACCGCCTTTCAAAACCAGATACGGGCGATCCTCGTAGGCGGCTCGGTGAGCGAAAATAACGCCGCCATACAGGGCCTGGGGCGGGTTGTGATCGTGGGCGAGCCGGTGGAAAACGGCGAGCAGGGCGGCATATTAGGCGTGCTCATCGTGAAGAGCCGCGCGGATATCATCGCCGCGTCGGAGCGCAAAAACTCCACGCTGTTTCTCATCATCACGCTCGTGGTGCCCGTGTCGATGCTCCTTGTAACGTTTCGCATCCGCCGTATCACGGAGCCCTTGCACGCCATGAGCGAGGCCGCGATACAAATGTCCAAGGGCGATTTCGACATCCGCGTCAGCGAGGACGAGCCGGGCGAGGTGGGCGTTCTCGCGCGCGCCTTGAACAACCTGTGCGAGGCGCTTTCAGGCAGCATCTACCAGCTTTGCTCCGAAAAGGTCCAGCTCGACGAAATCCTGCAAAGCCTCAGCGACGGCGTGGCCGTAACGGATTCCCTCGGCATGCTCACGCATTACAATTCCGCGCTCATGCGCATGTTCGGCGCGGTGAAGGTGGAAAAGCGCGAGGAGCTTGTGGCCGACAGCATGGTGTGGAAGGCATTCGACGAGGTGTTTTATTCCGGCGCGCCGCAGACGCTCACCTACCCGATGGCGGGGGATAAAACGCTTTGGATCACCATTTCGCCCGTCATGGACGGGGACGGCAACCGCACGGGCGTCGTTGGCCTTTTCAAGGACATGACGGAGATGGAGCGCCTCGAGGCGACGCGCCGCGAATACGTGGCGAACATCTCGCACGAGCTTCGCACGCCGCTCACCGCCGTAAGGGGGCTTTTAGAGCCGCTTGCCGACGGCATGGTGAAAAGCGAGGAGGATAGGCAGCGCTACTACAAAATCATGCTCCACGAGGTGACGCGCCTTTCGCGCCTCATCACCGATATGCTGGCGCTGTCGAGGCTCCAGTCGGGCACCGAATACATGGAGCTTTCCCGCGTGAACCTCGACGAACTCGTGCGCGATATCGCCCAAGGGTACGCCGGCGCCGCGAGCCAAAACGGCATCGAGCTTATCGTAGAGGCCGAAAACGATCCCGACGGTCTTACCGACCCCGACCGCATCGAGCAAGTGCTTGTGATTTTGCTCGATAACGCCATGCGCTATACGCCGAGCGGCGGCAGCATCACCCTTTCGGTTCACAACGGCAAGCGGCTCCTCGTGAGCGTTGCCGACACGGGCTGCGGCATACCCGAGGCCGATTTGCCGCATGTGTTCGAGCGCTTCTACAAGGTGGATAAATCCCGCAACGAGGGCGGCACGGGCCTCGGGCTTTCGATCGCGCACTATATTATGGAAAAGCTCGGAGAGACCATCACCGTGGACAGCGAGCTCGACAAGGGCACGCGCTTCACGTTCACCGTAAAAAAATACGTGTCCAACGCCATACAGCTCGGCCCCGCGAACGAGGAGCGCATCCCCCTCGCGGCGGAGAGCGACGAGGCAAATAAGGACGCGCCTGAGGTGGACGCGCCTTATGAAGTGCTTGAGGAGCCGCAGAAAAAGGAGCCGCCGCGGCCTGCGAGAAAGCGCGACAAAACATGAGCGGCTGCACGCTTTGCCCGCGCGCGTGCGGCGCGGATCGTTCGAGGGAGGCGGGGAAGTGCGGCGCGCGCGACGTGCCGCGCGTGGCCCGCGCCATGCTGCACAATTGGGAGGAGCCTTGCATCAGCGGCACGCGGGGTTCGGGCGCGATCTTTTTTTCCGGCTGCAACTTGAACTGCGTGTTCTGCCAGAATTACGATATCAGCCAAACGCTTTCGGGTACGGAAGCGGACGATACGCGCCTTAAATCCATCATGCTTTCCTTGCAGGACGCGGGCGCGCATAACATAAACCTCGTCACGCCCGCGCCGCATGTGCCCGCGATCCTGCGCGCGGTTCGGCTCGCGCGGGAACAAGGGCTTAAAATACCCGTCGTCTACAACACCAACGCCTACGAAAAGGCGGAAACGCTGCGCGCGCTTGATGGTGTGGTGGACGTATATCTGCCCGATCTTAAGTATGTGTCGGCGCGCGCCTCCGAGCGGTATTCGAACGCCGCGGACTATTTTTATTACGCGTCGGAGGCGTTAAAGGAGATGTGGCGGCAGTGCGGAGAGCTCGTGCTCGATTTAGAGGGCGTCGCGGTGCGCGGCGTGCTTGTGCGGCACCTCGTGCTGCCCGGCTCCGTGGATGAAACGCGGCGTGTATTGGATTTTTTGAGCGAGAATTTTTGCGCCGAGATCGCCGTTTCGCTTATGTGCCAGTACGTTCCCATGTATAAGGCAGACTTTGCGCCGCTCAACCGCAAGCTGCTGAGGCGCGAGTACGATAGGGCGGTGCGCTACTGTATAGAAAAGGGCTTTTCCAACGTGCTCGTGCAGCGTTTTTCCTCGGCTGATAGAGCTTTTACGCCCTTATTTGACAAAAATCTGAATGAAATATGAATAAATTGTAAAAATCTCATAATATATTGTTTTTTGCCCGCCGAACGCTTGCATTCTTACGGGAGCGGTGCTACCATAATATTAACAAATAGCAGATAACCACCGTCCGTCCGGGAAGAACAGTAATCTTCATTGTTTTTCCTCCAAACAAAAACACCGAACTACTTACCTTAACCTTCATGCTTACCCGGTGTGGGCAGCCGGGCGGCACCGAAAACCGGACGGATTTTTGTAAAGGGAGCTTCCTATGCGGAAGCTCCTTTTTTTGTGCGCATCCGCATAGTAATAGGTGAGGTGAAAGCATGAAGCTGAAAGATTGGCTTATATGTGTTGCTGCGGCTTTGTGCATCGCGGCCTATCTCGTCGCCATGCCGCGCTACATCGACCGCGGTATAAGCGCGGACCCCTACAGGGAATGGATCATGCCGGACAAGGAGGGATATACGGGCATCCTAAGCGTTTGGCATATCGTAGGCTTCAAGCCCTATGCGGGGAGCGGCGGCGAGTGGCTGATCGCGCGAGCGAAGCAGCTTGAAAGGAAGCATTACGGCGTGTACGTCGAAGTGCTTTCCATGAGCGTTGAAGAGTGCGAAGCGCGCTTAGCGCGCGGGGAAAGCGCGGATATCTATTCGTTTCCGCTCGGCTGGGGCTATGCGGAACGCTTTTTGCCGCTTCAAAGGGAATTTAACGGCTTAAAAGTAGGGCTTCTCGAAACGGGCATGCAGGACGGCGTGCTGTACGCGGTGCCCTTCATGGCCTCGGGGTATGCGCTCCTCGTAAACACGCGGCTCGCGCAGGATAGGAAGGTGATCCTTCCGGAGGAGGGCGTGAGCGCGGCTTGGCTCAACGATGCAGCCGAAAAGCTTACCTATGAAACGGGACGCAATAGAAAAACGAAATACCAAGGCTTAAGCGGCAACGCCGTCGCAGCCGCGCTTTTGGGCGCAAACGTACCGGCGGCGGACTATACGGTTTTTCAGGCGCAGCGCGCGGGGCTTGCGGTTGCCGAGCTTCGCGCCGCGGGCGACCTTACGCGCGCGCAAAGCGCCGGGAAGGGCTTCACATTCGAGGCGCTTTCGCTTTACCGCTATACCGATCTCGTGCAGTACCTCGGCGTGGCGCGCGGGATCGACGAAAGCAAGCTGCCCTACGCCTACGAGTTTTTGGAACTGGCGCTTGGCGAAAAGGCGCAGGCGGAGCTGCAGCCGCTTTGCGTTTTCCCCGTTATGGAGCTTGAGGGTATGCACTACGAGCCTGCCATCGTGCAAAAAACCTATGAGCTGCTAAAAGATCCCGTCGTACCAAACGCATTTCTATACCAGCGCTATAAGGACGCGCTCAAGGACGCGGCGAACCGCGCGCTGAACGGCGACGAGGCCGGAAAAACGGAGCTTCTCGCGAGGCTTGAAGAACTTGTGAACGGACGCGAAATCAAGTAGAATAAAAGAAAGGACAGCGGCGACGCTTCGTTGGGAGAGCAACAGTATGCAGGCAAATAAAAAGGAATTGATCAGGCGTCTTAAGCCCTTAGGCGTGCGCGAGGGCGTGCGCATGAGCGAGCTTACCTCGTTCCGCATCGGCGGGCCGGCGTTCGCGCTGGCGGAGCCGAGCACGCGCGAGGAGCTTTTAACGATACTCGGCGCGGCGAAGGCGTGCGATGTAGAGGTGTTCCTTATGGGGAACGGCACGAACCTTCTCGTGAGCGACGAGGGGCTTGATAAGCTCGTCGTGCGCATCGGCGAAGGGTTTTCGTGCATGAAAAGGACAACCTCCGGCATGGAGGCGGGCGCGGGCACGCTTATAAGCGCGTTCAGCCGCTTTGCCGCGGCTGAGGGATTGCGGGGCATAGAGTGGGCAAGCGGCATTCCCGGTTCCGTGGGCGGCGCGGTGGCAATGAACGCCGGCGCTTACGGCGGCGAAATCAAAGACGCCCTATGCCGCGTGGACTATTTGGAAAATGGAGAATTCTTCTCCGTGCAGCCGAAGCCCGGCGATTTTTCCTATCGGAAAAGCGCCTTTTCGGGGCCTGGCCGCGTGGTTGTCGCCGCGGAATTTGCGCTTACATGCGACGAGAGCGCCGAGGTTTTCGCGCGCATCGACGATTTTACGCGGCGCAGGGCGGAGAAGCAGCCGCTCGAATACCCGAGCGCGGGCAGCGTGTTTAAGCGTCCCGAGGGGCATTTTACGGGCGCGCTCATCGAGGCGGCGGGCATGAAGGGCATGCGCCTCGGCGGCGCACAGGTGAGCGAAAAGCACGCGGGCTTTATCGTCAATGCGGGCGGCGCCACCTTCAAAGACGTGCTTGGCCTCATACGGGCGGTGCAGGCGCGCGTTTTCGAAACGAGCGGCATAACGCTCGAAACGGAGATCAAGATCATCGGCGCAGCGGAGTAGGGGGCTTTTATGTATCTTCTCATCGTGACCGGGCTTTCGGGCGCAGGTAAAACGCAGGCGCTCAGGCGCATCGAGGACGCGGGATATTTTTGTGTGGACAACCTCCCCTGCCAGATGCTGCAGGGCTTCGTGCAACTTTGCGAAAAGGCGGCGCCGCCGGTGGAAAACGCCGCGGTCGTGATCGACAGCCGCGAGAGCGTGTTCCGCTACGACGTGGAAAGCGCCGTCAAAAGCCTCGCCTCGCTCGGCGCAAGATACGAGATCATCTTTTTAGAATGCCGCGACGAGGTGCTCGAGCGGCGCTACAACGAAACGCGCAGGCGGCACCCCATGGCGGACAATATACGCGAGGGCATCCGCATTGAGCGCGAGCTTTTATCCCCCTTTCGCTATCACGCGAGCCATATCATCGATACGAGCGATATGAAACCGCTCGAGCTTACGCGCGAGCTTGAAAATATCCTGAGAGGCAGCTTCAACTGCGATTTTCTCATCACCTTCGAAAGCTTCGGCTACAAGCGCGGCGTGCCGTTCGAGGCGGATTTCGTGTTCGACATGCGCTTTTCACCAAACCCCTTCTACGAGCCGGAGTTAAGGCACCTCTCGGGGAAAGACGAGGCCGTGCGCGCGTATGTTTCGGGCGATCCCGACTTTCTTTTTACGATCGATTCGGTGGAGGCGATGCTCAACCGCCTCATCCCGCGCTTTATCGAGCAGGGGAAGCGCAGGCTTCTGGTCGCCTTCGGCTGCACCGGCGGCAGGCACCGCTCCGTGTGCGCCGCCGAGGAGATGTACAAGCATTTTGCGGGGAAATACTGCGCAAAACTCATACACCGCGATACGTCCACCGAGGCCGCGGATATCAAGGAGCGCATCGGGGAAACGGGGGAAAGGAGCTAGGCATTGTCGTTTTCTTCTTCGGTCAAGGAGGAGATCGTTAAGCGGCGCTTGCGATCGAAGCCCGATAAGCTCGCCATGCTCTGCGCGCTCACGCACGCGGCGGGCTCCATGACGCTTGGCCGCGGCATAGGCGTGCTGTACGTTACGGAAAGCTACGCGGTGGGGCGGCTCATCGCGCAGCTTGCGGGTACGCTCTACGGGGCGGAGGCCTCCATTTCCGTAACGGAGCGCAAGCGCCTCAACGCGCGCAACACCGTAACGCGTCTGAGCGGCGAAAGCTGCAGCACCATGCTGCGCGAGTTCGGCTTTTTGCCCGTAAGCGGGGAGGCGCCGCTCGCGATGGGCCATATCCCCGAACGTCTTGTGGCGGGGGAGGAGCGCGCGCGCGCGTTCATCCGCGGCACTTTTTTGGGCGCAGGCTCCGTGGTGGACCCCGTAAAGGGCTACCACCTCGAGATCGTATGCCGCCACGAAAGGTTTGCCAAGGAGCTTTGCGCGCTCATAAACGCCTTCGATTTCAACGCCCGCCTCACTTCGCGTAAATCGAGCTTCGCGGTTTACATAAAGGAGGGGGAAAAGGTTTCCGACTTCCTCGCGTTTTTGGGCGCGAGCGACGCCACCCTCGCGTTTGAAAACGCGCGCGTGATGCGCAGCGTAAAAAACGACGTTAACCGCCAAAGCAACTTCGAGCAGTCGAACATGCAAAAGGCGGCGCTCGCCGCCGCGCAGCAGTCGATCGACATCGAGCTTATCCGCGCGGAATACGGGCTTGAAAAGCTGCCGGCGCGGCTTCGCGTAACGGCGGAGGCGCGTCTCAACAACCCTGAGGCGAACCTCAGCGAGCTTTCTGAGGCGCTCGGGCTTAAAAAATCGGGCGTCAACCACAGGCTCAAAAAGCTCGCAGAGCTTGCCGAGAGCATCCGCATCGAAAAGGGGATCTCCGCGGACTGATAGACAAAGAAAGGCGTTGCCATGGCATTCACGCACCTGCACGTACACACGCAATTCAGCCTGCTCGATGGCGCGGCGCGTATCAACGACCTCGTCGCCCGCGCGAAGGAGCTTAAAATGGACGCGCTCGCCGTTACCGACCACGGGGCGATGTACGGCGTGATCGACTTTTACAAGGAATGTAAAAAGCAGGGTATCAAGCCTATTTTGGGGCTTGAAACCTACGTTGCGCCCCGTTCCATGAGCGACCGCGAGGGGATGCGCGAATACGCGCACCTCATTTTGCTCGCAAAAAACAACGCGGGCTACCAAAACCTGATGAAGCTTTCATCCGAGGCGTTTTTGAAGGGCTTTTATTATAAACCGCGGATCGATTACGACCTCCTAGGCCGCCACAGCGAGGGCCTTATCTGCCTCTCGGCGTGCATCGCGGGCGATATACCGCAGCTCTTGCTTGCGGGCAAGCAAGACGAGGCGCGCGCGCTTGCGCTACGGCTTAAGGCTATGTTCGGCGAGGACTTCTACATTGAATTGCAAAACCACGGCATCCCGGAGCAGCTCGAGGTGCTGCCGAAGCTTGCGGCGCTCGCGAAGGAGCTTTCCATAAAGACCGTCGCCACCAACGACCTCCATTACGTCAAAAAGGAAGACGCGGAGGCCCAGGACGTTTTGTTGTGCATCCAGACCGCGCGGTTCGTGGATGAGGAAAACCGCATGAAAATGTCCGCCGACGAGTTTTACTTAAAGAGCGAGCAGGAGATGCGCGCGGTCTTGAACGACTATCAGGAGGCGATCGACAACACGTGCGAGGTGGCCGATAAGTGCAACGTGACGCTCGCTTTCGGAGAGCGCCACCTGCCCGAGTATGTCACGCCCGACGGCTCAGACAAATTTGAGTTTTTAACGGAGTGCTGCAACGAGGGGCTTCTTAAAAAAATGCCGGGCGCGGGGGAAACGGAGCGCGAAAGGCTCGACTATGAGCTTTCCGTTATCCGCGACATGGGCTTTATCGACTATTTCCTTATCGTGTGGGATTTTGTGGATTTCGCGCACAGGAACGGCATCGCCGTAGGCCCTGGGCGCGGGAGCGGCGCGGGGAGCCTTGTCGCCTACGCGCTCGACATCACCGATGTGGACCCCCTCAAATACGAGCTTATCTTCGAGCGCTTTTTGAACCCCGAGCGCATCTCCATGCCGGATTTCGACATCGACTTCTGCATCGAGCGCAGGCAGGAGGTCATCGACTACGTCACGCAAAAATACGGTGCGGATCATGTGTCCCAAATCATCACCTTCGGCTCCATGGCGGCGAAGGCTGTGGTGCGCGACGTGGGCCGCGCGCTTCGCATGCCCTACGGCGACGTGGATAAGATCGCCAAGCTTATCCCCGGCATGCTCGGCATAACGCTAAATAAGGCGCTCGAGATATCGCCGGAGCTTAAGTCGCAGTACGACGACGATCCGCAGGTGAAAAAGCTCATCGACCTTTCCCTAAAGCTCGAGGGGTTGCCGCGCCACGCATCCACGCACGCCGCGGGCGTTGTGATAAGCAAGGCCGCGCTCGACGAATACGTGCCGCTTCAAAAAAATGAGGACGCCGTAACAACGCAGTTCCCCAAGGATACCATCGAGGAGCTCGGGCTTTTGAAGATGGACTTTTTGGGGCTTCGGACGCTCACCGTCATCCGCGATACGCTCGCCTACATCAAGGAGGGCGGCAAGGAGCCGCCCGACATGGAAAGGCTCGAGTTCAACGATCCGAAGATATTCGAAATGATCTCCCGCGCGGATACCGACGGCGTGTTCCAGCTCGAATCCTCGGGCATGCGTCAGTTTATGATGCAGCTAAAGCCCGATACCATCGAGGATATCATCGCGGGCATCTCGCTGTTTCGACCCGGCCCCATGGATCAGATTCCGCGCTATGTGGCGGGGAAAAACAGCAAGGGCAGCATCAAATACCTGCACGAAAAGCTGCGGCCCATTTTGCAAAACACCTACGGCTGCATGGTATATCAGGAGCAGGTCATGCAGATCGTGCGCGACCTCGCGGGCTATTCGTGGGGCAGGAGCGACCTCGTGCGCCGCGCCATGTCCAAGAAAAAGCACGACGTGATGGCGAAGGAGCGCGAGTACTTTGTAAACGGCATCGTGGAAAACGGCGTCGTAAAGGTGCCCGGCGCGGTCAGAAACGGCGTAGACGCAAAGACCGCCAACATCATCTTCGATGAAATGATGGATTTTGCGTCCTACGCGTTCAACAAATCGCACGCGGCCGCGTATGCAGTGGTCGCCTACCGCACGGCGTATTTGAAGCTTTATTACCCGGTTGAGTTTATGACCGCCATGATCAACAGCTTCTTAGGAAACGCGGAGAAGACAGGCGAATACATCTACTATTGCAAAATACGCGGCATCAAGGTGCTGCCGCCCGATATCAACAAAAGCCGCCCGCGCTTTTCCGTAGAAAACGGCGCGATACGCTTCGGCCTCGCGGCGGTGAGAAACGTGGGCGAGGGCGTTATGGAGGACATCCTTCGTGATCGCGCCGAAAAAGGCCCCTTCCGCGATTTCTTCGATTTTGTGGCGCGCAGCGACGGCCTCAACAAGCGCCTCGTGGAGGGGCTTATTAAGGCGGGCTGCTTCGACAGCATGAAGGTGAAGCGCTCGCAGCTCATGGCGGTGTATGAGCGGGCTTTGGATTCCGCCGTCAACGATAAGAAAAAGCGCGCCGACGGGCAGGTGTCGCTTTTCGACATCCCCGGCGTGCAGGCGTCGCCCGCGGTCAGCATACCCCTGCCCGACGTGCCGGAGTTTACGCAAAGCGCGCTTTTATCCATGGAGCGAGAGGCTATAGGCATCTACATCAGCGGGCATCCGCTTCTGGAATACGCGAAGGAACTCGAGGCCATAGGCACCACCGTTTCCATGCTCACGGATACCGAGGGCAACGGCGCGTTTGGCGACGGCGACCGCGTGCGCGTCGCAGGCATTATCACCGCCTCCCGAGCGAAGGCCACAAAATCCGGCAGCGGCCTCATGGGCTACGCTACGCTGGAAGACCTTACGGGCGCCATAGAGATGTTCGCATTCCCTTCCGTTTACCAGCGTTTTTCGGACGCCATGCGCTTGGACAGCGCCGTTGTGGTTTCGGGCAGGCTCAGCATGCGCGAGGATCAGCCAAACTCCATCAACGTCATGGAGATCGCGCCGCTTCGCAAAATGACGGCGAACCAGAAGCTCTTTTTAAGGCTCGACACCTCCGACCAAAACCTTATGGACAAGCTCTACGAGCTTTTCGCGCGCTTTCCCGGCAACGTGCCCGTGGTGCTGTACGATCACAATACGCAAAGAAAAATGCTCGTGCCGAAGAATATGTTCGTAAACCTTTCGAGCGGTTTTACGGCGGGCGCAAACGATATTTTGGGCGAGGAAAACGTAAAGCTCAAAACAGAGGAATAAAGGTAAGCTGTGATTTTGAGTGTAAGTCGTAGGACGGATATCCCCGCCTGCTATGCGAATTGGTTCTTCGAGCGCCTGAAAGAGGGCTTTGTTTTCGTGCAAAGCCCCATGTCACGGAAAATTAGCCGTGTAGAGTTAAGCGCCGATGTCGTGGACGGCATCGTATTCTGGTCGAAAAACCCGGCGCCTATGCTGGACAGGCTGCACCTTCTAAAGGAATTCGCGTACTATTTTCAATGCACTGTTACACCCTACGGAACGGATATCGAGCCGAACGTACCGGATAAGCGAAAAGAGATCATACCGACCTTCGTGCGGCTTTCGGACGTTATAGGCGCGGAGCGCGTCGTTTGGCGCTACGACCCTGTGCTCCTCAACTCTCGATACGATACGGAATTTCATTTGCGCGCCTTTGCGGCCCTCGCAAAGGCGCTGTACGGTCATACGAAAAAGTGCGTTTTCAGCTTTGTGGACGATTACAGGAGCACGGGCCGCAACCGTGGGGCGCTATCCTTACTCGAAATATCGCAGGAGCAAAAGCTTGAGCTTGGTAAAGCGTTTTCTGATATTGCATCTGCGTACGGCATGGCGATCGAAACGTGTGCGGAGAAGATCGACCTTTCGAAATTCGGCGTGGGACGCGCCCGTTGTGTGGATGCGAGGCTTCTCGAGAGCATTTCGGGCCGTGCGTTAAACGTGAAAAAGGCCCAGGGGCAGCGAAAGCTCTGCGGCTGCGCGCAAAGCACGGATATCGGCATGTACAACAGCTGCAATAACGGTTGTCTCTACTGCTACGCTAACTTTAGCCCCGCATTGATGCGCAAAAACGCCGCTGCGCATGACCCGGCTTCGCCGCTTTTGTGCGGGCGTGTGGAAGATGAGAACGGCCAGACCTCAATCTGAGGGCTTTGCGCTGTGATTTTATGCATATCTATGCTATACTGAATTTTTAGTTACTATAGGCCTTGATCTTTAAGGCTTACGGACAGGAGATGGTTTCGATTAAGCGCATCGGCGTTTTGACAAGCGGCGGGGACACCCCCGGCATGAACTCGGCCATTTTGGCGGTCGCCAAGGAGGGCTTGAGCAGAGGCTATACCATCATAGGCATCTACCACGGCTTCCGCGGGCTTATGGAGGGCAGGATGAGCCAGCTCGAGCACGCGGACGTGGAAGAGATCATCCACAAGGGCGGCACCATACTCCGCACCGCGCGCAGCGAGGAATTCGTGCAGCCGGAGGGGCTTACGAAGGCGCTCAAGATGATACGCGCCTATGAGCTCGACGGCATCGTGGTGATCGGCGGCGACGGGAGCCTCAGGGGCGCAAAGCTCCTTTACGATAACGGAATAAAAACCATTGGCATGCCCGGTACCATCGATAACGACCTTGGGTATACCGATTTTACCATCGGCTTCGATACGGCGGTGAACAACATCACCACCGAAATCTATAAAATACGCGACACCATGCGCGCCCACGACCGCGTGGGCGTGATCGAGGTAATGGGCCGCAATTGCGGCGACATCGCGCTTTGGTCGGGCGTCGCGGGCGGTGCGGATATCATACTCGTACCGGAGATACATGTCCCTTGGGAACGCGCCGCAGAGGAGCTATCGAACAACAAGCTCAAGGGGAAGTTTACGAGCATCGTCATCATCGCCGAGGGTGCGGGGCACGCGGAGGATTTCGCCAACTACGTGCGCGAGCATACCGATGTGGAGATAAAGGCTATTGTGCCCGGCTACATCCAGCGCGGCGGCAATCCCACCGCGTTCGACCGCGTGCTCGCGGTGCGCTTGGGCCAGCGCGCCGTGGAGCTTCTTTCGGAGGATATCGGCGGTAGGGCCGTAGGCATCCGCAATAACCAGATCATAGACGTAAGCCTCGAGGAAGCCGTTGCGCCGGTGAACTGCTTCAACAAGCGTTTGTACCGGCTTAACGACACGCTAGCGAGGTTTTGATGGAACGGCAACCGCCTTTGAAGCGTAACGACGATATCGTTTTAACGGTCGATGCGCTCGGCTCCGAGGGGCAGGGCATAGGGAGGCACGAGGGCTTCGCCGTGTTCGTGCCCGGCGCACTCCCCGGCGAAACGGTACGCACGCATATCATAAAGGCCGCTCCTTCCTACGCGATCGGCAAGCTTACGGGCATATTCGCGCAGTCCCCCGATAGGGCCGCGCCCGCATGCCCGCTTTTTTCGCGCTGCGGCGGCTGCTCGCTGCAGCATATGCGCTACGAGGCGCAGCTAAGCTTCAAACGCCAAGTCGTAGCCGACGCGCTTACGCGCATTGGTGGCTTTGAAGGCGTTTCGGTCAACGAAACGCTCGGCATGGATACTCCGTGGCATTACCGCAACAAGGGGAGCTTTCCCTTCGCGGTTGTGGACGGCAAAACGGAAACGGGCTTTTTCGCGCCGCGCAGCCACCGCGTAGTTCCGCTTGAAAGCTGCCCCATCGAGCGGAAGGGCGCGATAGCCGTCGCGCTTGCCGTGCGCGCGTGGGCGAGGGAGTACGCCGTTCCCGTTTACGACGAGGAAACGCACAAGGGTATTTTGCGCCATGCCATGGCGCGCATCGCTTCCGACGAGGGCGTGATGGCAGCCGTGGTGACGAACGCCGCGCTGCCGCGCGAAAGGGAGCTTATCTCCACGCTAAAAGAGCGCGTGCCGGGTTTAAAAAGCGTGATCCACAACATAAATCCCGCGCGCACCAACGCAATCTTGGGCAGAACCTTCAAAACGCTTTGGGGCGCAGCGCGCATCGACCATCCGCTTTGCGGCCTCACCTTCGAGGTAAGCGCGGCATCGTTTTTGCAGGTGAATACGGAGCAGACGGAAAGGCTTTATCAAACAGTGCTCGCGTATCTTGCCCCGCGCGGGGATGAAACCGTTGCGGACGTTTACTGCGGCATCGGCACCATTTCGCTTTTGCTCGCTAAAAGCGCAAAGCGTGTGATCGGCATCGAAAACGTACCGGAAGCGGTGGAGGACGCTAAGCGGAACGCCGCGCTAAATTGCATCGAAAACGCGGAATTCCTCTGCGGCGACGCGGAGGCGGTTTTGCCGAAGCTCGTAAAGGACGGCGCGCGTTTAAGCGCGGCGGTGGTGGACCCGCCCCGCAAGGGCTGCGACGAAGCCGCTCTAAGGGCCATCGCGGGGGCGGGCGTTTCTCGCCTCATTTACGTTTCCTGCAACCCCGCGACCCTTGCAAGGGACTGCAAGTTCCTCGCGGGGTTAGGCTACGCGATCAAGGCCGTTCAGCCCGTGGACATGTTCCCGCAGACGGAGCA
>JAJFTZ010000072.1 GCA_021372675.1 Eubacteriales bacterium
GTGGCGGAGAAGGAGGGATTTGAACCCTCGCGCCGGTTACCCCAGCCTACTCCCTTAGCAGGGGAGCCCCTTTAGCCACTTGGGTACTTCTCCGTATATAAAATGGGTTTGAGCTTTCATGGCGGAGAGAGAGGGATTCGAACCCCCGGTGCCTTGCGGCATCACCGGTTTTCAAGACCGGCTCCATAAACCACTCGGACATCTCTCCTCAGCAGAGGGTATTATATCAGAAACGGCGCGGCCCTGTCAAGGCGCGCCATGCGGCCGCAAAAAGCGAAAACTGCCGCAAAAAATCCCCCCTTAAAGCGACATTAAAAGCAGGTGGGTACGGCGCAGAGCGCGTCGGTGATCACATGGATGAAGGGCGCAAGGCGCATGATCTGCACGAGGTTGCCCTTGAGCCTCAGCTTGCCTGTGGAAATGGCGCGCGAGGCGTCCAGCGTGCCGCGAAGCACCTCCGCATACACGGCGTAATCGCCGTTCAGGCAGAAGGTCGCCGCGGGGCCCTCGCCCTCGCCTAACGCGAGGCGCTCGAACGCGCCGCGCAGATAGCTCAGGTATAGGTACTGCTCCTTTCCCGTGGGGGTGCGGTGGTGCTGAAAGGTGGCGGCCGCCGTGATGTTGCCCATCGTGCGGCCCTTGAGAGCCTGCTCCACGGCGCGCGCCCAGTCGGGGGAAAGGTATTCTACGTTTTCCATTTGCATGCGCCTCCGCCGGCATGCGGCCATGAAATAACGGCGGCAAAGCGCCGTTGTGCCGTATATGGTTTAGTATAGATTTCGTTTTTGGGTTCGTCAACAAATTTCGCACGGCGGCTTGACAATCGGGAGAGCGCAGCATATCATAATAAAATATCAAACTTGGAGCGAATTATGTACAGCTTTATGTTTCGCGGCACGGATACCGATCTATAGCGCTTGACCTGCTTCCTGCGGGTCAGGCGCCTAAAAGCGCGTGCCCGCGAGGTTTTTTAAGCGCGTTTCTGCGCTTATGCACCGCACCGGCACGGCCGATGCGGTTTTTTTGTACGTTCATGAAAGGAGGTGTTCGTATGCGGCATAAAGATTATGCCGGGATGGATCGTCCCCCCGTCGGTTCTTGTTCCCCCTATTTTCCCATGAACGACAGGAGGTATCGCCATGTTTTCCTATGTAACGAAAGGGCTCCCCGCCTCGGTCAGCTTCGAGGCGCTCGGCGCCATGACCGGCCAAACCGTCAAACTCAAAGGGATGCTCTATAAAATCCGCGAAATGTCGGATTTCGCGTTTGTGATCCTGCGCGGGCCGCGGAGCCTGCTACAATGCGTTTACGCGCCCGAAAGCGCTTCTTTTCCGCTCTCCATGCTCCGCGAGGGCATGGCCGTCGCCGTAACGGGCGATGTTGTTGCGGAGCCGCGCAGCAAAACGGGTTTTGAAGTGCGCCTCAGGGAAACGGAAGTATTGTCCGAACCCGTCGAGGAAACGCCCGTGGTGATAAACGGCAAGGAGGTAAGCGCTTCGCTCGAAACGCTTTTAGACTACCGCCCCCTTACCTTGCGCAACGAGAAAGAGCGCGCCATCTTCAAGGTGCAGGAGGGCATCTGCGCGGGCTTTCGAAAATTCTTTTACGAAAACGGGTTTACGGAAATACATTCCCCGAAAATCGTGCGAAGCGGCGCCGAGGGCGGCGCGAACATCTTCACGCTCGACTATTTCGGCGCGCCCGCGTACCTTGCCCAAAGCCCGCAGTTCTACAAGCAGGCAATGGTAGGCGTGTACGAGCGCGTGTACGAGATAGGCCCCGTATTCCGCGCGGAAAAGCACGACACCTCGCGCCACATCAACGAGTACACGAGCGTGGACTTTGAGATGGGCTTCCTCAATAGCTTCGAGGAGCTGATGGAAACGGAAACGGCCATGCTCTCGCAAACGCTCTCCTTCCTCGCGGAGCATTACGCGCCGGAGCTTACGCTTTTAAACGCGAAGCTGCCACGCTGCGAAAGCGTCCCCCGCATCCGCTTTATGGAGGCGAAGGAGCTTTTGGAGAGGGAATGCGGCATGGAGATTGACGACTATGAGGACTTCTCACCCGAGGAAGAAAAGCGCCTGTGCGAGGAGGTGGAGCGCCATACGGGCAGCGAGTTCGTGTTCGTGACGCACTACAAATCGAGCAAGCGCCCGTTCTACGCCATGGACAGCGCGGAGGAGCCCGAGCTTACCGAGAGCTTCGACCTTCTGTTTCGCGGCATGGAAATCACCACCGGCGGGCAGCGCATCCACGGCTACGCCGAGCAGGTGGAAAAGATGCGCGCGCGCGGCATGGAACCGGAGCATTTCGAAAGCTACCTCATGGCGCACAAGTACGGGCTGCCCCCGCACGGAGGCTTAGGATTAGGCTTGGAGCGCTTCACGGCCAAGCTTTTAGGCTTCCAGAATGTGCGCCGCGCCACGCTGTTCCCGCGCGATATCAACAGGCTCGAGCCGTAAACGCAGTATAAAAGGCGCCCGCGATATTTCCCGGGAAATATCGCGGGCGCTTTCTGTCGTTTGCCTGTTTACTTAAGCTCCCCTGCCGCCTCGGCTACCGCCTCATACAGCGCGTTCACGGCCGCTTCCGCCTTTGCGGTAAGCGGCGCCTCAAACTCCATGCTCTCGGGCTGTATGCCCAAGAGGAGGAGCTTTGCGCCGATCTCCTCCGCGAGGTAGGTGAGCATCACCTTCAACGGGAGCATGTGCGTGCAGCAGCTTAAGCCCCCCACATCGTTCGGGTCGATGGGGAACACCTCCCCGCTGGGAAAGCCCATGTCCGCCGCGTCCACAACGAGAAGGTGCGTGGGTGCGAAGCGCCTGATGCTGCCGCTGTAATTTTCCGGCGCGGTCTCGCCCGGATAGCAGCGCATGTTCTCCTTCGCTCCGAAGCGCTCCGTGAGGTATTCGATCAAAACCATGCCCGCGGCGTCGTCGCCGCGCAGCGTGGAACCGGCGCCGAGCACCGCAAGGCGTTCCGCGCCGGACAAAAAATCGCGTAATTGTTTTTTCAGATCGTCCAATTAAATATCCACCTCGAGGGAGCTTTTATCATTTGTGGCAAGCTCGAAGCGGTCGGTGCTGTGGAGCGAGTGCTTCGGACACGAATCCACGCATTGCGCGCAGAAGATGCACCGGTCGAGATGCATGCGGGCCTTGAATTTCTTCTCCTCCCCCTCCACCTTCAATATCTTGATGGCGTCCGCGGGGCAGACGCGTTCGCACATCTTGCAGCCGATGCACGAATCAGCATCGAACCTGAGCGCGCCGCGGAAGTTCGGCGGCACCGTGGCGGGCGTCGCCGGGTAGCTCACCGTGGCCGGCTTTCTGACGAGCATCCCCATCATGTAGGGGACCATTTTTCCCGTTCTCTTTTTCGTCATGCGAGGATCGCCCCCTTCACGATTAGGTCGATGAGAAGCTGCAAAAGCGCCACGGGCGCGAGCACCTTCCAGCAAAAGGCGATCATCTGGTCGATGCGCAAACGCGCGAGCGCCGTGCGCATCACCGCGAGGATGAACACCACGATGAATACCTTCACAAGGAATACGAGCATGCCCAACACGGGGTTTTCCGGGATGAAGAAGGGCAGAAACACCGCCGCGATAAGCCCGGAAACCACCACGAGCTCGCTGTCGAGCGTCATGCGGAACATCCCTAGAAGCCTGCCGCTGTACTCGGTGAACGTGCCGCCCACGATCTCGGTCTCGGCATCGGGAATATCGAACGGTACGCGCTCGAGCTTGCCCTGTATGGCCACGATCGAAACGAGGAAGCCCGGTATGTTGCACAGCGCAAGCAGCGGATTTTGCGCGTAAAACGCCGTAACGCCGCTTAACGACCACGTGCCCGCGAGCATCGCCGGGCCTAAGATCGACAGATAAAGCGGCACCTCATACGCGAAAAGCTGCGTCATGGCGCGGATGGAGCCGATCTCCGCGTAGAGCGAGGTGGACGACCAGCCCGCGAGGAAGAACGTGAGCGTGGGCACCGTTAAAAAGTACAGCACCACGATCAGGTCGCCCTCAAACGGGAAAAGCGACGTTTTGCCCCAGATGGGGATGTACAAAAACGCGCAGGTCGTGGCCGCGAGCGCAAACAGCGGAATCCACTTGAAAATGCGCTTATCGGCCTCGCGCGGCACCACCGTCTCCTTGGAAAAAAGCTTGATGATATCCGCCAAAGGCTGGTACCACGGAGGGCCTATGCGGTTTTGCAGCTTCGCGTGCAGCTTTCTGTCGATGTACTCAAACAGGAGCGACGCGACGCTCAAAAACAAAAACCCGGGAAAAATGAGAATTTGGAACAGTGCCTTCCCCACGCCTACATACCCTCCTTGCCAATGCGGAGCTTCTTGATGTCTATGCCGCGCGCGGCATACCATTCGATGCCGTAGTTGCGGAGGCCCTCCCAATCGAACCGCTCGGCGTTTTCCTTACGCAGCACCTTTACCATGCGGTCGGTGCAGGAAAAGCAGGGGTCGATGGCCGCGATCACGATGGGCGCGTCCGCGAGGTAGCCACCCTCGAGCATGTGCGATATGGCGGCGGCGTTGGCGAGCGTTGGGGCGCGCACCTTCACGCGCTCCGGCTTATCGGTGCCGTTGGAGCGTACGTAGTGGATGTCCTCGCCGCGCGGCGCCTCAATGCGGCTTACGGCCTCGCCCGCGGGGATGCGCATGGGCACCTTTACGGAAATGGGGCCTTCGGGCAGCTGCTTTAAAATCTGCCGGCAAATTTTATAGCTTTCGAGAAGCTCCAGCGCGCGTACCACCGTGCGGCCGTATACGTCCGCATGGGTATCCACGATCACCTCAAAATCAAGCTCGGGGTAGGCGCCGTAGGGAGCGTCGCGCCTGATGTCGCGCTTCACGCCCGCGGCGCGGAGCACCGGGCCCGTCGCCCCGAGGCGAAGCCCGTCTTCGGCGGAAAGCATGCCTACGCCCAACAGGCGCTTCACGAGCGTTTCCTCGTTGAGCACGACGTTGGCGTAGTACTTGGTGCGTTCCTCGAGCGCGTCGATGGCTTCCAGAACCTTTTCGGACTGCTCGGGGGTTATGTCGCGCCGCACGCCGCCGATGGTGTTCATGCCGTAGTTGATGCGGTTGCCCGTGAGCATCTCGAGCACGTCGAGCACAATTTCGCGATCCTTCCACGCGTACATGAAAAGCGACATAAAGCCGATCTCGTGCCCGGCCACGCCGAGCCAGAGAAGATGGCTGTGCACCCTTTCGAGCTCCGCGATGAGCGCGCGGAGATAAAGCCCGCGCTTTGGCACCTCCGCGCCCGCAAGCTCCTCTACGGTCTGCACGTAGCAGCTCGAGTGGGAGTGCGAGCAGATGCCGCAGATGCGCTCCAAAAAGTGAATATTTTGAATATAGGTCTTGCTCTCAGTCGCCTTCTCCATGCCGCGGTGGTTGTAGCCTATGCCAACGTTGGCGGCGGCCACCCTTTCGCCCTCCAGCGTGAGGAGGAAGCTTTCCGGCTCTTCGAGCGCCGGGTGCTGCGGCCCGAGCGGTACAACGATCTTACCCATTTTCCTGTCCTCCTTCAGCTTCGCGCTGCGCCTTGGGCTTCCAATCCTTGCGAAGGGGATATTCTCCCTCCGGCCAGTTATCGGGCAGAGGATACGGCCTGCCCTCGGGCAGCCCCTCCACGTGCACGCCAAGCAGGCCCTCGATCTCGCGCTCGTAGAAGACCGCGCCCTCGTACACGGGGAGAACAGAGGGAATGCTTGCGCCGTCGCGCGCCGACTTCACCTTGAGTGTGACGAGATAGCCGTTCTCGTGCGCGATATGGTACAAAAATTCGTATTGCTCGCCGTTGTCGAGCCCCGTGATGGTGCACAGGTGGTCGAAACCGAGCTCGTCGTGCAAAAAGCGCGCCGCGTCCAAAAGGCTCTGGAGCGGAAGCTCCACATAGAGCTTCATGGGCTTTACGGCCGCCGTCTCGACGTTGATCGCGGGGAATTTCGCCGCGAGCTTTTCCAAATAGAAGCGTTCGTTTTCCATAAAATGCTCCTTTATTGCTTGAGCCCCTCGAGAAGCTTCACGACGCCGTCGATGATGGCCTCGGGCTTCGCGGGGCAGCCGGGGACGTATAAATCCACGGGGATGACGGTATCTATGCCGCCCTCCACGCAGTAGCAGCCGGAGTAAACGCCCGAGGAGCACGCACAGGTGCCCACCGCCACCACAAATTTAGGCTCGGGCATCTGCTCGTAAATGGTCAGAAGCCTTTCCTTTTGCTGCATAGTGACGGGGCCCGAGCAGACAAGCACGTCCGCGTGGCGCGGAGTGCCCTTTTGCTGGATGCCGAAGCGCTCCACGTCATAGCGCGGCGTGAGCGAGGCGAGCACCTCAATATCGCACGCGTTGCAGGCGCCCGAGTTGAAATGGATGATCCACGGCGATTTGAGCCGCGCCCAATTTATGATACGATCTACGATCATGGCCTACCTCCGAAACAGCATGAACAGCGACAGCGCCGTAATGCCCATATAAACGCCGGTCACGGGCGTTATGCCGTTGGGCGTTGTGGCGACCATCAGCGCCACGACGTGCATGATGGTGAAGAAAAACGCGAATTTGAAAAACTGCGCGTAATCCGGCTGCGCCTGGTTTTCCGCCATATCCTCGCCGCAGGCGTAGGCGTTGAGCTTCCTCTCCGCGTCGCTGCCGCGCGCTGCTAGAACCTTGCTCAGGCCGATCAGGCCCGCGCATACGGCGAGCAAAATCACAAACGCGATGGGCGGCGAAATAACGATGTCGTACATAGTTTACCTACCCTTTCAGGTTGTTGAGCTCGCGGGTGTTGAGCGTGCCGTTGGCGCGGTACGCGCCGAGCACGATGCCCGTCGCCACCACGAGAAGCACCACCTCAATGACGATCACGGTGATTACGAACGCCTGCGCCGTCGCCATATCGCCCGTGATGTAGCCCGCGCCGATCAGGAGGAGCGTGGCCGCCTTCATGAGTATTTCCACCGAAAGCAAAATGCGCATGAGGTTACGCGTAACGATAAGGCTGTACGCGCCCACGCCCAGCACCAGAATGACGGCCGTGATGAGGATCGCAAAGAACACGCTCATTTTGCCTCGTCCTCCTTAAAAAATACCAGTACGCCGAAAACGCCCGTGAGGATGATCGCCACCTGACCCACGAGGTCCGTCTGGCGCTTATCCCAAAGCACCTGCTGCGCCGAGCTCCCGTTGATCACGGTCACGGCGGGGACAAATTCGGTGACGCGCGGCCAGAGCACGGCGAGAACGATCACGAAAAGCCCGATTACCACGGCGATAAGGGGCAAAAAGCGCTTGCGCCTTTCCTTCTTCTTTTCCGCGAGCACCTCCTCGGAGTGTACGCGCGTCATGCTGACGCTGCTTATGAACACTACGGTGATGAGGCCCGCGCATACGGAAAGCTCAAACACCGCGGCAAGCGGCGCGCCCATCAAAAACATGGCCGCGGAGAGGAGCGCGCTCGTTAAAGCCAGCACGACGGCCGCCTTTACAAGGCTTCGTATGAGCGCGCATATCACGGCGGAGATCACAAACCCGCCGAGCAGTACGATAAGAACGGTCTGGTTCAAGTTGCACCTCGATTTCTGTTGAGAAAACCGTCGTTACAGGAGCCCGCCCTTTTGGAGGGCGATCAGAAGGAGGGGGAACGCCACGCCCACCGCGATGTTGAGCGCGCTTAAAAGTATTTCGATGCCCGCGATGGCGGGAGCGCATTCCTTCACATCCTTCAGCGTGGGGTTTAATTTCCCGAAAAACACCTTCTTTTGCAGGAGCAAAAAGTAGGCGAGCGTGAGCACGCTCAGGAGTAGCGCCGCGATAGCGAACCCGCTCGAAACGCGCCAAACCGCGATGATCACGAGGAGCTTGCTCCAAAAGCCCGAGAGCGGCGGTATGCCCGCCATGGAGAGGAACGCAATCACCGAGCTCGTGCTCGTGATGGGCATGCGTTCGCTCAAGCCGCCGAGCTTATCCATATCGCGCGTGCCCGTTTGTGAAATGATGGCCGCCGCGTCCACGAACAGGAGGGACTTAAACGTGGCGTGGTTGAAAAAGTGCAGCATGGCGCCGATGAGGCCCACGAAGGAGCCCGTCGATATGCCGAGCACGATGTAGCCGATCTGGCTCACGCTCGAAAACGCAAGCATACGCTTGATGTCGGTCTGGCCGATCGCCCCTAGGGCGCCCACCAAAATGGAGAGCACGCCGAGTATCATCAGCACCTTGCCGAGCGCCGGGTCGGAATTAAACACGTCGCGGTATACGCGCAAAAGCGCGTACACGCCCGATACCTTGATGACCACGCCCGCGAGCACCACCGAAACCGGGGAGGGCGCGCTGGAGTGCGCGTCCGGCACCCATGTGTGGAAGGGCACCACGCCCGACTTGATGCTGGCAGCACCCACGAACAGCAAGATCGCCGCGATGAAGGCGGGCGGATAGCTGCCGTTGAAGTGCTTAACGAACGAGCCGATATGTTCGAAGCTCATGCCGCCCGTCATGATGTAGATGAGCGCCACGGAAAGGAGCATCATCACCGTGGCAAGCGCGCTCATGAGGTAATACTTGAACGCGCCTTCCAGCTCATCGCGCTTTTTGTTGATGGCGATGAGGATGAACGAGGCCGCGCTCGTCACCTCGATGAACACGTAGAGCGTGAAAAGGTCCGTCGCCATGACGATGCCGTTCATGCCCACCATCAAAAGAAGCAGAACGTTCGCAAACTGGAACACGCTCTTTTTCACGACCTCCTTGGAGAGGAGCGCCGTGACGAAGATAATGAGGCCGATGATCGCGAGCACCGTGGCCGCGATCCAATCCACCCGAAAGCCCGCGATATAGGCCGAAACAAGGCTCTCCCCGGAGCGCACGCATTGGATGAGGTCGTACACCGCAAGCCCAAGCTGGCCCAAGGCCACGAGCATGGCCGCGTAAAGCGCGTCCTTGCCGCTCAAAAGCTTATAGAGCAAATTGAGCGCCACCACCGCGAAAAGAGGAATCGCAACAAACAAAAGCGACACGTTTCTTCCTCCTACTTCCCTAAATAAACAGCAGGAACATGGCCGCTAAGAGCACCATGCCGAACAGCACCCAGCCCACATAGCGCGCCTGATTCCCGTTGTGCGCCTCCTTGACGGCACCCGAAAGCGCGCCGGTGAAGCGCGGGATCGCCTTGTCGTAAAAGAGGCTTATCATATTGTTGATATAAAGCGACGCGTTCGCATACGCCTTGATCGCGAAACCGCCCACGTAGTACGGGTCGAAATACTTTTTCTCGGCAAGGCCGTAGACGTTTTTTAAGACCGGCGCGTCGTGGAAGTGATCGGCAGCACTCAGCCCCTTTCCGGTCTTTTTATAGCCGAAAAAGTGGCTTAAAGCCGCCAGCGCGAGCACCGCGCAGGAGATGGTCACGAGCAGCCAGTTGGTATGCGTCGCAAAGTGCTCCGCTTCCTCAAAGTGCGTGAGCGTGGGCGAGATAAGGCCCATGATGACGGGCTTGTGGAAGATGCCGAGCCCCAAGCAGAGCGCCGCGAGCGCGACCATGGAAACGAGCATGGGGAGGGGCGCTTCCTTCACCTCTTTGCCCTTCACCGCCGTTCCTTCCTTGCCGAAGAACGCCGCGTGGCCGAGCTTCAAGAACGATACGGCCGTGAAGAACGCGCCAAGGAGCGCAACGATGTAGAAGATGCTTCCGCTTTCAAGCGCCGCATCGAACACCAGCTCCTTGGAGTAAAAGCCGTTGGTGAGCGGGAAGCCCGCGATGGAGGCGGCGGCGATCAAAAAGCTCACCACGGTAACGGGCATTTTCTTGGCGAGGCCGCCAAGATCGTGCAAGTCGGTGGTGCCGGTCTGTTTTTCGACCGAGCCCGCGGTAAAAAACAGCAGGCACTTATACGCCGCGTGGTTGAGCATGTGGAACACGCCGCCAATGAGCCCCACGGGCAGCGCCGTGCCGATGCCGAGCATCATGTAGCCCACCTGGCTTATCGCGTGGTAGGAAAGGAGTTTTTTAAAATCCTTCTGGATGAGCGCCATCATCACAGCGAACAAGATGGTGCACACGCCGATGGTCATAACGACCGTGCTCATGGCCGAGCCGTGCTGAAAATCGAAAAACTCCGTGCACAGCCGCGTGAGGAGATAAATGCCCAAGAGCTTTTCGAGCGTGCCGGGCAAAAACGGCAAAAACGGCATGGGCGCGTCCTTCGCCGCGTCGGGTATCCACGTGTGGAAGGGCATGGAGCCCGCCTTCGAGATCGCGCCGATCATAAGAAGCGCAAACGCCGCCGCGCCGAGACCCGTAACGGGGAGCTTGTGTATATCGGTCATGGTGAGCGTACCCGCGAGATAAGCCGCCATGCCGATGCCGAGCATCATGCAAAGATCGCCCACGCCCGCGATAATTACCGCCTTGACGGAGGTTTTGAAGCTTTCCTTGCCGCCTAAGAGGATCAGGCCGAACATGGTGCCGAGGATGCCTTCCCAGAAAAACAGCATTACGAGGAGGCTGTTCGCGAGCACCGCGCCGTTGACGAGCGCGATGGTTAAAAGCATATAGGCGTAGAACTGCTTTTTATAGTCCCGCTTCCACGCGAACGCCGCCGTGTAGAGCGCCACGAGAAACGACAGCACCGCCGCCGAAAGCAAAATGAAGCCGTTGAACTGATAGAGCCTTAAGGAAAAGCTGATCCCGAAGCCCAGCCAATCGCGCTCGAAGGAAACCGACGCGCCGTAGAGCAAAGCGCAAAGCGCGAGGTTTGCGGCAAAGCCCAAAACGAGAAGGCCCGTATGCCATACCTTCGCCTTTTTAGGAAGCAAAAGCGCGAGGCCCGCGAGCAGCGCGGGGATTAAGATCGCCGAAAACATCAGAGCTTGCAGTGTTGACTCGTTCATCGTATCACCTCCGACATCTGCCGCACGGCCGTTTCGGCCATCGAGGCGGGATAGGCGACGAGCAAGCCGCTCACGATGGAGAGCGCCGCCATGACGCCGACCGATACCACCATCACGGGCGAGCCCTCCTTGGGAAGATGCTCGTGCTTAGGCTCCCCGAAGAACACCTTTACGAACGCGCGCAGCAGGTAGATCACCGTCATCACCGCGCCGAGGAGGAATACCGCGGCAATCCACGGATGGTTCGCTTCCACCGCGCCGTTGATCACCATGTACTTGCTGAAAAACCCGCCGAACGGGGGTATGCCCATAACGCTCAACGCGCAGAGCAAAAAGGAAGCCGCCGTGACGGGCATGGTTTTATATAGGCCGCCAAGCTCCCTGATATCTTTCGTATGGCACGCGTGCTCCACGACGCCCGCGCAAAGGAAGAGGCCGCCCTTTGAAATACCGTGCATGAGGATGTAAAGGAGGCCGCCCGCCGCGGCGAACTCGCCGCCCACGGAAAGGCCCAAGAAGATAAAGCCGATCTGGCTCACCGTGGAGTAGGCCACGATGCGCTTGATGTCGTTTTCCGCGATGGCCGCGCCCGCCGAGAGTATGGCGCTCACCGCCGCGATCACGGGCACCGCCGTGTGCCAGAACGCCTCCATTTTAAAGGTGACGAGGAACAGCCGCGCAAACGCGTACACGCCGATTTTCACAAGCACCGCCGCGTGTAAAAGCGCCGTGACCGGCGTGGGCGCGATGCCCGCGTCCGCGATCCACGAATGGAGCGGCAGCGTGGCGGACTTTGAGAGGATGCCGCAGAGGATCAGCGCCACCGCCGCGCCCGATACCGCCTTGCCGCGAAGCGCGAGAAGGTCCGTGGTGCCGTACTGCATGTAGATCATAAGGAAGCCCGCGAGCATCACAAGCGCGCCCGCGCCCGTGATGAGGAACGCCTTGTTGGCGCGCCGCACGTATTCCTGCTCGCGGAAAAAGCCGATGAGCCGCCAGCAGCAAAGCGCGGAGATTTCCCAAAATAGATACAGGAAGATGAGGCTCGTGGTGAGCGTGATGCCCATCATAGCCCCAAGGAACAGCACCACCATAAGATAGTACTCGTTCTGGTGCTCGAAATGCGCCATATAGCCGTAGGAGTACACGATGATGACGACCCCCAGGAACGACGCGGTGCACGCCATGAACAGCGCGAGCGTATCCGCATGGAAGCCGAAGTTGAGCCCGAGCGGCAGCGAAACGTTGAACGAGTACGGCGTGCCGTTGAGCGCGTTGGGGATGCATAGCGCGCACAGCGCCAAGGGCGCCGCCACAAACAGGAGCGCAAGCGCGTTCCTGAGGTTTTTATGCACCTTTGCCGCGAGCGGCAGCAAAAACGCCCCCACCAAGGGAATGAACACGATCAGCGACAGAAGGGTGATACTATCCATCTTTGCTTTAGCCCCCAGAATGATGTTGAACCGCCGCAAAAAACCAAGGCGGTCTTTTTTGCCCGCCCGGAATGACGCGGCGTAGGCGATTGTTAAAAATAGAACAACTCCGTGCTTTTCTTTTTTACCCTTTCACGGGGCACGCCGCCCCTTCGCCTTGAAATATACATGGATACAGGACGAGCTACACATGAAATTATATAGCGCGCACAGCGGCGCGTCAATGCTTGCGCGCGAGATATATTCCTTGGGCTTGAAAAAAGTTCGTATTATTATTCACAATCTTTCCTTGCCCCGCTTCTCTTGCATGCGGTGGGGGCGCGCGCTTATAATGGAGAAAAAGCGCAGGAGATATTGTACTTTGCACGAGCTTTCCCTCACCCAAAGGATCGTACGCATCGTATGCGACGCCGCGCAAAAGGAAAACGCGCGCCGCGTTTTAAAGGTGACGCTCGCCGTGGGCGAGGACAGCGGCATCGTGCCCGACTGCGTGCAGACCTATTACGACCTGCTAAGCGACGGCACCGCAGCGCAAGGCGCGCTCATCGAGGCGAACACCGTCTGCGCCACGCTGTACTGCGAAAGCTGCAAAATGGAGTTTGAACGCGCGCGCTTTTCCTTTTCCTGTCCTGATTGCGGCGCGGAAGGCACGCCGACGGGCAAGGGAAACGAGTGCTACGTAGAAAGCATAGAATTGGAAACATGACAGAGCTTTATAAAGCGACCATACGCGTCGCGGGCATCGTGCAGGGAGTGGGCTTTCGCCCCTTCACGGCGCGGCTCGCGGAGGAATACCGTTTAAGCGGCTATGTGAAAAACCAAAGCGGCCATGTGCTGATCGAAGCCGTCGGCGAGAAGACGGCGCTCGAGGGCTTTTTGAAGGACATTTCGGAGCGCCGCCCGTCCGGCAGCTTCTTGGCAAGCGTCGAGAGCGAGTTTGTTCCCGCGCCGCCCAAGGCGCTTACCGGCTTTTCTATTTTGCCGAGCGACGAGGCGGAAGGTGCCGCGGTGATGCCCTCGCCCGATATCGCCGTGTGCGACGACTGCTTAAAGGAACTTTTTACCGAGGGCGACCCACGGTATTTGAACCCTTTCATAAGCTGCACCAACTGCGGCCCGCGCTTCAGCATCGTCAAAAAAATACCCTACGACCGGTGCTCCACCTCGATGGACGCGTTTCCCATGTGCCCGCTTTGCGCGCGCGAGTACAAAGAGCCCAAGGACCGCCGCTTCCACGCGCAGACCGTATGCTGCAACGCGTGCGGCCCCACGCTTTTTTATACCGATCGGAACGGCGTTAAAAAAGGCGCAGACGCGTTAAGCATGGCCATAGACGCGCTCAACGGCGGGCGGATCGTCGCCGTGAAGGGCATAGGCGGCTACCACCTCGCAACTAGCCCGTTCCGCGCCGAAAGCGTAAAGGCGCTCCGCGCCCTGAAGGGCCGCGAGCAAAAGCCCTTCGCCGTGATGTTTCAAAGCCTCGCCTCCATCGGGGAGCATTGTATCGTAAACGAGCGGGAGGCCGAGCTTTTGACTTCGAGCGCGCGGCCCATCGTGCTGCTCGATAGAAAGCCCTCCCCCATCGCGAAGGAGGTCTACGGCAGCAGCCGCTCCATGGGCGCGTTTTTGCCGTATACGCCCTTGCACCACCTGCTTTTGAAGGAAACCGGCCCCTTGGTTTTAACGAGCGCCAACCCGAGCGGGCTTCCCATTATGAAGGACGACGCGGAGGCGCTCGCGTTTTTCGAAAAAAACGGCCTCCTTTCCGGCGTTTTGTGGAACGACCGCAAGATCGTGCGGCGGCTCGACGATTCCGTGGCCGCCGTGGTCGGCGAAAAGCTTCGGCTGCTCCGCCGCGCGCGCGGCTACGTACCCTTTCCTACGCGGCTTGCGGGCTTTGAAAGCGGCTTCCCGCCCATCCTCTGTGCGGGCGCGCAGGAAAAAAGCGCGTTCTGCCTCGCGTACGGGGGCTTCGCCTATGTGAGTGCGGAGACCGGCGCGCTCGATACGCGGGAGGCGGTATCCGTTTACGAAAGCGCCGTTCCCGATATGGAGCGCACGCTTCAAATAACACCCGAGCTTATCGCATGCGACCCGCACCCCTATTACGAGGCCACCCGCTACGCGCAAAAGCGCGGCCTCCCCATCTTTTACGTGCAGCACCATTTCGCGCACATCGCTTCGGTCATGGCGGAGCACGGGCTAAAAAGCGGCGTGCTCGGCGCGGCGTTCGACGGCACGGGCTACGGCGCGGACGGCACGATCTGGGGCGGGGAGTTCATCAGTGCGCAAAACGGCGGGTTCGAACGCGCGGGGCATTTGAAGCCGGTGAAGCTTTTCGCCTCCGACGATTCCGTGTATCAGGCGTGGAAGAGCGCGCTCTGCTACCTTTACGACGCGGGGCTTTACGACGAGGCGCGCGCGCACGCCTACGGCGCGCGCTTTGAGCTGATCGGCGCGGCGCTCAACGCTGAGGTGAATACGCTTCTCTCCTCGAGCATGGGACGCGCGTTCGATGCGGTAAGCTCCCTCCTAAACGTCTGCCACGAATCGGACTACGACGGGCAGAGCGCTATCGAGCTTGAAAACGCGGCGGCGCGCTACCAAAAAGAAGCGGGCCTTGCAAACGCGTCGCCTTTGCCCTACGCTATGGGGGCGGATGAATTTGGTCCGGTGATCGACCTCGCGCCCGCGTTTGCGGCGCTGTGCGCCGAAAAGAAACGCGGCGCGGGCGCGGACGAGCTTGCGTACCGCTTCCACCTCACGGTGTGCGCGTTCACGCTCGAGGCGTTTCGCGCGCTCCGCGAAAAAACGGGGCTGAAAACCGCGGCGCTGTCGGGCGGCGTATTTCAGAATAGGCTCTTAAGCGAAACGCTCGAGCCTCTGCTCGAGCAGGCGGGCTTTTCGGTATACCGCAACGAGGCGTACCCCCCGGGCGACGGATGCATTCCGCTCGGCCAAGGCTACGCGGCGCTGCTCGCCTTAGAGAAAAACCAAAAGAAGGAGTGATTTATCATGTGCATCGCGGTGGCGGGCATGGTCATAGAAAAAGAAGGGAACAAGGGAAAGGTGGACGTGCGCGGAAACATCCTCAACGCGGAGCTGACGCTCGTGGACGCGCGCGTGGGCGATTACGTGCTGCTGCACGCGGGCTGCGCGATCTCGCTCGTGACGAAGAACGAGGTCGAGGAGCTCGACGAGCTGTTTGAGCAGATGGAAGGCTACGATGGATAAAGTCGATATCCTTGCCGCGCGCATACGCGCCTACGACGGGCCGCCCGCGCGGCTCATGGAGGTGTGCGGCACGCACACCAGAAGCATTGTGCTCTACGGCGTGCGTTCGGTTCTGCCGCCGAACGTCACGCTCGTTTCCGGCCCCGGCTGCCCCGTGTGCGTGACCCCCTCGGG
>JAJFTZ010000089.1 GCA_021372675.1 Eubacteriales bacterium
ACCGCGATGAAAAACCAGCGCGCATTTTGCAGCATGCCGAACGCCGCCCCGCGGTTTTCCGTGTAGGTGAGCTGGAAAACGCCTCGCCAAAGCGGAAAGGTGCTGTTGGGAAGCGCGGTGAGCCAAGTGGCGCACACCGCCTTGAACACCTGGTCGAGCGCGACGACAAGAAGTACGATAATGATCTCGAGCATGTTTCCTCCGAAAGGTTTTTCTATATACCGTGCGTCGGTTTATCTCTCCCCCCGTCACGGCTGTGCGTCCGGCATAGCCGGAGCCCCCTGGGCCAAGGCCTACGGCCTTGCGTGCCGTGCCACCTCCCTCATCAGAGGGAGGCTAGCCTTCTTCCGTAAAGAGGTACCACTTATCCGCCGTGCGGAGGGTATCCGGCTCGCGCGCGCCCGTTACGCCGCGGATGGCGGAATCGTACACGATGCTGTTAAGCCTGAAATAGAGCGTGAGAAACGGCAGTTCCTTCACGAATTGCATTTCAAAGGCGCTCGCCGCGGCGCGGTAAGCGGCCTCGTCGGGCGCGGCGGCCACGGCGGCCGCAAGGGAACTGAGCTCCGCGCTCGCGTATTTCCCGTAGTTGTTTGCGCCGCCCGCGTCCACAAACGAGGAAACGAGGCCGTCGCGCCCCAGATTAAAGCCGCAGAGCGCAAGGTCGAACTCGCCCGCCTTGAGCTTTTTTGAAAAGTCGCTGTCCGCGTCCGTGAGCGAATACGGCGCGGCCACGACCTCCGTCTGTATGCCAAGCTCTAAAAGCTGCGCGGCGACTGCGTTTGCCGCGTCCTCGCGGAGGTTGTCGGCGGAGTCGCTGACGAGCAAGGTGAACGTAAGCTCGCTGTCGCTCGCGCCGACAAACTCGAGGAAGCCGTCGCCGTCGATATCCTCATAGCCCGCCTCCTTGAGAAGCGCGAGCGCGCTCGCCGGGTCGTAATCGTACACCTTGGATGCGGGGTCGTACAGCCATGAATCGGGCGCGACGGGCACGTCGCACGCCTGCGCGCGGTTCATGTAAACGTTGGTGATGATCTTGCCCCTGTCGATGCCGCAGGCGAGCGCCATGCGCACGTTCACATCCCGAAGCGCGGTATTGGCGCTGTTCAAAAGCAAAAACTCCGCGTTTTGGGTGAGGATATCGTACACGGTGGTAATGCCCTCCTCGCGGTATTTGCCCGCCGTAACGGCGGAGGTGGGCACCATGTCGAGCTGGCCCGCCGCAAAGGAGGCGAGCGCCGTTTCGTTGTTGTCGCGCGCGAGGAAGTTCACGGTATCGATATACGGCCGCTGCTTCCACCAGCTTTCGTTGGCGGTGAGCGTGAGCCGCCCGGTGGAAAGGAACGTAGCCTTATAGGGCCCCGTGCCCACGGGCATGGCGGCGGAGGCGTAATCCTCCCTTAAGATCGGCACCGTGAGCGCGTAGAGCGAGGCCATACCCGCCGCTTTCATGGTAACGCGCACGGTATATTCGTCCACCGCTTCTACGCTTTCGATCTTGGACGCGTGGTAGGCATAATACGACGAAGCCACGGAAGAAAGCCTGTCGTAGGTGAACTTCACATCCGCGGCGGTGACCTTTTCGTTGTTATCGTGCCAGCGCGCGCTGTTGCGCAGCTTGAGCGTCCACACCCTGCCCGTTTCGTCGCTCGACCATGTTTCTGCTAAGCCCGCCGTGAGCGCGCTCGTTTGATCCACCGCTAAAAGCCCCTCGTAGATAAGCGAAAACACATTGAGCATCTCCTCGGTGTTCACCTTGAGCGGGTCTTTTAGATCGGCGTTCGTGGGCATGGGCAGGTTAATGGAGCCGCCTCGCGCGGGGAGCGGCGCGGCGGTAGGCGTTGGCAAAACGATGGGCGCGGTCTGCTGCGGTACCTCCGTTTTCGCGCAGCCTAACAGGGAAAGCGCGATAAACGCCGCGAGGCAGAGCGCCGCAAGGCGCTTTGTGAAAGCGCCGCTCTTTTCAGCCGAGCTCCTTTTCGTACAGCTCCTCATATTTTTGGCACGCATAGCCGACTTTTTCCACATAGTGTTCCGTCTCCGGGAAGGGGATGCTCACAAGCTGCCCCTCCAAAGCGTATTCGGGGTTTTTCAGCCACTTTTCCAAGTTGCCCGGCCCCGCGTTATACGCGGCGAGCACCTTTTTCGTATCGTCGTAGCGCTCGGAAAGATACCTTAAGTACCAGCAGCCGAAGCGTATGTTCTGCGCGGGCTCCAAAAGCATTTCCTCGGTGTAGTTCTCCACCCCGAGCTCGGCCGCGATCCACGCGCCGGTCTCGGGCATGATCTGCATAAGCCCTACCGCGCCGCGGTAGGAGCGCGCGTTTTTATCGTTGCCGCTCTCGCAGTGGATCACCGCCGCAACGAGGTAGCGGCTCAAGGCGTATTCGTCGGCGCACGCTTTGATCTCCTCCGCGTAAAGAAGCGCGTAGGTGCGCTTTTCGAGCGCGTGCGAAGCGAAATACGCCGCAGCGCTCAAAAGCGCGGCGAGCGCGAGCCCTATGAGGATTACCCGCATGAAGCGGGCCTTATTTAGGCGCTTACGCTTTGCCATAACGCTCCTTTACCGCGTCGTACAGCGCATCCACACGCGCGTACAGGGCGGAGAGGTCGTTTCCGTTCTCGATGACCTCGTCGGCATAGGCGAGCTTTTCCGCCTGCGGCATCTGCGCGGCGATGCGGGCCTTCGCCTCATCTGCCGTGCAGTGATCGCGCGCGACGATGCGCGCGACGCGCGTTTCGTCGTCCGCCGTCACGAGCCATACGCGATCCACGCGGCTGTGCTCGCCCGTTTCGATGAGGAGCGGCACGTCGTAAACGACCACCGCCTTAGGGTCGCTCCTTAAAATCGATTCCGCCCGCGCCCGCATAGCGCTTAAGATGCGCGGATGCAAAATGGCGTTGAGCTTAAGGCGCTTTTCCTCGCTCGAGAAGATCGCCTCGGCAAGCTTTCTCCTGTCGAGTTCCCCGTTTTCAAGAAGAACGCTTTCGCCGAAGGCCGAAACGATCTCCCTTAAGCCCTCGGCACCCAAATCCGTTTCCGCGCGGGAAAACGCGTCCGCGTCGAGCACGTGCGCGCCGCGCTCTTTAAGCCGCTTCGCCACGGTGGATTTGCCGGAGCCTATGGAGCCCGTAAGTCCTATCAGCATAGCTACTTGGTATCGAACCAGCTGTGGCCGGTTCGAACGTCCGCCGAAAGGGGCACTTTAAGCCGCATGGCGTTTTGCATGCAGTCGCAGAGTATCTCTCCCGCGCGAGGCGCCTCATCTATAGGCGCGTCGATAATCAATTCGTCGTGGATCTGCAAAATGAGCTTCGCCTTGAGGCCCTCTTTTTTAAGCGCCGCGTACACGCGCACCATGGCAAGCTTTATGATATCCGCCGCGGTCCCCTGCAACGGCATGTTCATGGCCACGCGCTCGCCGAAGGAGCGGGTGTTATAGTTGGAGGAATTAAGCTCCGGCAGCTCTCTACGCCTCCCCATGAGCGTTTTCACATAGCCCAGACGCTTGCCCTCCTCCACGGCGCCGCGCAAATAGTCCCGCACGCCGCTGTAGCGGTCGAGGTACATTTTGATGTAATCCCCCGCCTGCTTGCGCGTGACGCCCAAATTCTTGGCAAGCCCGAAATCGCTGATGCCGTAGACGATGCCGAAGTTGACCGCCTTGGCGGCGCTTCGCTGCGCGGCGCTCACCCGCTCAAACGGCACGCCGAACACCTCCGACGCCGTGCGGGCGTGGAAATCCGCCCCGTCGAGAAACGCGCCGATCATACGCTCGTCGCCGCTCATGTGGGCTAAAAGCCTAAGCTCGATCTGCGAATAATCCGCGCCCACGAGCACGTTGCCCTCGCTCGCGATAAACGCCTTTCTTATTTCGCGCCCCACCTCCGTGCGCACGGGGATGTTTTGGAGGTTCGGCTCCGTGCTCGAGATGCGGCCCGTGGCGGCCACGTTTTGGTTGAAGCTCGTGTGCACGCGGCCCGTCGCCTTATCGGTGAGGTTCAAAAGCCCGTCGATGAACGTGCTTTTAAGCTTCGATAAAAAGCGGTACTCCGTGATGAGCTTTACGATGGGGTGCCTGTCTTCAAGCGCCTCCAGGGTTTCCGCGTCGGTGGAGTAGCCGGATTTGTTCTTTTTCTGCGCGGGAAGCCCGAGCGTATCGAACAGCACCGTGCCGAGCTGCTTGGGGGAAAGTATGTTGAAGCTCACGCCGGCGTGGGCGTAAATCTGCTCCTCCAGCGTTTTCGCGCGCGCGGCGAACGCGTCGCCGAGCTCTTTTACGGCGTTTAAATCCACGCGAAAGCCCGTGCGCTCCATATCGAACAGCACTTCGGCAAGCGGCAGCTCCACCCCGTCGTAAAGGGAGGTAAGCTCCTTTTCCCGCATCTCAACAAGCATTTCCTTTTCAAGCGCAAACAGCGCGCAAGCGCCCGCCGTATCTTGCCCGAGGCGCTCGGCGCAAAGCGTTTTGAAGGAATCCGCCGGGTGGATGGCGTGCAAAAGATAATCGGCGAGCATCGCGTCGAAGCGCCTGCCCTTTATCTCCACGCCGTGGCGCGCGGCGAGGTGCAAAAAGCGCTTAGAATCGAAAAAGAGCTTTTCGATCTTTTCATTTTCGAGCATCGGCTTGAGCGCGAGAAGCACCTCCGCCTCGTCGAGCCCCGCTTCAAACAGCGTGGCGCTTAATGTAACCTCGTACTGCTCCGCCTCGTTGAGTGCGATAAGCAGCGCGCCTTCTGCGTGCAGCGCCGCCTTCTTGGTGTTTCCAAGCGCCTCGCAAAGCGCCTTGAGGGCGTTTGCGTCGCTCACCTTATGGGTGGCGGTTTCCCGCGCCTTTGCGGCGGGAGCGGGGCTTGCCGCTCCTTTGGGCAGGCGCGCGATGAGGCTCCTAAGCTCGAGCTCGTTCATCATAGGCGTCGCCTCCGCCATGCGCGAGGGGATAAACGCGCAGCCCTCGAGCGAGAAAGGAACCGGCGCGTCGGTATGGATGGTGCCGAGCCGGTAGCTCATGCGCCCGAGCTCCGCGTTTTCCATAAGCTTCGTTTTAAGCGCGCCCGTTTCTTCTTCTGCGCGTGCTAAGGTTTCCTCGAGCGTGCCGTATTTTTGCAAAAGCTTGAGCGCGGTCTTTTCGCCCACGCCCGGTATGCCGGGCAAATGGTCGGAGCTGTCGCCCATGAGACCCTTTAAATCGACCATCTGACCGGGCCTTAGGCCGTACTGCTCGAAAAGAATTGCTTCATCGTACTCGACGGTTTCGGTAACGCCCTTTTTGGTCATGAGCACATGCGTTTTTTCACCGATCAGTTGGAGCGCGTCGCGGTCGCCCGTGACGAGGAGCGCCTCTATGCCCTTTTCGTTCGCAAGCCGCGCGAAGGTGCCTATGATATCGTCCGCCTCGTAGCGCTCCACCTCGCAGACCGCCACGCCCATCTTCCTCAAAAGCTCCTTGACAAGCGGGAACTGCGCGCGAAGGTCGTCGGGCGTTTCCTTGCGGCCCGCCTTATAGTCCTCGTAGGTTTCGTGGCGGAAGGTGGGTCCGTGCATGTCGAACGCCGCCACGAGGTAATCCGGCTCGTAGCTCAGAAGCCTCAAAAGCATGTTCACGAAGCCGAAGACCGCGCCCGTGGGCACGCCCGATTTTGCCGTCATGGAGGGAAGCGCCCAGTAGGCGCGGTGCATGAGGCTGTTCCCGTCGATCGCGATGAGCTTTTGCATGGCGTCCTCCGAAGTTTTCTCCCGTATAGGATGGCACGCGCCGCGCCAAAGTGTAAACGAAACAGTCCGTGAACAATCTCAGTTCGTTATTACATCATAAACCATCGGCGCGTGCGGCGGCTTAACCGCCGATAGCCTGAACGCGCTTTTGAACATAGCCAAAGCCTCGTCGAGCCGCTCCGCGCCGTTTACGTAAAACGTGGCGACGGGTTCGCCCTTCTCCACGCGGTTGCCCATGCGCTTGTGCATTACAAGCCCCACGGCGTGGTCGATGGGGTCGGTCTTCTTTTCGCGGCCCGCGCCGAGCATCTGCGCGGCGATACCGATGCGCTCCGCGTCCATGGCGCTTATATACCCCTCGCCCTCGAGCGTTACGCTTAGCTTGCGCTCGACTTGGCAGAGAAGCTCCGGGGCGTCGATATAGGCGGTGTCGCCGCCGAGCGCCTCGATCATACACTTCAAGCGCCTTAAGCCCTCGCCGCTCGCGAGCGCATGCTTGAGCCTTTCGCGCGCATAAGCCTCTGTGGGCGCGAGGCCGGACACCATGAGCATATGCGAGGCGAGCAGCATGCAAACCTCGTAGAGCGGGTAGCTCTCCTCTATTTTGCCCGAAAGAAGCTCCACGGCCTCCTTCACCTCCAGCCCGTTGCCGACGGATAGCCCCAGAGGCTGGTTCATATCCGTGATGATCGCCACGGTTTTTT
This sequence comes from Eubacteriales bacterium, assembly GCA_021372675.1. Lineage (GTDB taxonomy): Bacteria > Bacillota > Clostridia > Christensenellales > CAG-138 > UBA7707. The sequence goes on from JAJFTZ010000089.1 coordinate 6,421, forward strand.
TATTCAGCAGCGCGCCGATTTTCACCATCGTGCGCGCGAGCAAGCGCGCCTCAGCAAGCGTCTGCATGAACGCGCCGCTGCCCGTTTTTACGTCGAGCACGATGGCGTCCGTGCCCGCGGCAAGCTTTTTGCTCATCACGCTCGACGCGATGAGCGGTATGCTCTGCACGGTGCTCGTCACGTCGCGAAGCGCGTACATTTTTTGATCGGCCGGCACGAGGCCTTCGCTCTGGCCGATCACGCACACGCCCGTTTCCTTTACGATCTCCTTGAACCTGTCGATAGAAACGCTCGTTTTTACGCCGGGGACGGACTCGAGCTTATCGAGCGTGCCGCCCGTATGCCCCAGGCCCCTGCCCGACATCTTAGCCACCGTGCCGCCGCAGGCGGCCACGAGCGGGCCTACGACGAGCGTGGTGGTATCCCCCACGCCGCCCGTGGAATGCTTATCGACCTTCACGCCGGGGAGGTCGGATAAATCCACCGTGTCGCCGGAATCCTTCATGGCCATGGTGAGCGCGGAGGTCTCGCGCTCGCTCATGCCCATGAAGCACACCGCCATCATCCACGCGGACATCTGGTAATCCGGCACATCGCCCGCCGCGAAGCCGTTGACGATGAAACCGATCTCTTCTTTCGTATGTTCGCGCCCGAGGCGTTTTTTCTCGATCAGGTCGACCATGCGCATAAAGCGGCCCTCCCTTTTCGGTTCAAATAAAAGCAAAGCGCGGCCGACGGCGCTTCCCCGTTGCCGCGCAAGGAAAGTTTAACACAAAGGGGCGTATTTTTCAAGGAACGCAGGGGACGGCGCTCCCGCCCCGCAGAGCGAAATAAAACCCTTCCGGCTAGATGATTTTGCGTTACAATCATCCTTGAGGTATACATAGCCCCAAAAACATGCTACTGTCAATACGGATTATCCCAAACATGGATAAGAAGGGAGGGCGCGAGGCTGAAATTCCACGCATACGAAGGAAAGCACAACATTTCCGGCAAAGCCATCAAGCGGGAGCGGAAAAGAAAGGGCCTGTCGCAGGAGCAGCTTGCCGCGCACATCCAGCTTCAAGGTCTACCCATGCAGCAGAAAACGATAAGCCGCATCGAAACGGGCGAAAGGGTCGTTGCGGATTATGAGCTTTTGCTCTTCGCGAAAGTTCTGGGCGTTGCTGTCGGAGTTCTGCTCGGCGAAAAGTAAAACCGCACCGTCCGTATTCGGGCCGTTTCGTTTTCGAAGCGGCCTTTTTCATTTCACCACCCCCTCGCGCCCTCCACGTGCAGGTAGCGTATGCGCTCGTAAACGTAGCTCGAGAGCGGACGCATGTAGGAATCGTAAGTATGGGTGGCGACGAAGATCTCCCCGGGCGTGACGCGCACGATGAACGGGCTGTGGTAGAAGCGGCCCGAGGCGGTCCCAAGCTGCACCACATCGCCCATAAGCATATCCGCCCGCCCCGCCTCCCGCATATAAGGGCCCACGCCGCGGTTGTTCACCATGAAGGCATGAAAGGGCATCACGCCCGTCCACGACGGCGTTCGGTCGTAGGAGCTTTTGTAATACCAGCCTGTTTGGGGGGTATAGTTCATCACGCCGCAGCCCGCAAACACGCATTGCGAGGTAAAATTGGTGCAATCGCCCCCGTAATTTTCGAAGTTGAAAAATGCGGGGTTGCGCGTGAGCGCCCATTTCTTGGCGTAAGCCGCCGCAGCCTCGCGGTCGTAAACGATATCGCGCATGCTTTTGATCCTCCTTTCCTAATCCTTACGCACAAAACAGGCAAAATTTGAGCCGCGGGGTAAAAAACGCGCGCAAATGGGAAAAACATTTTGGATGGAGGTATGCGCCATGCGGGGTTTTTACGGGACGGATGCACAAAAGAATTATTTCGAGGGCTTCTATTTCAAGCAGGTTTCAGGCTTGGATACCGTGGCGGTGATCCCCGCGCTCCACGCCGAGGGGGACGGGCGGCGCTTCGCCTCCGTGCAGGTGATAACGGACGCGTTATCGGGCTTTGCGCGCATCCCCATCGAGCAGTTCGAGGCGAACGAAAAGCGCTTCGCCTTTCGCGTGGGGAAATGCGCATTTTCGGAGACGGGCATAGAACTCAACCTTCGCACGCACGCGCTCGAAGCTTCGGGCAGGCTCGTGTTCGGCCCGCTCACGCGGCTGAAATCGCCCATCATGGGGCCGTTTGAACACATCCCCTTCATGCAGTGCCGCCACCGCGTCGTGAGCATGGCGCACAGCGTGTACGGCACGCTCACCGTAAACGGCAGGCGCTATACGTTCGACAGCGCGCCCGGCTACATCGAGGGCGACCGCGGCAGCTCCTTCCCCGCGCGCTATCTTTGGACGCATCACGCGAGCGAAAAGGACGCGCTTTCCCTGATGCTGAGCGTTGCGGATATCCCCTTCGGCCTCATACCTTTCACGGGCGTGCTCTGCCCCATCCTTTGGGAGGGAAAGGAATACCGCCTCGCCACCTACCGCGGCGCGAGGCTTACCGTTATGGGCAGCAACGCCGTATGCGTAAAGCAGGGCGCGTTTAGCTTTACGGCGGAGCTTTTAAGCGAAAACGCGCGGCTTTTGCGCGCGCCCATCCGCGGCAAAATGGAGCGCCACATCCGCGAAAGTCCCTCCTGCAAGGTGCGCTACACGTTTAAAAAGGGCGGCGCTACGCTTTTTGACATCACGGCCCCCAACGCGAGCTTCGAGTGCGAATATCCCGCGTTTCAGCTTCGGTAACCTATCGGGGGAGAACGGCAAAAAAACGCGGGGGCGGCCATAATACCGCCCCCGCTCCCGGTTTCTTTGTATACCCGGCAGCATAGGGTCAAGGTAGCCGGAGGTGCGGCGTTTGACACGTTATTCCCGATTTGCTATAATTAAACGCAAATAATGATGTGTATTTCGGTTGGACGGCTTATGCCGTTTTCAAGAATCAACTTCTTGGGTGGGAAGTCCTTTTAGGGCTTCCCAATTTTGTTTTCAATTGGGGGGATAACATGGTTAAAACGCTTTTTGATATCGCATTGATTTTAATCTTTACGAAAATCGGGGGGCTTCTCAGCCGCAAGCTTAAAATGCCGGAGGTGCTTGGCGCGCTGCTCGCTGGCGTGCTTCTCGGGCCTATAGCTTTTAACATCGTGCATTACGATAACAATATCAAGCTGCTTTCAAATCTGGGCGTCATCATGCTCATGTTTCTGGCGGGCCTTGAAACCAACCTGGAGCAGCTGAAGAAAGCTGGAAAATCCTCTTTTGCAATCGGCTCGTTCGGAATATTCGTTCCGCTTGTTTTCGGTACGTTGAGCGCATTTCTTTTTTACGAGAACACTTTGGAAAATATTTTTATCGGTGTCATCCTGACCGCGACAAGCGTCAGCATTACCGTCGAAACGTTGACCGAGCTCGGCAAGCTCAACACCAGGGCAGGCATCAATATCCTCGGCGCCGCCGTTATTGACGATATTTTGGGGCTCATACTTATCTCGGTGCTTCTTACGGCCAACAGCGGCAGCGGGAGCGCCTCACTGATGCTTACGATCATCAAAATAGTTGTGTTCTGCCTGTTCGGCGTACTGGCAATTGTGTTTTTACCCAAATTCATCAACAGGCTGACGCAGAAAATCGAACCGAGCCGGACGCTGCTGACTTTTGCGCTGGCGGCTGCGCTGCTGGTCGCCCTTCTTGCCGAGAGCCTCGGCATTGCGGCCATTACCGGCGCGTATCTGTGCGGCTTGCTGTTTTCACAATTTCACCACAAGGAATATATCGAAAGGAATGTCAAGGCGATTTCGTCCGGCTTCCTCGCCCCGATTTTCTTTGTAAGCGTCGGTTTGGAGGCAAGCCTTGAGGGGTTTAGCGTCAGGGTAATCGCCATCACGGCCATCATGTTTATCATCGCGGTGATCGGGAAGGTGATCGGATGCGGGGCGGCGGCGCGGCTTTTCAAAATGAGCCGCAGCGAAGCGGCGCAAATCGGTGTCGGGATGATCTCACGCGGCGAGGTGGCAATTATCACAGCCAACATTGGGTTGCAAAACGGCATCATCACCCAAGAGGTTTTTATACCGACTATTCTCGTCGTGCTGCTTACAACCATCCTGACACCCATATTGTTGAGGCTGGCGTTTTCGCATAAGAGAGCGCATACGCCTTCCTAAGGGCTTAACCGTTCTGTTCCTTTTTAGTATATGGAAACTGCGCCGGTCGGTCATGGCGTCGCTCCCATATTCTCCTTTACGTACCGCAAAAACCCGTCGCTGAAGCTCAGGCTCCCGTCCGCCAGCACCCACGCGGCCTCCACGCCGTCCATGCCGTCGATGAAGCGCCTGCCTTCTTGTAAGCTCATGTTGAACACGGCGGTGGAGAGCGAATCGGCGGTGCCCGAATCCGCGCAGAGTATGGTCACCTGCAAATAACCCGTGGCGGGCATGAGGGTTTTAGGGTCGATGATATGGTGGTACCTTGCGCCGTCCACCACGTAGTAGCGCTCGTACACGCCGCTTGACACCACGGCCATATCGTTCACAAGCAAATGGAAAAGCTCGGTTTTTTCGCTTTCCTTATCGGGGTTTTGCACGCCGATATTCCAGCGCCTGTCGCCGCTCGAATCAGGCTCCATCTTTTCGCCGATGGCGCGCACGTTGCCGCCCACGCTCAAAAGAAGCGAAGTCACCCCGAGGCTTAGCGCGTAAAGCGCCACCTGCTCGGCGGCATAGCCCTTTGCCGTGGAGCCTACGTCGAGCCGCATCTTAGGGTCCTTCAAATACACGGTGGAAGCCGCCTCGTCGATTGCGATATCGCCGATGGACGTATGCATCGCCGCCGCCTCCAAAAGCTCCATAGGCGGCAAAGCGGCGTTTTCGGGGTCATTCAGCCCCGCCTCGCGGTAATCGTGCCAAATGCTCAATACCGCGCCCATCGCCACGTTGACGGCGCCGCCGGTCTCGCCGTTTCGCTTGATCATAAGCTTCAACAGCTCTATGATGCGCGCGTCCACCTTTACCGGCGCGATCCCCGCGTTGTCGTTGATGGTTTTAACGTTGTTTACGCCCTCATAATCGTTATAGATGTCGTAAAGCCTATGGTATTCCCCGAGCTTCGCGCGGAGCTTTTCGACAAGCTCGGTAAATTCCTCCTCGCTTTGAGCGTAGCCGACGACGGTGGTCACGGTATCGAACAGGCCCAAAAACTGCGCGCTAAAGCGCTGCTCCTTCTTTAAGGCGCAGCCGTTCGAAAGCATTAAAATAAGGCAGAGAAAAACGGCGATCGGTTTTTTCATAACGTACCTTTAACTTTTTAAGAAAATCGGAGAGGCATACGGGCTGCCTCTCCGACTTGGTTTCTATGGGGGTTTTACTTCGCGGCCTTCGCGATGGCGCCCAGGAAGTCAGTCACATGCACGGTGACGGAGGCGGTGATATCGGCGGCCGTCGCATGGCCTTCCGCGTCGAGCGCGATGCCCGCAACCTCGGTGGGGGTCTTGCCGGTCACATACGCCGCAAACGCGGCGGCCTGCTCATACCATTCCTTGCCGATCGAGGAGGCGGACTTCATGCCGTAGCCCTCCTTGAGCTCGTCCTTGGACTGTATGGGCGCGGTGAGATCGGTGGTGATCTTGCCGGTCGCGTCGAAGTTGACCTTGGCCTGCGTGGCGTCGATGACGCAGCTCGTGATCTTATCGCCGCCGCGGGTGATCGCGGCGTAGATGTTGTAGACCTGCACGAGGCCTTCCGCGTCGGCGGCGGCGTTCTTGGAGCCGCTGATGCTCGTCACGGTGCCGACGCTGAGCGTGTCGGAAGCGGTCGCGCCAAGCTCGGCCGCGTTCGCGGCAGCCTGGGATACGACCTTGATGAAGTCGGTCACATGCACGGTGACGGAGGCGAGAAGGTCGGCGTCCGCGGCGTGGCCGTCCTCAGCCACGGCGATGCCCTGCACCTCGGCGGCGGTCTTGCCGACTACGTAGGCGGCAAACGCGGCGGCCTGCTCGTACCATTCCTTGCCGATCGAGGAGGCGGACTTCATGCCGTAGCCTTCCTTGAGCTCGTTCTTGGTCTGGAAGGTGCTGTCGAGCGGAGTGGTGACGACGCCGGTCGCGTCGAAGTTGACGTTGGTCTGCGCCGCGTCGATCACGCAGGCGACGATTTTGCCCGCGTCGTCAACCGTTACGGCGGCGATGGTGGAGTAGCCCTGCGCGAGGCCGGCGGTGTCGGCCGCGGCGTCCTTGGAGCCGGAGACCGAGGTAACGATGGCGAGGCCGGTCTTGACTTTACCGGCGGACGCGGAGCCGCATCCCGCGACCAGAGCGGCCACAAGCAGAGCGGCCATGGTAAGCGCAAAAAGTTTCTTCATAAATTCCTCCTTGAATTTTGGATAACTCGTTGATGTTTATTTATATAGATGCGATTTCTGAAATGCCGGAGAGGCCAGCTTCAGCAAAACAGAAGTCGCAAATCCCGTCGCGATGCCGGAAAGGAGCAAAACAGGGAAATACGGCCACAATAGGGTGTCGAGGATGAGCGAGGCGGTCAATATCTGCCCCACATTGTGGAAGATCGCACCCATAACGCTTATAAGAAGGTACGTGACGCGCTCCTTTTTGAGCCGCAGCACGAGCGCCATCGCGCAAAACGCGAGAAATCCGCCCGAAAGGCTTAAAGCGCCCGCGATCGCGCCGCGCGTGGCCGCGACAAACGCGGCCTTGAGCACGACGAGCGCAAGCGCATCGCGCTTCCTAAGCTGTAAAAGCGCAAACATGATCACGATGTTCGCAAGCCCCAAACGCACGCCGGGCACCGGAACCGGCACGGGAATAAAGCCCTCCACGATCGAAAGCACGATCGCAAGCGCGAACAGCACCCCCATGAGCGCGATGCGCTTCACGTAAGCCGTTCCCTTATGCCTTTCCACCGTTTTTCCTTCCATGCCTTAGGTTACCTCGGTATACCTTTTTTCAACCCACCACAAGGTCGGGCGCGTCCGGGTCGAAGGTCGTTGCGACGATCTTCATGTAGACCTCGTTTGGCAGGCACGCCGCCGTCTGCCCAACAAGATGCAGCCTCCCCGCGCGGATGCATATCTTATCCGGGCAGTCGGATTCGACAAAGGCGATGCTCCCATCCCCGTACAGGTGAAACACCACGTCCGGAAGCTCCGCAAGGGAAAAGCTCTCCTCCCTGTTTTCGGTGAGCGCCACGGTCTTGACGAGCCGCGAGCGATAGTAGATTTCCGCATACGCGCCCGCTTTGCCGACCGCGCCGTTTAGGAGCACCCACAGCAAAACCCCGATCGCCGCGACCGCGCCGATGAAAAGGAGGTCGCGTTTTCGCGCGAATTTCATCGCGGCCCCCAAGCGGGCAAAAGCCCGCCCAAGGCGATGAGCGCGATATGCGTTAAGATGACGATCAAAAAGTTTTTCACGGAGAGGATAAAGGTCTCCCCCTTCTCCTGCTTTTTGAAAAACGCGTTGATGTTCTTTTGCACCGGCACGAGCGTGAGCAAAAGGAGGAGGCTCGTCGGCGGCAAAAGGCCGAATATCGCCATCGCGGCCGCCGAGGCGTACGCGAGGTAGTAAAGCGCGGCGAAAAGGCGGAGCGAGCGCTTTTTACCGAGGTAGTAGGCGAGGGTGAAGCGCTTGGCCGCGATATCGCGCTCGCAGTCGCAGATGTTGTTGGCGAGCATGATGTTTGCGGTGAGGCAAAACGGCAGCACCGCCAAAAGGATAAGGCCAATAAGCGGCATAAGCCCAAACTCCACCGCAAGCGTCCCGTTCGAGAACGCGTAGGTCAAAAGCGTTTGGGGCACGTTGACATACACGAGCAAAAACGGTATCAAAAAACCGTAGAAAAAGCCCGAGGCAAGCTCGCCGTAAGGCCCGTGGGAGATCGGCACCGGGCCGTAGGAGTACATCACGCCGAACAGGAAGCAGAGCCCTCCCGCGAGGAGCACCACCGCGTCGGTAAGCGCCACGAGCCAAAGCCCCAGCGCCGCGCTCAGGAAAAATAAAAAAAGCGTTACGCGAAGCGCCGTTTTTCGCGAAAACGCGATCGGCTGGCCCGTTTTTTTTGAATCCTCATAGTTGTTGATGGACGTGGCCGTAAGGTCGAACAGAAGCATGCCGAAAAAAAACACGGCCGTGCGCGGGAGGTCGATCGCCGCACCGTGCGCAAACAGGTACGCGAGCGTCATCAAAAAAGGAAAAACGCTCGTGACCTTGGTTTTTATTTCAACGTAGGAAAAAAGCCTCTTTACGGCGCTCATGGTCACATCTTTCCGGCGGACGATTTAAGAAGCTCCGTCAAAAGCTCCCTTTTTCGCGCGCCCGCCATGGCCTGTATCGCCTTAGACGCCTTTTTGTAAAGGCCGTCGATCTTTTTATACGCGTAGTCGAGCCCGCCCGCCGCGAGCACGGCCGCCTTGAGCTCCGAAAGCTCCATGCCCTTTTTCGCGCGCGCCGCGAGCGCTGCGTCGCGCTTCATGGCGTAGATGAGCGGCAGCGTGACCACCCCGCGCGCGTAATCGCTGAGCACGGGCTTTTTGCTTTTGCGGAGCGTGGAGGCGTAATCGGCGCAATCGTCGCTGAGCTGGAAGATCACGCCCAAGGTGTTGCCCGCCTCGGTATAAAGCGCCGAAGCCTCGCCTTTTTCATCCGAAAGCAAAAACCCCATGTAGAAGCACGCCTCGAACAGCGCCGCCGTTTTGCCGCGGATGATTTCGAAATACGCGCGCTCCGTGAGCTCGAAGTTGAAGTCGTTGCGGTTTTGAAGAAGCTCGCCCAAGCATACCTCCGTGAGGTAATGCGGGAACGCGCGGCCGAACGCCGTTTCGCGTTCCCCCGGCACGCCCGCCGAGGATACGAGCTCGAGCGCCGTGCAAAACAGATAATCCCCGCAGAGCACGGCATATTTTTCGCCGAATTTGCGGTGCACCGTTTCGATGCCGCGGCGCTTGTCCGCATCGTCGATGATGTCGTCGTGCACGAGCGTGGCGAGGTGCAGTAGCTCCGCCGCCGCCGCAGCCTTCACCGCGTCGGGGCTTACGGTATCGTCCTCACGGAGCGCGCAGGCGAGGAGCGCCCTCGCGCGGATAAGCTTCCCCGCCGCCTTTGAAAGGTGCTTTGTCATGCCGCGGATCACCGCGGGGGCGCCTTTCAATATGCCTTTTATCTCCGCGGCCGTTTCGGAAACGGCGGCCTCATAGCTTAGGCCCGCAACGCGGGGAGAATCAATCGCGCGTTCAGTCATGATAGATGTAGGACCGCCTTACCCAGCCGATGCGGCTCCAGCCCTTTTTGAGCCGGGGCATCACGTAGTAGTCGAGGCCGAATATCTTGCCGCCGCCGAAGAGGATCGCGATACCGGCAAAGACCATCCAGAAGCTCGAGAGATAAAGGCCCGTGGTGCACGCGAACATGAACAGAAGCACCAGCGAAACAAGGCCCGAAAGCGTCGTGAAAAGACCGCCCATCATGCTGAGGCCGATGAGTATTTCCGCAAACACGATAAAGATCTGCATCGCGAGGGAAAGCCCCTGACGCGGAAGCAACACGTCGTTGACGAACCAGTTCATCAGCGGCACGTCGAGCTTGAAGGCGTAATCGGCCACCGAGGACTCGGCAAGCGTTTTGCCGCTCACGAAGATGGCCTTGAAAAGCCCCAGAAAGTTAAAGTTAAAAAGAAGCGTGCCCGTAGAAGCCGCAGCGCCGCCCGCGGCGCCCGTAGCGCTCGATACGGCGTTCGCCGCCGCCGCGCCCGTGGCGCTCGATACCGCGTCCGCCGCCGCGGAGCCGGTTGCGCCCAAAATGGAATTGAACCACGCCGTCGCGCCGCCGAAGAAGCCCTCCAGCATGGGCTTTTTGAGCCAGCCCTCCACGATCTTCATCACGCCCTCAAACGCCCACACCGCGCCGAGCCATATTCTGAGCGGCACGAGCAAAAAGCTGGGCGTGCGGTTGGAGAAATGCCCGCCAACGAAGCTGCGGCGGTCGCGCACGGTGAAAAACTCGTGCTTGAGGTAACTCGCGATCTTGTTCCAGCCGAGCACCTGCACGAAATATGCGAGGTTGATGAAATGCTTCACGAACATCGCCAAAAACGACGGCAGGTTCAGCATATGCTTTTGCGTGCCCACGCGCGCCTGCCCGTAACGGCCGCCCACGCACACCATCACGCCATGGAACTTGGGGGCGTATTTTTCCATCTCCCCTTCGCCCGTAACGGCGCAATAGAGGTTGTGCGCCACCGTGTGGGCGCTCTGCTCGCAGTTTTCGACCATTTGCGGCACGGGGGCGGTTTCGCCCTCGGCGGTGAACAAAAGGTTATCGCCCGCGATATAAACGCTTTCGTCCTTCGCGCTCCTCAAATAGGCGTCGGCCTCGAGCCTGCACCGCCTCTGGTTGGGAAGCGTGCAGCCGATCTGCCGCGTGATATCGGTGCTTTCGATGCCCGCCACCCATATGACCGTGCCGGCGATGCTTCGCGTGCGCTCGCCGCCGCGGTCGTAGTCGATATAATCCGCGCCAATCTCAACAACGTTTGCGCCGAGGAGCACCTTAACGCCCATTTTCTCGAGGCGGCGCTGTATTTTTGCGGAGAGCTTTTCGGGCAGCGTGGGCACCACGCGCGGCAAAACATCCACGTTGTTGAGCGAAACGAGCTCCGGGTCGATCTCGTAGCGGGAGCAGAGCACGGGCACGTATTCGGCAAGCTCGCCGATCATCTCCACGCCCGTAAAGCCGGCGCCCACGACGTAAAAGCTCAAAAGCTTTCTTTTTTCATCCTCGCCGAGCGCGGCGCTTGCCTGCCTGAAGCACTCGTGGATGCGGTCCTTCAAACGCACCGCGTCCTCGAACGACCAGAGCGGAAAGGTGTTTTCCATAGCGCCCGGCACGCCGAAATAGGTGGGCTTGGAGCCTGCGCTCACCACGATATAGTCGTAAGGATAAACGCCTTTTTTGCCAAGCACGGTCTTTTTTTCGAAATCGACCTTCTCCACATAGTCCTGCACGAAATCGATGCGGCGGCCCGCGAAAATTTTATGGTAACCGATACGAACGCTTTCCTCGCCGACGCGGCAGGCCGCGACCTCGTGGAGCTCGGTGAGCATGGTGTGAAAAGAATTTTTATCGATAACGGTGATGCGGACCTCTCCGGGGCGCTTTTTAAACTTCTTTGCAAGCTTTTTCGCGGTAAGCACGCCGGCATATCCCGCGCCGATGATCACGATATTTTTCATAGCTTTCCCTTCTTTTTGCATATCGCAGGCGCTCCTAAAAAATTGCGCGGTACCATGATACTACAAGTTTCCCCCACGGTCAATTGTTTGATATTTAACAATCAACTGGTGTTTTTCGCCACTATGATAACCGTTTTCGACAAGAAAGTCTGTTGTTTTTTCAACATTCTACAGACCTCGACCCCGTAGCCCGAAGAGCGCGGGAAAAATAAAAAAGATGCGGAAAATGGAAAAGCCGCCTTCGGGCGGCTTATTGCACGGCTGTGAATTATTTATGCGTCCATTTTTCTAAAAGCTCCCGCATCCACGCGTAAACATCCACCGCGTACACCCTGTTCAGGTTCTCGCGCGAAAGCGCCGTATCGGTTTCCCCCTCCGCCGCGAGCCCGCCCTCGCTCAAAAGGAGGGCGCGCGTGCCGTACGCCTTGGCCAAAGCGAGGTCATGCACCACGGACATCACCGCGCGGCCGGGCAGCTTCACCCATGCGCTTATTAGCTCAAACACGCGCTTTTGGTATACGGGATCGAGATCGTTGGTAGGCTCGTCCAAGATGAGAAGCTTGGGGTCTTGGGCGAACACCTGCGCGAGGAAGGTTCTTTGCAGCTCGCCGCCCGAGAGCGTGGTCACGCTCTGCGCGCGGCGCGCATCCATGCCGGTGAGAATAAGCGCCTCCTCCACCTTCGCCTCGTCCCCGTCGGTGCGGGCGAAAAAAGGCCCGCGGGTATACGCGTAGCGCCCAAGGCGCACGACCTCCTCCACCGTGAACGGATACGCCACATGGTGGCTTTGCGCAAGCACGCCTATGCTTCTCGCGCGCGCGGCGGGCTTCATGGCCGCGGCGTTTTTCCCCTCGAAATATACTTCGCCCTCGTAGGCGATGGATTGTGAAACGGCGTTTACGAGCGTGGATTTGCCCGCGCCGTTAGGGCCCGCCACCATGAGCCAATCGTGCTCAAAAACGGAAAAGCTCACGCCGTTTAAGAGGGTGCGCCCAGGAGCGCGCACGGTGAGGCGCTTCACCTCAAGCACGGAGCTCGCCTCCCTTCGCGCGGGATCGGAAAAAGATAAGGATGAACGCGGCCGCGCCGATAAGCGAGGTGACGACGCCGATAGGCAGCTCGAGCGGGTTCAAAATGACCCTTCCCACGAGGTCGGCGAGCATCAAAAACGTCGCGCCGAAAAACAAGACCGAAGGGAGCAGCCGCCTGTGGTTGGGGCCAACGATAAGGCGCGTCATATGCGGCATCACGAGCCCCACAAAGCCGATGGTGCCTCCGATGGCTACGCAAACGCCGATCAGCACGGAAACGAACACCAGTACGAGAAGCCTTACGCGCTTCACGTTCACGCCCACATGGCGGGCGTTATCCTCCCCCACCGAAAACGCGTTGAGCTCGCGCGAAAACCGCACGATAGCCGTGCCGCACACCGTAAGCGCCCCGCCCAGCACAAGCACGTCCGTATAATCGCTGCCCGAGAGCGACCCCATCATCCAAAACAGGATGGAACGCACGCGATCCGCCGCAAACACGGTAAAAAGGCTGACGAGGCTGTTGCAGAACATGGAAAATACGATGCCAACGAGGATGATGGTGTTGGTGGAAAGCGCGGGATCGAGCTTATACGCGAGAAAGAGGATCAAAAGGAGCGAGAGGAACGCGAACAGCATGGCCATGACCATGGTGCCCGCGAGGGGTATGCCGGGGATGGCAAGCCCGAGCGCAATCGCGAGCACCGCGCCGAGCGACGCGCCCGAGGACACGCCGAGCGTGGAGCCGTCCGCGAGGGGGTTTCGCAAAAGCCCCTGCATGGCCGCGCCGCATAGCGAAAGCGACGCGCCCGTGAGCGCTACGGCGAGCACCCTCGGCAGGCGCACCGAAAGGATGATGGACGCGGCGACGCCCTCCGGCATGGGAAGGTGAGACACCGCGCTCCGAATGGCCGCAAGCGTATCCTTCACGGGGATGCTCACGCTGCCCGCACATACGCAAAGCACCGCCGTGCCGAGCGTGACGGCGAGGAAAATGGCGTATTCAAAAATACGGAAGCCTTCATGTTTTTTCATAGGATTGTCCATTCTGTTTATAATCGGGGCGGCGAAACCACCTCGCCGCCGCCCCAAAGGGGCAAGGCCCCCTACTTGCTGCCGTACACGAAATCGCACAGCGCCTCGGCGCCGTCCGCGAGGCGCGGGCCGGGCAGGGATATCTCGTTGGAATCGGCGTTGAACACCGCGGCGTTTTTCACGGCAGTCACGTTTTCCCAGCCGCCGCGCCCGAGTATTTCATCCACGGGCAAAACGCCGCTTCCAAAATACATGGCGATGGTGACGATATAATCGGGGTTTCGCTCTATGACCTGCTCCTCGGATACCTCCGCCCAGCCCTGCACGTCCGAAAATGCGTTTTTAAGCCCGAGCATGGCCGCGATCTCGTCCATGAAGGTGCCGGCGCCGGCCGTCCAAAGCCCGTATTCGAGCGGCGATACCTCGAAGTAGACCGTTTTTTGCTCCGCGCCTGCGGCCGAAGCCCTCTCCTCTACCGAGGTGAAAGCCGTCTTCATGCCGTCCACCACGGCGGCCGCCTCCGCAACCTCGCCCGTGAGCGCGCCGAGGTTCGTAATGTTTTGATAAACCTGCTCCACATTGGCGGCATCGCTTATATACACCTTGATGCCCGCGGATTCGAGCGCCTCCACCTGTTCGGGCGCCTGCGTCATGGTGCTCATCACCACGAGCTCGGGGGAAAGGGCGATGATCTGCTCGAGGTTGGTCTCGCTGCCGGACTGCACGGAGGCGACGTCGAGCGCCTCGGGCGGGTACGAGCAGTATTCCCCGCGCCCGACGAGCGCGCCACCCGCGCCGATCGCGTAGAGTATTTCGCAATCGGCCGGGTTGAGGGCTACGATCTTTTTGGCGGGCGCCTGAAGAGCTACCTCGCGGCCGAGCATGTCGCTTACAAGGATTGCGCCGCCCGCGTTTTGCGCCGCGCAGCCGAGGCCGAGCGTTGCGAGCAAAAGGAGCGAAAGAAGAAGCGCGAGGCGTTTTTTGAGTTGCATGATGAGGATCCCCCTTAAATAAATTTCGTGAACGCTTGTACAGGGAGCACAAACGGCGGGGGCGCAAAAAAGCCGCTCCCCTTTCGATCGAGGAGCGGCCGCAGCGCATGGAATTTGCCAAGAGCCAAAATCTCAACCCCAGGAGCATACATTTGTGTAAACAGGTCTCCCGACTTGGCTTCATCCTACTCCGGCGCCTTCCCGCCCCAAGGGGCAGTGGCATATGCCGTTTCGTCGGCTTCACGGTTACTGGGATAGTCCGGAATTTTCATCCGCGTTCCCTCGGTGCAAATCACACCGGCACCTTCGTGCAGATACACAAGCTATTCACTTGCGTTTACTATACCACGGCAAAGCGCACGCGGTCAACGCGCGGCGCAAAAAACACCTTGTACGGGATAAGGAAGCGTAGTAAAATGCAGCTATTCCAAAAGAGGTGTAAAAATGAGAAAAACAAAAATCGTTTGTACCATAGGGCCGGTGAGCGAGAACGAGGCGTGCATCCGGGAAATGTGCCTCGCCGGCATGAACGCGGCGCGGCTCAATTTTTCCCACGGCAGCTACGAGGAGCACGGCAACCGCATCGCCCTCATTAAGAAGGTGCGTGAGGAGCTCAACATCCCCATCGCGATCATCTTGGATACCAAAGGCCCGGAATACCGCATCAAGACGTTTCGCGGCGGGAAAATAACGCTCAACGACGGCGATACCTTCGCGTTCACCACCGAAGATATAGAAGGGAGCACGGAGCGCGTTTCCGTGAGCTGCAAAGGGCTTATCGGCGCGCTCAGCATAGGCGACAGGGTGCTTGTAAACAACGGGCTTCTCATCTTCGAGGTGAAAGAGCTCACCAAAACCGACGCGATCTGCACCGTGATCGCGGGCGGGGAACTGAGCGACCATAAGAGCATGAACTTCCCCAACAAGCTCGTGGGCGGGCCGTATTTAAGCAAGCAGGATAAGGAAGACCTCCTGTTCGGCATCAAAAACGGGGTGGATTTCGTGGCCGCCTCCTTCGTTTCCACGAAGCAGAACCTCGTGGAGCTCAACGCGTTTTTGCGTGAAAACGGCGGAGAGGACATCGACATCATCGCGAAGATCGAAAACCGTGCGGGCGTAGACAACATCGAGGAGATTTGCGAGGAGTGCGACGGCATCATGATAGGCCGCGGCGACCTTGGCGTGGAGATACCCTTCGAGGAGCTGCCCTATCTGCAAAAGCTTCTCATCACCAAATGCAGGCTTTTGGGCAAGCGCGTCATCACGGCCACGGAGATGCTCGAATCCATGATCCACAGCCCGCGCCCCACGCGCGCGGAGATATCGGACGTAGCCAACGCCGTGTACGACGGCACGAGCGCCGTCATGCTCTCGGGCGAGACCGCCGCGGGCAAGTACCCCGTGCAGGCCGTGAGCGTGATGGCGACCATCGCGGAGGAGACGGAGCGCCACATCAACTACGCAAAGCGCTTTTCCACCTCGGAGTTCCGCATCAACAACAAGATCGACGCCATCTCCCACGCCACCTGCGGCATGGCGATCGACCTCGACGCGAAGGCCATCGTCGCGTGCACGCTTTCGGGCACCACCGCGCGCATGGTATCGCGCTTCCGCTGCCCGGTACATATCATCGGCATGACCACGAGCAAGAGCGCGTGGTATAAGCTTTCGCTCTCGTGGGGCGTGGTCCCGGTGATGAGCGAGGCGTTCACCTCCACGGACGTGCTCTTTTACCACGCCAAGGAGATCGCCACAAAAACCTTCGGCCTTGACACGGGCGACAGCATCATCATCACCGGCGGCCTCGTGAACGGGGTGTCGGGCAACACCAATTTGATCAAGGTGGAAACGGCCTAAGGGATTTTACGGTAAAAAAGGGGCCGTGGCGTTTCATAAAACGCCACGGCCCGTTTGTTATCCTGCATCGCTAGCGCCGGACCGGCTTAAGGCTCCCTCTGATGACGGGGGCGGAGCCGAACGCCGCCAGTAGCGGATGAAGCGAGGCGAAAAGCCCAGTGAGCAAAGGAGTGATGCAAGTGATAGCGAAGCAGCGCGACTATTGCGAACTGGCTGGCGGCGTGCAAGGCCGCAGGCCTTGGCCTTTAAGGCTCCGGCTTTGCCGGACGCAACGCCGCCTGAGGGAGAGATTCTTTTACCGCAAGGTCGATCGATTCGCAAACGCCGTAAAAATTGCAGCCTATATCGATATTGCAAACCCTCAACACTTTAAGGCGCATCGCTTCAAGCGCATTCGCGCGGGCTCTGTCCCTTTCCGCCTGTTCCGCGTCGTAATGCCCGCCGCCGTCGAGCTCTATGATAAGTCCCGCTCTTGCGCAGTAAAAATCCGCGATATAATTGCCGATAGGTTTTTGCCTTTGAAAACGAATGGAATAGCCGCGAAGAAACTCATACCAAAGCTTACGCCCCCATGGCGTCATATTCTTGCGCAGCATCTTGGCGAGAGGAACATTTCTTTTGTTATAGGGTTTCATATTCTCTCCCTCCGGCACAGCTACGCGTTCGGCCAATGGGCCCCGCGTGCTGTGCCACCTCCCTCATCAGAGGGAGGCATACTGCCACCGTTTCTCCCCTACCGCACCATCTCCGCGGCCTCCGCGAGGGAAATGCCCTTTTCCCTTGCGATCTTCGCCAAGTCCTCATATTCTGGCTTTTCGCGCCTTACGCCGTAGCCCGAGGCCTCCTTCACGCGTACCGGCCCGAGCCCGGTTTCCGCGACGCGCTCCGCGCGGCTTAAGGTATGGCGCTCGTAGGCGCACACGCGCACGCCGAGGGTGGTCGTATGCCTGAAAAGAAGCTTTACCATTTCCTCGCGCTTTTCCGCATGGCACAAGCAGCAGAGCATAACGCCGGGGCGGCTCTTTTTCATGCCGACGGGCACGGTGTACACATCGAGCGCGCCAAACGCAAGCAGCCGCTCCATGGCAAAGCCCACCGCCTCGGGGGTCATATCGTCGAGGTTGCAGCAAAGCTCGAGAGCCGTGTCGCCGTTTTCCTCCGTTTCCCCGAGCATGGCGCGCACGCAGTTGGCCGCTTCAAAATCCTTTTTCCCCATGCCGTAGCCTACCTTCTCCACGCGCATCGCGGGCATTTCGCCAAAAGCTGCAACAAAATGCCGCAAAAGCGCCGCGCCCGTAGGCGTGCAAAGCTCGCCGCGCACCGCGCCGCCGTAAACGGGTATACCTTTTAACAGAAGCGCCGTGGCGGGCGCGGGAACGGGCAAAAGCCCGTGCGCGCAGCGTACCTGCCCGCTCCCCACATGCACGGGGGACGCCGCGACGCGCTCCGGCTTAAGCTCGTGCATCAAAAGGCATACGCCCACGATGTCCGCCACCGCGTCGAGCGCGCCCACCTCGTGGAAATGCACCTGCTCCACGGGCCGCCCGTGCACCTCGCTTTCCGCTTTCGCGATCAAACCGTATACGGCCAGCGCGTCCGCGCGCACCTTTTCGGGTACGTCGAGGCCGCTTATCAGCCGCGCGATCTCCCCCATGCCGGAATGGTCGTGGTGGTGTTCGTGATCGTGCTCGCCCTCCTCCTCGCCATGCACGCTTACGTGCACATGCGTGCCTAAGATGCCGCACTTTTCCGAAGGCTCGGCCGCTACGGTAACGCCGCTTATAAGGCCGTTCATCCGGTTGAGGAACGCTTCTTTTTGGGGCAGAAGCTCCAAAAGCGCGGCCATGAGCATATCGCCCGCCGCGCCCATATTGCATTCGAAATAGAGCGTTTTCATTTGCAATCTCCCATATGGTTGATCATGCTCGCGAGGTAACCCGCGCCGAAGCCGTTATCGATGTTCACCACGCTCACGCCGCTCGCGCAGGAGTTGAGCATGGAAAGAAGCGCCGAAAGTCCGTGAAACGACGCCCCGTAGCCGACGCTCGTGGGCACGGCGATCACGGGACAGTCCGCGAGGCCGCCTATGACGCTCGCGAGCGCGCCCTCCATCCCCGCGATGGCGACGATAACCTTGGCGCGCATAATCGCATCCGTATGCGCCAGCAAGCGGTGCAGGCCCGCCACGCCCACGTCGTAAAGGCGCACGACGCGGTTTCCCAGCGCCTCCGCGGTGAGCGCCGCCTCCTCGGCCACGGGCATGTCGCTCGTGCCGCCCGTTGCCACCACGATATCGCCAAGGCCGCCCGGCTCCGGCATTTCGCCGACGACGCCTACGCGCCCCATCTCGTCGTAACGAAGCGCGAGCTCCGCGCCGACGCGTTCCGCGGCCTCCTTTGAAAGCCGCGTGATGAGTATGGTCTTTTGCCCCTTATCGCGCATGGCGGACGCGATCTTCACAATCTGCTCCGGCGTTTTGCCCGCGCCGTAGATTACCTCCGCAACGCCCTGCCGCAAGCCCCTGTGCGCGTCGAGCTTGGCGAAGCCGAGGTCTTCAAACGGGGCCATCTTAAGCTTTAAGACCGCCTCGTCCACCGTGACCTCTCCCGCCGACACCCGCTCGAGCAGGCTCCTTATTTCCCTTTGCTCCATAGCTTACCTCCCCGCCATATCCAAAAGCACCGTATCAAAAAATACGCGCACGGCGTTTAAAACCGCCTCGCTCTCGAGGATCGCTTTCCCCTGCTGCTCTCTTTTAAGCTGGAGCCGCGCCGCGCCGTGGAATACCCTTACGCGGAAATCCGTAAAGCCGAGGCGAAAAAGCGCGCTTTCAGCCCCCTCCACGCGGCCTAAAAGCTCTTCCGTAAGCGGCGTGTCCGTACCCACGCGCGTGGCGAGGCAGGCGTAAGCGGGCTTATCCCATGTGAAAAGCCCCGCCTCCTTGGATAGCCGCCTGATCTCGTCCTTTGTAAGGCCGCATTCCCGAAGCGGCGAGCGCACGCGAAGTTCCATAAGCGCGCGCATGCCGGGGCGGTCGCCCGCGTCGTCGGAGGCGTTGGTGCCGTCGATCAAAACGGGGTAGCCGTCGCGCGAAGCGCGCTCCTTAAGCGCCCCGAAAAGCGCCGTTTTGCAGTGGTAGCAGCGGTCGGCGGGGTTTGCGGCGACCGCGGGAACCTTGAGCGCGTCGAGCTCGATCACGGTCATATCCGCTTTAAGCTCCCCGGCGAGCCGCTTCGCGTCCTCAAACTCGAACTGCGGCTGAAACGCGGTTTTAATGTAATAGGGACGTATCTCGGCCCCGTATTTCAGGCCCGCGTACAGCAGGTACGAGGAATCCACCCCGCCCGAAAACCCGAGCGCCACCTTTTTGTTTTCCTTGAAAAACTCCGCAAGCGTCATAAAATCATTCCTTCCCGTATGCGCGGATCGCCTCCACGCCGCAGTCATCCATGAGCTTTTCGTCGAACACGATCTCCTTGGTAGGCCCATCGGCAAAAACCCTGCCGTCCTTCAATAAAACCGTCCGCTCGCACGTTTCCAAGGCAAACGCCATATCGTGCGTGGCGATCAGCTTTGTATGCTTTAGGCCGTTGAGCGTTGCGATAAGCGCCCTTCGCGCCTTGGGGTCCAAAAACGCGCTCGGCTCGTCGAACAGCATGAGCTTCGGCTCCATGGCAAGCACCGTGCCGAGCGCCGCCATGCGCTTTTCGCCGCCCGATAGCCGCGAGGCGCTTTTTTCGCTTAAATGGCCTATGTTGAGCGTTCGTAGCCAACGCCGCGCGCGCTCGTCCGCGTTTTCCATGCCGAGGTTTCGCGGGCCGAACGCGACATCCTCGAACACCGTGGGCATAAAAAGCTGGTCGTCCGGGTTTTGAAACACAACGCCCGCGCGCTGACGCACAGAGCGCAGCGTATCTTTAGAAAGGCGCACGCCGTCCACCGCAATTTCGCCCGAAGCGGGCAGCACGCCCACGATTGCCATGATGAGCGAGGTCTTGCCCGCGCCGTTCGCGCCGATGAGCGCCACGCTTTCCCCCTCGCCCACAAGCAGGCTTATTCCGTCGACCGCGCGGGTCTTATCGGGATAGACCACCGTAAGGTCTTTTATTGCAAGCATCAAAGCACGCCCTCCAGCCATTTTACAAAAATCCCCTGCACGTCCGCAAGGCGAAATAGCAGCGAGGAGCCCGCGGCAAGCAAAAGAAACCACCCATCCGCCGCCCGAAAGCGCCTCTTTTCCGCCTCGCGGCTATTCCCGGGGTAGCCGCGGCATTTCATGGCCGCGTACACGCGCTCCGCGCGGTCGAAGCTCCTTAAAAGAAGCTGGCCGATGAAGCTCCCCATGTGCTCCATGGCGAGTCCCTTTTTTACGGGGCTTCGAAGCGCGTAGGCGGTATGCATGCCCGTTGCCTCGCCCAAGAGCGTGCCGAGGTAGCGGTAGGTCATTTCAAACAGGTCCACAACCAAGCCCGGCACGCGAAGCCGCCTCAGCTGCCCCGTAAGAAAGCGAAACGGCGTGGTCGCCACCAAAAGAAGCGCCGCCGCCACGCACAGGAGCGTGCGGACGAGAAGCGTAAAAAGGCTCACCGCCCCGTAGCTTATCGGAAGCCCGCCAAGGTGCGCCATGACCGCGCGGTCAAAAACGAGGTTCGAGACGCCCGCAAACAAAACGAACGGCAGCGCCACCAGCGCGCGCTTTAAGATCATGCCCGGAGGGGTGGACGAAAGCGCCGCGAGCACCACGGGATAAAACACATAGGGCACGAGGCGGTTAAGCTCGTAGCGGCCAAACGACACCACGCACGCGATGTAGACAAACGCCGCGAGGAGCTTCGCGCTTGGGTGCAGCGCGTGTAAAACGGAATTGCCCGAGGACAGCTGTTCGAGCGAGTAAATTTCATAGAGCTTTGCGCGCATGTTGCCCATTACAACGCTTTTTTCCTTCTTTTCGCCTTCGCGATGATAAGCCCTACGGCCCCCGCGAGCGCAAAGGTGACGGCCGCGCCCACGACGCCCGCGACCGAGGTGCCCGCCGCGTTTTCCGCGTCGGAGGAAAAGCCGTAATCCGGCAGAATCGCCGTGGATTGCTGCGCCGCCGCGGCACTTTCATAAATGCCGCCCCGCGCCTCAAGCTCCGCCGTGCCCGCCACTTTTTCCGTTGCCCATTCGAGGCCGTCCGGGTAGGCGGAGGCGAACAGCGACAAGCCTCCGCCCACGAGAAGCGCGATAACGGCCAGCACGAGCACGGCCTTTTTTACGGAGACGCCCGCCACGATCGCGGAACGCTCACGCGCGCTCTCCAAAATCTCGGGGCGAAGTCTATGAGCAAAAACGAGCACCGCCGCCGTCACGATCCCCTCCACGAGGCCGATGGCGAGGTGGATGGGCTGCAACAGCGCGACAAAGGCGGAAAAGGGAAGCTCCGTAACGCCCGAAAGCAGCGTTTCAAGCACCACGGAAAACGCGCCCAGCTGAAGCCCCGCAACCACCGCGAGAACGGAGGCGAGGCTAAGCCGCTTCGCCGTAAAGCCCTTTTTCATGAGCGGCTTGAAAAGGAGCGGGTACGCGATGAGGCA
>JAJFTZ010000120.1 GCA_021372675.1 Eubacteriales bacterium
AAAAATGCATATTACGCCTTTTCTTCGTACTTTTTGCGGTACTCGCTTCCGTAATCCCGAAACATGTTCCGCTCGTGTTTTTTTACATAGGCGGCGGAGATCTCCTCGGGCGCGACACCATAGCGGAGCAAAGTATCCGTATAGTACATCAAAACGTCGCTCATTTCCTCCACGAAGGAGGCGCGCACGCTCGGATCGTCCATAATGGCCGCGTCGCCCTTTTTCTTGATGATGGCGATCGCTTCGCCGACCTCCTCCATCATCCACAGGATAAAATTCCTGCCGCAGCCCGGCTCCATGGGCGACCAGCTATCCTTGTGAAGCTCCCAAAGCTCCGTCTGCATTTTCATCATGTCCGAGATTTTGATGTCCATTACGTCATACCTTTCTGTAACGGCTTTCACCCTTTTCGTGCACATCCCAAATGTGCCAAATCAAAAGAAGCGCAAATCCGACGCACTCGAATACCGCGCCGACGCCGAGCCGGACGATGTCTAAAACAAGACCAATCAAAAAGGGAAGCACCCACAGCATGATGCGCTTCCCGTAGTCGGCGCACATTCTGGCTTCGTCGTACTGCTGCCGTTCCGCTTCGCTTTTTGTGTTGTAGCCTGCGATATACCGCCATGCTTTGCCGTTCGAACGGTAGAAGTAGCATCCCGTGAAAAACATGATGAGCGCCATCATCAGGCTGAATGTGTGGAAATAGTATGCCATAAAGCGCAATCTCCTTTTACCGGGATTCCCTGAGCTTCTTCCGTCGTCCCTCTCATTCCTCCGCGAGCTCGTCGCACTTGCGGTGCGCGTCCTCCCATGCCGCGTAGAGCGGCGGGAGCGCCTCGCGCTTTAAAGCGGCTTCGGCCGCGAGCTCGTTTGCTTTTAGGTAATCGCTTGCGACCGCGGGGTCGGCGAGCTGTTCGTCGAGGAGCCGAAGCTCCTCCTCCGCGTCCGTCACGAGCTTTTCGGCGCGCCGTAAATCGCCCGCCGCGCGGGCTATGGCGGACTGCCTGTCCTTTTGCTCCTTGTAAAGGTTGGGGCGCTCCTGCTTTTTCGGGGCGTTATCCTTTTGCGCCTGCGCGCGGCGCTCCTGATACGCCTCCCAGAACTCGTCGAAGCCGCCCACAAACTCCTCCACGCCGTTTTCGGTCATGTACAGGATGCGGTCGGCAAGGCGGTTCACGAGGTAGCGGTCGTGCGTTACCACGAGCATGGTGCCGCCGTAGTCGGTAAGCGCGTTTTCGAGCGCCTCGCGCGAGGCGATGTCGAGATGGTTCGTCGGCTCGTCGAGCAAAAGGAGGTTGGAGCCCGAAAGCATGAGCTTTAGTAGCTGCACGCGCGCCCTTTCGCCGCCCGAAAGCATGGAAACGGTTTTGTTTACGTCGTCGCCGCGGAACAAAAACGCCGCCAGCGCCGAGCGTACCTGTGTGGTATTGAGGCGCGGGTATTCGTCCCATATCTCGCCGATCACGGTGTTTTCCTCATGGAGCGAGCGCATGGTCTGCTCGTAATAGCCCGCCTTCACGTGCGCGCCCAAGCGCGATATGCCCTTATCCGCCTGCTCGCGCCCCATCACGATGCGAAGGAGCGTGGTCTTGCCGCAGCCGTTGGGCCCGAGGAGGAACACGCGCTCGCCTTTTTTTACGAGGAACGACGCGTTTTGAAAGATGCGCTTCTCGTAGGACTTGGCGAGCTCCTTGACGACGAGCACCTCGTTGCCGCCCGCCTCGCGCGCCGTGAAATGGAAGCGGATGCCCTCCGGCTCCTTTTCGGGCGCCACGAGCGTAGACCGCAGGCGCTCGATCTGCTTGAGCTTACTCGCGGCGGTGATGAAGTTGTGCTCCTGCCCCCAGCGGCGCTGCTGCTCCACGACGCCCTCGAGGCGGCGTATCTCTTTTTGGGTGTTTTGAAACACGCGCCGTATGGTTTCCTGCTCGCTCTCCTGCAATTCGAGGTGGCGCGTGTAATTGCCCTCGGATACGGTGAGGCGCGCGTTTTTAAGCTCGAACGTGCGGTTGGTGACGCGGTCGAGAAAATAGCGGTCGTGCGAGATCACGATAAACGCGCCGTTGTAGGCACGAAGATAATCCTCGAGCCACGCGATGCTGTCGATGTCGAGATGGTTGGTGGGCTCGTCGAGCAAAAGAAGGTTTGCGCCGCCTAAGAGCACGCGCGCAAGCTGCGCCTTGTTGCGCTGCCCGCCGCTCATGGAGGAAAGCTCCTTATCTAGCTCCGCCTCCGTGAAGCCGAGGCCCAAAAGCGTGGAGCGGGTGCGGCTTTTGAAGGTGAGCCCGCCGTCGAACTCGTAGCGCTCCCTCAAAAACTCCTGCCGCTTCACAAGCGCGTCGAGGTTTTCTCCGTGCGCGGCGATGCGCGCGTTTATGCTTTCAAGCTCCCGCTCCATTTGAAGAAGCGGCAAAAATACGGCGAGCGTGGCGTCGTACACGGTATCCGTCATGCCGTCCACGCTTTGCTGCGTGGCGCCAAGCCGCGTTTCGCGGCTGACGGATACGCTCCCCTCGTCGGGGGCTTCCTCGCCCGTGAGCAGCCTGAAAAGGGTGGTCTTGCCGCAGCCGTTTACGCCTACGAGGCCCACCTTGTCGCGCGCGCCCAGCTCGAAGCTGACGCCTTCGAACAGCGTGCGCGTCACATATGCTTTTTTCAGCCCGAAGGCCGCAAGGATCGACATACTTCAAAGCCTCCCGCCCGCTTGGGGGAGGGGGGAGTCCTTCCTTTGTCATTTCTGGGGAGCGCGGCGAAGACGATTCTTCGCTCAATATCTGTTTCTGACCTTTTCCGCGAAGCCGAAAAAGTCCTTCAGGCAAAGCTCCTTGCCGCCGTCGAGCAAAATGCGGCCGGTAAATTTGCCGAACACCTGATGCTGGTCGGATTCTAAAATGAGCGCGTTATTGTGCGAGGCGCGGTCGAGAACAGGTATAAAATTCATTTCGAAACGCCCGTCGTCGCTCGAAAACGTCCACGGCTTCATAAAGCTGTCGGGCGGGATGTTAAACGTCACCCGCGAAAGCTTATGCCCAATGCCGTCGTAGATCACAAGGTTTTCGGAAGCCGCGCTCGTATCGCCGAAGCCGTAGCCGATGTTGAACCCCAAAAGCTTGCCGTCCACAACGCCGTTGCCGTTGCCCCAATACCACGTGTTGTCGTACGTCCATACGCCGCGTCCCCAATCGAGCGTGGCGAAGCTCGTCTCGGGCCGGAAAAGGTACTCGCGGCTGCCCAAAATGGCCTTGCCGCCCGCCCGCATGCAGTTGATTTTCTGGTTGTAGTAAAACGCGCGCGGCTTAAAAAAGGGCGTGGCGATGACCATGGTGTCCATGGGCGGTTCCGCAAGGGTCAATTCGACCTCGAGCGTTTCGCCGTTGTGGAAGCGGTCGAAGCGGCAGCGGAGCTCGCGCTCGGCGTCGCGCTTGAGAAACGCCATCTGCACGCGCTTGTCGCCGTAGAGCGTGTCGCCCGCGGCGGAGGTTTCGGGCAGCGCGTAGCGGCCCATAGGGAACGCCGTCATCACGGTTTGCGTATGCTCGGCGGGCGCCGTAAAATCGAGCAGCGACGCGGAAATAAGCCCCATGTAGCCGTTATCCGCGATCGTGAACGCCACGCCGAACGCGTCGTTCATAACGATGTAATAGTCCCACTCCTTGATGCGCCACGCGGGGGCCTTTACGTCCGCACGGCGGTAATTTAAAAGGAGATCGCGCGCGAAGCCGGGTTCACGCACGTTGCCCTTCGCGTCCAAAAGCGCGCCGCGCGCCGTGATCTCGTGCTGCATGACCGTTCCCCCCCAATCGGCAATTGTTCAATTTTTATTATACGCATGCCGCCGCGCGGCTTCAAGCTCTATCTTTTTAAGGGCTTAACCGTAAGAAAATACGGTTTCGCTGCGTATTCATGCGCATTTTTCACCAAAAAACGCCAAAAAGTCTGGAAAAAGCAGGGAAGTTACAGTATAATCGAGCCATGGACCAAAGAAACGAAAGCAAAACGCTGCAAAAAGCAAAACGCAGGGCGGTCCTCCAAGTGGCGCTTCGCTGCTCGCGCACGGTATTGCTTTGCCTTGCGGGTGTCGCGGCGGGGGGCCTTTTCGTGCTGCCCGCGTCGTTCGCGTTGCAGGCGACGCCAACGCCCTACGGCGGCAGCGTGGTCATAACGGGCACGCCCATCCCCTCCGCGGCGGCCCCGCCCATGCCCACCCCCGCGGCCCCCGCGCCGGAGAACACGCCCAATCAGGCGGAGCCGGTGGTGAAGGATATAAAGGCGCAGGGCACGGCACAATACTTTACGCTCAAATTCGGCGACAGCGACGCGATCGTGATGGATATCCAATCACGTCTCATGGAGCTTGGCTATTTCGATTCCGACGAGCCCACCGATTATTTCGGCCCCGCCACCGAGGCTGCGGCAAAGCGCTTCCAGCACGTGCACCACATGGCGGAAACCGGCATGGCCGACGAGCTGTTCCAAAGTGTTCTTTTCAGCCCCAACGCGCTCCCCTACCATATGGCGGAGGGCGACAAGGGCGGCGACGTGGAGCGCCTGCAGCTCAGGCTCGACGAGCTCGGCTATTACGAGGGCAACGTCAACGGCTATTTCGGTACGGCCACGGCGCGCGCGCTCATGGCCTTCCAAAAGAAAAACGGTCTTTCGCAGGATGCCGTGGCGGGCGGCGAAACGCGCGAGCTTCTGTTTTCGCCCCGCGCCAAGCCTAAAATAGACCCAACGCCCACGCCTACCCCTAAGCCAAGCAAAACGCCCAAGCCCTCGCCTACGCCGTCTAAAAAGCCCTCGTTTTCCGCGACGCCCGCGCCTTCCTCCGCTTGGGGCAGCAACGGCGGTTCGTCGGGCAATAATGGCGGTTCCACGATTATCCCCGTCACCGGCAGCGGCATAGACGGCCTGATCGCGGCGGCGAAATCGCGCCTCGGCGCCCCTTATGTATGGAGCGCGGAAGGCCCGGATAGCTTCGATTGCTCCGGCCTCGTGTACTATTGCCTCAGGAGCGTCGGCGTGAGCGTAAAGCGCTATGCGGCGGTGGGCTTTTCGCAGGTAACGGATTGGCAAACCGTTTCCTTTTCGGAGCTTCGCGCGGGCGATCTTATCTTTTTCAGAAGCGATTCTAGCGCCACCATCAGCCATACGGGCATATGGCTAGGCGGCAACAGCTACATTCACGCCTCGAGCAGCTCCGGTAAGGTTGTGATAAGCACGTGGACCGATTGGGCGAACCGCAACTTCATGCTCGGGAAACGGGTATTCAACTGAGAAAAAACCTCATATGTAAAAAAAGGCGCGCGGGTAACCGCGCGCCACAGCTTGTCGAGAAAGTCCAGCAACGACTGGGCTTTTTGTGATATAAGAGGTAAAATATAAGAGGGTGATATGATGCTAACGCGAGGGAAAATGGAGCGAGGCGTAGTAGAGATTGTGGATATGGAAAGCCTCGTGCCCAA
>JAJFTZ010000022.1 GCA_021372675.1 Eubacteriales bacterium
ATTTGATACGATCCCCCAGAATGGTCGCGTGGTCGGAAACGTACTCCAAATAGCTTCTTAAAAAATCATGGTTGTCTGTAAAGAGTTCGAACAGGCGATCCATGCTGATTTCCAGAATAACAGTGGATTGCTTTGCGGTGATCGTCATGGGGTAATACGGGTTTTTCGAAAACAGCAGATTTCCGCCTAAGATTTCGTTGCCGTAAAATTCCGCGATCGATACAAGTTTTCCCGATTCATCAATGTGTTCGACGGCGACTTTACCGGAAAGAATGATCTCGAGCTTTGAGCATACCTCACCCGCAAAATGGACAATGTTGTTTTTCGCATAGGAGCGCACTCGAAAGCTCCCATCCTTTAAGCAAGAACCAGTATCTTCAGCGGATAGGGAGCTTAATGGAGCGCATTTTTCCAAAAGGCTTATGTGCTTATTCATTTTGCACCGCTCCTTCAAAAGAGTTACCTCGGTAACAGCTTTTCCCTCATTATATCGGTATAATCGAATTATAACAACGCAGGGGGAAGCGGCGCATGAAGCATTTTACGATGATTATCCGGCTCTTGTTTTTAGGGCTGTTCGTATTTCTTCTGGTAATCGGCAAGAGCATGCTGTGGCTCGGGCTGTTTGTGATCAGCCTTTTTGCCGCGCTGATTTTCGGAAGGGTCTACTGCGGATATGTATGCCCGATGAACACGCTGATGGCACCGGCGGAATGGATTTCAAAAAAGCTGAAAATTCAGAGGCGGCAAGCGCCAAAATGGCTGAAAAACGGTTTTTTTTCATGGGTTTCCCTATCGGTCAGTATCGCGGCAACGCTTGTGCTGAAACGGCTTTTGCATGTGGATTTGCCGATATTACCGATATGGCTGATGATCGCCATCATCCTTACCCTTATATACGGGCCTGCGGTTTTTCATAACCTGATATGCCCGTTCGGAGCGCTGCAAAGGGTGTTCGGCCGGTTTGCGAGATTGTCAACGAAGGTCGATAACGCCGCGTGCATCGGATGCAAATTGTGCGAAAAAACCTGTCCGGCGGACGCGATCGCCGTTTCAGGGGAGGACAAAAAAGCTGCTATCGACACAGCCTTGTGCCATCAATGCACAAATTGCCGGCAGGTTTGTCCAAAGGACGCGATTCACTACGCCAAATAGATCAACGGCGTTCTCTCACTTTGTTGTAATTGAACAGCGGCCGAAACCCGAACTCCATGTCCGGTTCCGGCCGTTTTCTTTTGTGCAAAATGTTGCTATTAGGTCTCTTTTGGGCGTTTGAGGCTGTTTAAAATTCTGAACAGAGGATCATAAAACTTAAATTTTCCCTGCGCAAGAGAATAAAGGGTAGCAAATTCGAACCTTCCACAGTTTCATGCAAAGGCCTTTACTCAGGGCGGTCTCTCCTAAATTTCCCCGGAGCTTTCTAATGCGTGAAACGGCGCGGGAGCTTGTAGTGTAAGGATCAATTTGGCCTGCCGTCCGCTTTTGGATTCGTCTGCTTTATGGTATGATGAGTGACAGCAAACAGGGATTTGACCGCGAAGCGCCAATCCAAGCTTAAAGCAAAGCGGAGGGCATATGGTAAAAAGGTTGATTTTGCATGATCTTCCGCCCCAAATGGCGGAGGAATTATGTACATATGCCAAGGACGCGACCGTGTTTTGCGCGCGGCCCGTAGTGCGGCATTGCGTGGGCTGTTTCGGATGTTGGATTAAAACACCCGGGCAGTGTGTGATTGCTGATCGGGCGAGGGAGTTTTGCGCAGCTATTTCCCGACATGACGAGCTAATCATCATCAGCAAGCTGACATTCGGCGGTCTGTCACCGGATGTAAAAGCGGTACTCGATCGAAGCATAGGCTATATGCTTCCCTTCTTCCGAATCGTAGGGGGTGAAATGCACCATGTACAGCGTTTTCCATCTTCACCTTCGTTAACTTATCATTTCTACCAAACCGCAGGTAAAACAGCGCAAAAACAAACCGCGCAAAAACTGGCCGCAGCCAATGCGATAAACTTCGGCTCGCCCAACGTTACCGTGTGCTTTTACGAGGATAACCCACCTATCGGCGAGGCGCTTTTATGAACATTGCTCTGATAAACGCAAGCCCCAAGCGCGGGGATAGCGCAAGCAAAACCGTTTTGCAGGCGCTTCAAACAAGCTTGGCCGACGCTGAGATCACATGGTATGACAGCGCATCCGGGGATGCACCGGCGTTGCTTTGCGCCGTGCATGGGAGCGACGCCATCGTGTTTGCCTTTCCATTGTATGTGGATGGCATCCCGGCCAGCCTCCTGCGCCAGCTGGAGAAAATTTGCCCATCCATTGCGCAGGCTGCGCCGCAGGCAAAGGTATATGCGCTTGTGAACAACGGATTTTATGACGGCTGCCAAAACGCTTTGGCTCTGGAGATGATGCGGCATTTTACGCAGGAAGCCGGCTTGGCGTGGGGACAGGGTGTCGGCATCGGTGCCGGAGGTATGATGCACAGTGCGCCGGTCGGTGCGGGGCCGTTGACGCGGTTGGGAGAAAAATTAAATGCGCTGGCAGACACCATTTTGCAAGGGCGCTCGGCAGAAAATATTACCTTTAATCCCAACTTTCCTCGGTTCTTATATATGCAGGCCGCCCATATGGGCTGGCGGCTTCAAGCCGAAAAGAACGGGCTGAAGAGAAGGGAGCTGTATAAGCGGTATTGACAAAACGCCGGCTTCCTGTGCAGCGGTTTGCGTTTACAAGCTTTGCTTGGTCAAATTTCAATTTGGTACTCTTAAAGTGTAAGTGATGGTCAATCACTTGCACTTATTTTATAAAGAAGCTTGCGAAGTCCTATAAGTAACGGTATAATTTATAAGATATAATAAATATATAACATAGAATATCCGAGCAAGGAAGGAACGACCGTGGCAGTTCATATCACATTGACAATACGAGAGCAGGTTTACAATTATATAAAGCAGGCGATCTACAACGGCGAGCTGCAACCCGGGGATTGGGTCAGCGAGCAGCATTTTGCGGAGGTGCTCAATGTCAGTCGCTCGCCGATCCGCGAGGCGATCAAGCAGCTTATCGGTGACGGCATACTCGTCGACATTCCGAACAAGGGATGTTATGTGCGCAAAATCGAATGGCAGGAATACTTGGATATCGTCGAGGTGCGCGAGATGCTGGAGCTTTACAGCGTGCGCAACGTTGTAAAAAACCTTACGCCGGAACTGGAAGCGGATTTCCGTGCAATCGACGTCCATTTTCAGGAAGGGCATGAGCTCTGCTCGACGAAGCAGTATCTTGAATACGATTATCAGCTCCACGATTTGATCGTTAAAAACTCCAACAACGATATCGTACTTCGGTTTTACAGCTACCTGCGCTTCCTGACGAACTGCTTTCGGCTGATCGCCTTACGCGACCCGAATCGCTATGAATCTTCGTGTCGCGAGCACAGTGAGATTATCCGATGCATTCTTCTTCGGGATGCGGACGGCGCGGTCAACGCCATGAAGAACCATCTCCAGCTGACGATTCATTCCGCCGGGGAGTTTGCGGATCGATTCAGTAACGCATAGGAAACCATAGGCAGCGGATACCACCGGCGGGCGAAATCCCCGCCGTTTTTTTGTAATCAAAACCACCGGTTCAACCGGTGGTTTTGATTCGCGCGGCGGCGCCCGGATTAAAAAGAAATAGCCATGGGGCGGGCGCGCCGCCCGGCCGGATACGAGCGCAAAAAAACACCGACCGATGGCTTGACAGCGGATTAGGCTAGAATTATAATGTATACATTATAAATTATTATTTGAACAGATGGTCCATCAAACGCTGAAGCCGAAATCGCTCCCGATCGGGAAATGCAGTTCTTTATTATCGTTGAAGCAAACGGAGGCACCCATGAAAACGACACACGAAGTTGATAAGATGACTACCCTCTGCTGCCCTTCCGGCCATGGGCCCGCGGAGCTGCCGATTCAGGGGGGGTGGGTTCAGGTAAAAGAAATCCGGGATATTTCGGGCCTTTCCCACGGGATCGGCTGGTGCGCGCCGCAGCAGGGCTGCTGCAAGCTGACGCTGAACGTAAAAGACGGCGTGATCCAAGAGGCGCTGGTTGAAACGACGGGCTGCACGGGCGCCACGCACGGCGCGGCGGTCGCGGGTGAGCATCTTCCGGGAAAAACGCTGCTGGAAGCGCTGAATACGCATTTGGCCTGCGACGCAATCAATGTCGCGATGCGGGAGATTTTTACCCAGATGGTTTACGGCAGGACGCAGACGGCATTTTCTGAGGACGGGCTGCCTGTCGGCGCATCGCTGGAGGATCTGGGAAAGGGGCTGCGCAGCGTGAGCGGCACGGTGTTTTCCACCAGCGTGAAGGGCCCGCGGTATCTGGAGATGGCGGAGGGTTATGTGCTGGACATGGCGGTGAACGAGGAGCGCGAGGTTATGGGCTATCGCTATGTACACGTCGGTAAGATGCTGGATGCGATCCGCGGCGGCATGGATGCGAACGAGGCTTTCAGCAAATACGTTTCTACCTATGGTCAGTATGAAGGCGCGGCTGCGTACATCGATCCGAGAGAGGAATAACAGAGGATACGGACATGGCTGAATTTGAAGGCAAGCAGAGAAGAATGCAGAAAATCAACGAATGCTTAAAAAAGTATTCCTTGAGCGACCTGGACGAGGCGATGCGCCTGTGCAGGGACAGCGGTATCGACGTCGAGTCGATCGTCAAGGATATACAGCCTATCGCATTCGAGAATGCGGTGTGGGCGTATGCGCTCGGCACCGCCGTGGCGATCCGTTCGGGCGCAAAGACGGCCGAGGAAGCCGCCATTTGTATTGGCGAAGGGCTTCAGGCGTTTACGGTGCCCGGCTCCGTCGCGGAGCGCAGGTCCGTCGGTACGGGACACGGAAACTTGGCCGCCATGCTGCTCAGGGAGGAGACAAAGTGCTTCTGCCTGCTGGCGGGCCACGAGTCTTTCGCGGCGGCGGAGGGAGGCATCGGCATCGTCAAGGCGGCCAACAAGGTGCGCAAAACGCCGCTGCGCGTCATCCTCAACGGGCTTGGGAAGGATGCCGGCTATACGCTCGCGCGCATGAACGGCTTCACCTATATGGAGACAAAATATGATTTTGCTACCGGCGAACTGCATGTTCTCGGC
This sequence comes from Eubacteriales bacterium, assembly GCA_021372675.1. GTDB lineage: Bacteria > Bacillota > Clostridia > Christensenellales > CAG-138 > UBA7707. The sequence goes on from JAJFTZ010000022.1 coordinate 5,157, forward strand.
GAAAGGCCGTTTTCCAAGGGCGAGCGCGCAAACGTAAGGGTATATTGCAGCTCCGATGTGCAGGAAGCCATCGAGGTCATGAAGCTTGAGCATGTGGATGTTTCCATCACCGGCAACTCGGCCAACGCCATCCGCTTCCAGCATCTGGTTGCGGGCACCTATAAGAACTGGGCGCAGGCGCATGGCATCAAGTATTTTTCTGTGGCTAGCGGCGGCGGCACCGGCAGGACGCTACATCCGGATAACATCGGCGCGGGCCCATGCTCCTACGGCATTACGGATTCCGTGGGCAGGATGCATGGCGACGTTCAGTTTGCGGGTTCCTCCTCGGTGCCGGCGCATGTGGAAATGATGGGCCTGATGGGCATGGGAAACAATCCCATGGTTGGGGCGACGGTCACCTGCGCGGTTGCGGTTGCACAGCGCTGCAATTAAAGGAAAGTGGTGTATGGCATGGTTGATGTAGCGAACCATGAGGAACTGGTTAGGTACCTTCTGGATAAAAGGGTGATCAGCGAGGAAGAGGGTTACCAGGTTGATTACTGTTCGGGCGGCGTTTCCTGCCTGGCTGCGTTCATTACCGCCGGCAAGCGCGAGGCATTGGTCAAACAGGCGCGCACCAAGCTGAATGTCGCGGTGGAATGGCTGGCGGATCAGTCCCGAATCGCGACGGAAAGCAAAGCCAACGGCGTCTACTTCTCCTATGTGCCGGACTGCGCGCCGCGGGTAATCTTCTATGACGCGGATAACTACATTCTTGTGCGCGAAGCCGCGCCGCGGGACTGTACTATGTGGAAATCAGATCTGCTCGAGGGCATTCTGGATTTCGGCGTAGCCTACAAGACCATCGAGGCGCTTGCCAGAATACACAACGAGACCTTCATGGACGCGGCGGTTGCAAAGGAGTTTGCGGACTGCAACGTGTTCCATCAGCTGCGCATATCACCCTATATCGAATATGTGATGGAGCAGTATCCCCGGCTTGCGCAGGACATCGGGGAGATCAGGGAAACGCTGCTTTCGCGCAAGATGGCGCTTGTGCATGCGGATTACAGCCCCAAGAACATTCTGGTTAAGGATCGCAAAATCTGCATTCTGGACTTTGAGATCGCGCACTACGGCGACCCGGTGTTTGACCTGTCGTTTTTCCTGAACCATATCGCGCTCAAGTCCGTCAAGAACAAGCAGTGGGCCGCCGGCTACCTGAACATGCTGGCGTATATGGCGGACGCCTATTTCAGCATCATCCGATACGACTGCCGCGCGAACATTGAGCCTTACAGCGTGCGCCTGCTGGGCCTGCTGATGCTGGCGCGCATCGACGGCAAGTCGCCCGTGGAATACCTGTGCGATGATTCTGACAAAGCGCTGGTGCGCAGGGTTGCCGCACAGCTGATCCGGGGGGAGGTTCTCACGCTCGGCGACGCTGCGGAACTGCTGCTCAAAAACAATATGGAAGCGCAGGGGTAGCCGAACGATGACAGATGGCAAAGCAAAACAGGTAAACATCCCATACGGTTGCACACGGCTGGCGATGGACCTTGAAAAATATCCCGCAAAGGCTATATTGACTGTAAACCCCGATACTCCGCATGGGATGAGTGTGCCGGAATCGCTGATGAATCCTATCGGCAGCGAACGGCTCAGCGCACTTGCAAAGGATGCCGGGCGTCTGCTAATCCTTACGAGTGATCAGACGCGTCCGTTGCCGAGCAAGCAGACCCTGCCTTATCTGATCGCCGAGGCGCGGGCTGAAAACCCCGCGCTTGAGATCAGGATTCTGATCGCAACAGGCTGCCACAGGGCGATGACCTATCAGGAAATGGAAGAACGTTTTGGCGCAGATTTGATTGTTTCAGAACATTTTGTATGCCATAATGCTGAGGATAAGCTTGGCATGACATTCAAGGGCATACTACCCTCGGGCGGAGAACTGTGGATGAACAGCCTCGTGGACTGGGCGGATATTGTCGTTGCGGAGGGCTTCATCGAGCCGCATCTGTTTGCGGGTTTCTCGGGCGGGCGCAAGAGCGTGCTGCCGGGCATCTGCTCCTATAAGACGGTTTGCGGCAACCATTGCTCCGCATTTGTCAACATTCCGCAGACGCGCCCGGGCAACCTTACCGATAACCCCATGCACATGGACATGCTGTTCGCGGCGCAGCAAGCCAAGCTCGCCTTCATCCTCAACGTCGTACTCGACGACGCGCACCGGATTATCGCTTCTTTCGCCGGTGATTCCGTCCGGGCGCACATGGCGGGCTGCGACTATGTGACGAGGAGGCAGGCGATTGCCCCGGTTGAGGGGGATATCGTTGTGACCACGAACAACGGTTATCCGCTCGACCAAAATTTCTACCAGTCAATCAAAGGACTGATCTCGGCGGAACGCTGTGTGCGCGAGGGCGGCGTTACTATTTTGGTTGCGGAGTGCCTGTATGGTCACGGCTCAGACGGATTTTTCAGTTTCTTTACGAGGGGATTGACGCATAAACAGATCTTCGACGAAATTTCTTCTTACTCCGCATCAGAAACGGTGCTCGACCAGTGGCAGGCGCAGACATTAACGCGCGTTTGCATGAAATGCAGCATTATCGTAGTGACCCTCGAGCAAAACCGCGACATGATCCGCCAGCTTGGGCTGACGTGGGCAAGCAATTTGGATGAAGCTCTGGGCATGGCATACCGGAAACTGGGCGAGGATGCGTCCCTTGTGGTCATCCCGGAAGGGGTCAGCGTGATATTCACATAAAGGGGAGGACAGAAGCATGCGAAGTGATTTCTGGCAGTAGGTATCGGTCGGGCTGTTTATTTGTTAGCTAAGATTACGCTTGGGCACACAGCGGCAAATCAAGCAGGTTGCTAAAACAATCAACCGTATTATAAGGAGGAAAGATGAAAGGGTTCTCATTCAGCGTACTCACAAAGATCATTTATGAGGAAAACGCCGTTCAGACAAAGCTGTACAGCGAGCTTAAGGCGAACAACATCAAGCATCCCTGCATTATCACGGATAAGGGCATTGCGGGCTGCGGGCTTCTTTCACGTATAACGTGCGAGCTTGACAAGCATGACGACATCCGATATACGGTGTTTGACAGCGTCGAAGTCAATCCCACCGAGGTTGAGATCGATCGCGGCTATTCCGTCGCAAAAGCGGCCAACTGCGACGCGATCATCGGCTTCGGCGGCGGGAGTTCCCTCGACTCAGCAAAGGCGATTGCTATGCTGATGGAAAACGGCGGCGAGGTGCTCGATTACTGCACCGGCAAGAGGACCATTGAAAAGCCGGTGCGCAATCTGTTTGAAATTCCCACCACCGCGGGTACGGGCAGCGAGATCACCAAGATATTCGTCGTCATCAACTCGAAGACGCGCTTCAAGGCGGGCTTCAAAAACGACCTGCTGGCGCCGAATGTCGCAATCCTCGATCCCATGATGCTGCTCGGCCTGCCGCAGCATATACTCGCCGCGACCTGCATGGACAGCCTATCGCACGCCATTGAGGGTTACACGAGCAAGGGCGCAAACCTCATGACGGATTTCTACATGGAAAAATCTATCGCTATGATCGGCGAAAATCTGCGCGGCGCTTACGCCAACCCCGGCAACATCGAATGCCAGTCTAATCTGATGCTGGCCTGCGCGATCAATGCCTGCGCCTTCCAGCAAAGCGGCCTCGGCCTCGTGCATTCTATGGGGCATGCGCTCGGCGGCAGGTACAACATACCGCACGGTGTTTCCTGCTCGCTTTGCCTACCCGTTGCGGTTGATTTCAACAGCATATCCAACCCCGCAAGATTCGCGAAGATCGCCCAAATGCTTGGCGAGGCCGGGTTTACGGGCAATGCGAACGAGGATTGCCATTTGGCAGCCAAGGCGATCCGCCGGCTTATGAAGGACATCAACCTACCTATGACCCTCAGTGATCTGAAACTGTCGGAAACCGACATCCCCGCGCTCGTCGAAGACACCATGAAGGCGACGGGCATGCTGGGAATCAACGGGCGCAACGTCTGCGCGGGCGATGTGGAAAAGCTCTGGAGAGAACTTCTTTAACCTGGCTTTTGCTGAGCGATCAGCTGTAACAAAGCACACCAGAAATTAAAAAGGAGAAAACAAAGAGATGAGGATCAAAAACATTTTGGCGCTGGCGCTAGCCCTGCTGTTCGCGCTGTCCCTGGTTGGCTGCGCGAAAGACGAAGGTCAACCCTCCGTAACCAATCCCCCCCAAACCGATCCCGCCACGACCGAGCCGGCAACAACCCAAGGCACGGAGCCGACAGGCTTTACCTCGGATGAGAAGTTCGTGCTGGGCGTTGTGCTCTCCAAGACCGGCGGCGATGCTGCGAACGGGAACTACTGCATCAACGGTGTCGAAATGGCTGTTGAGGAAATCAACGCGGCAGGCGGCATCAACGGTAAAGAAGTAGTGATCAAGCTGGGCGATGATCAGAGCTCCGCCGAGAATGCGGTTACCGCGTTCAACAAGGTTTTCTCCGAGAACCCCGATATGAAGGCGGTGCTGGCGCCCGTGACCAGCGGCTTGGTCGCCGCGCTGGAAGAGGATATCACCGAGGCGAAAATCCCCGCCCTGTTCGGCGCCACCAATATTGCCCTGACCGCGAAGGGAAACAAGTACATGTTCCGCATTCGCCCGAGCGATGCGATTTCCGCCACGGCGGCCTCGAAGTTCGTGGTAGAAGAGCTCAAGGCAAAGAACATCGGCATCCTGTATTGCAACAACACCTTCGGCAAAGGCGGCTATGAGATCGCCAAGGCGTACCTCGACAGCGTAGGCGCCAACGTCGTATGCGTCAAGGACCATGGCCAGGACGACATGGAATACACCGCGCAGCTTCTCGCTATGCAGGAAGCGGGCGTCGACGTGCTGCTCTGCTGGGAGATCGCGACCCCGTCCGGCTTCATTTCCAAGCAGATCAAGCAGCTCGGCCTTGATTTCACCGTGGTCGGCTCACCCGCCTGGACCATCAGCGATGTCATCGCGACCGCCGGCGGCGGTCACGAGGGCACCTATGCCATCAATGACGGCATTCCCTGGAACGAGCAGCATCCCGACGCGGAAATTGCCGCCAAGGCTGCTAAGTTCTTCGAGCGTGCAAACGGCTATAACAACTTCGCCGCAGCGTACTACGATGCCGTGTACCTGGTCAAGCAGGCCGCTGAGAACGCCGTTGCGGCCGGCAAGACGGATGATCCGGAGACCTTGGTCGAGTATCTGCTGAAGATCGAGGACTATGTCGGCTGCGCCAACACCTTCTCCTTCGACGCGAAGGGCGAAGGCGTCCATTCGGCCACGATCGTGCAGGTTCAGGACAGCAAGCCGGTCTTCATCAAGACCATTGACGTCGAGTAATGCCCAAACGCTACGTAGTTAACTCATAAGCTATGCGCTTCTGTGCTGCGCAAGCAGCACAGAAGCGTGCATGTATTTTGATTGGTGGTGAGCTTTTGTTACAACTAATTACGAATGGCTTGGCAATGGGCGCCATCTATTCGCTTGTCGCTATCGGCGCCGTCCTGCTGTACAACGCCGCAAAGCAGCTCAACTTTGCGCAGAGCGAGTTCGTTATGCTGGGCGCCTATTTCATGTATACCTATCAGGTTCTGCTGGAGCTGCCTTACTTCATCTCCCTAGTTCTGGTGATCCTGTCCATGGCTGTTTTCGGCTTGCTGTTTGAGGGCGCGATCTTTCACCCCGTTCGCAATCACTCGCGGTTTGCATTTCTGGTGCTGACCGGCCTCGCCTCGATTTTGATCAAGAATCTGGGATTGAACCTTTGGGGGGCCCAGCCAAAACCCCTTGACGATCTGTTCGGTTACGGAACGATCAAGCTCTTTGGCGCGACGATCGTGCTGCAATACGTCTATTGTATCGCTGTTTTCATCGTGCTGATCAGCGCTGTATACTTCCTGCTGTTTCGCACGATGCTGGGCAAAAAAATGCGTGCGGTTGCCCAGAATCGGGATGTCGCGCGCTTAATGTCGATCAATACGCGCAGCGTAAACCGCGCGACGTTTATTATCTATTCCATTCTGGGCGGCCTGGCCGGCACGCTGCTCGCGCCGATTTTCTTTGTGAAGCTGGAGCTTGGCGCCATGGTTTCCCTCTTCGCGTTTAGCGCGTGCGTCATCGGCGGCTTTGGCAGCATACCGGGCGCGATATTGGGCGGCATGATACTCGGCCTCGCGGAAATCTTTGTCGCGCGGTACATTTCGTCCGGCTTCAAGACCGCCATCACTTTCGCAATCATGCTTATCATCTTGTACGTCAAGCCGACGGGTTTGCTGGGCGAGAAGATTAAGCAAAAACTGTAAGGGAATCGGTTATCGATATGGAAATGAAAAAGAGCTTCTTACAGCGATATCTCAAGTGGGTCATCATCGGCATTGCGTTGATCGCATTGCCCTTCACGGTGCTGGAAAACGCGTATCATTTCCGCATCGTAAGCATGGCCATGCTTTATGTCATCGTCGCGTGCGGATTGCATTTTATCACCGGCATGGTCGGGCAGATATCGTACGCGCAAGCCTCGTTTTACGGGATCGGCGCCTATACCTGCGCGCTTCTCTACACGCGGCTGAACCTGCCGTTTTTCGTCTGCCTGCTTTGCGCGATGATCGTACCCGCGATTCTGGCGGTGATCATTGGCTACGCGACGCTCAAGCTGGAAGGCACCTATATGGTGCTCGGCACAATCGGCTTTTGCATGGCGGTGCAGCAGATCATTCTGAACTGGGATGCGGTTACCTACGGCGCGCAGGGCGTAACAGGCATCCCGTACGCGAAGGTCTTCGGATTTTCGTTTAATACGCCCATCCGGATTTATTTCCTAATACTTGGCATCATGCTCCTGATACTGCTTCTCACGCGAAACTTCATGCATTCCCGCCTGGGCCGCAGCTTCCTCGCGGTCAATGCGAACAAACAGGTCGCCGACGTAATGGGCATCCCCGTGACGCGCGTCAAGCTGACCGCGTTCATCCTGAGCGGCATTTACGCCGGAATTGCCGGCGCGCTGCTGGCCACGTATCAGGGCTACATCGAGGCGGACTCGTTCGGTATCGCGGAATCCATCAAGCACCTGACGATGATCTACATCGGCGGGCTTGGGAACCTGTACGGCGTTGTGCTGGGCGCAAGCTTCCTGGCGCTGCTGCCCGAATGGCTGCGCGCGACGGGCGACTGGTATTTGGTCATTTACGCGTTCGTTGCGATCATCATTATCATTGTGTATCCCAAAGGGCTATGGGGTATGGTGCAGTCGATCGCATCCGCGCTTAGGCGGCTCTTCCGAAAAAAGCCTTCGGCCCAAGAAAACACCGATGCTGTAGCTGCCGATACGGAAGCCGGGAGGTCTGTGAATGTGGCTCCGGCGGCAGAGGCGCAGGAGAACAGGAGCGAGAACGATGGATAATATTCTCGAAACAACAGATTTGACCATACGCTTCGGCGGCCTCACCGCCGTGAACGCGCTGAATATGCACATCCGCCGCGGAAAGATCAACATGCTCATCGGGCCTAACGGATCCGGCAAGACGACAGCGCTGAATCTGGTCAGCGGCGTGTACAAGGCGACGGCCGGTCAGAGCCATTTTATCGATGATGACGGAAAGAAGATTCTCCTGTCCGGCAAGGAGCCGCATACGATCACCCAGATCGGCATGGCGCGCACCTTTCAGAATATCTATTTATTTCAGGACCTCAACGTGATCGAAAACCTCATGAGCGCATATTGCTGCCGCATGAAGTCGACCGTTTTCGACATTGGCCTGCGCATGCCACGCTACCATAGGGAAGAGAAGCAGGCGCGAGAGATAGCCTGCGAGATGCTCGATTTTGTAGGTCTGTATGACAAGCGCGATGCCGCCCCCGCCGACCTGCCGTATGGCCATAGGCGCCTGGTTGAGATTGCCCGCGCGCTGATGACAAGGCCCAGGCTGCTCATGCTCGACGAAGCCTCCGCAGGCATGAACCCGGCCGAAGCCGCCACGCTAATGGAAATCGTCGGCAAGATTCGCGACACGGGCATTTCCGTGTTCGCCATCGAGCACAACATGCGCGTGGTTATGGGCATCGCCGACCGCATCACCGTGATCAATTTCGGTGAGAAGATCGCCGAGGGCACGCCTAAGGAGATAATCAGCAACGAGGAGGTTATTGACGTGTACCTCGGGAGGAAGAGCCATGTTAAAAATTGAAAGCCTTTCCGTATACTACGGTCATATCCGCGCAGTGGAGGATGTTTCCTTCGAGGTCAACGAGGGTGAAATCGTCACGCTCATCGGTGGAAACGGCGCGGGCAAGAGCACGATTCTAAAAACGATTTCCGGCATGATCGCCCCCAAAAACGGCAGGATCGTGTATTGCGGCGAGGAGATACAAGGGCTGCCCGCGGATGTGATCGCCAAAAAACGTCTGCTGCACTGCCCGGAAGGGCGCGGCATTTTCCCCGGATTAACCGTAGCCGAAAATCTTGAGGTCGGCACGTACATATGGCGCAAACGGTCCGGCGAAAAGAACGAGGAGGATCTTGAGCTGGTCTTACGCATGTTCCCGCGGCTTAAGGAGCGCTACAGCCAGCTCGGCTGGAGTCTGAGCGGCGGCGAACAGCAGATGCTCGCCATGGCGCGCAGCATCATGGGCCGTCCGAAGCTGCTGATGCTGGACGAGCCCTCCCTAGGACTCGCGCCGATCATTATTCAGGATATGTTTGAAACGATTAAGAGGATCAGTGTGGAAACGAAGCTGCCGATCCTTTTGGTCGAGCAGAACGCATTCATGGCACTGAACACGGCGGATCGCGGCTATGTGATCGAAAACGGGCTGATTACGGCCCACAGCGGCTGCAAAGAGCTGCTGGACGATCCGGTCGTGCAAAAAGCATACTTGGGCGTTTCCTGATGGGAGCGCTCCGGAATATAGTAAAGGAGAGTAATATGAACAGGTTTCAGGCGTATATCAATGGCCAGTTTTTTGAAACGGAAAAATATGCCGCGGTGTACAATCCCGCCAACGGGGATGTTGTCGGAGAAGCGCCGGTTTGTACCGTGAAGGATGTAGATGCTGCCGTCGATGCGGCCGCGCAGGCGCAGAAGTCCTGGCGCAGGCTCACTTACATGCAGCGCGCTGATTATCTGAAGAAGTGGTCCGCGAAAATGTCCGAGTATAAGGAACAGCTCGGCGAGCTGCTCTGCAGGGAACAGGGCAAAACGCTGGCGCAGGCGACCGGCGAGGCAAACGGCGCCGCCAACCTGATCGCTTACCATGCGGAATGGGCCTGGCGTATCGAGGGCGAGATCGTCACCAGCGACCGCGCGAACCAGAACGTGTGGATTTACAAGGAACCCATCGGCGTGGTCGGCTGCATCATCCCGTGGAACTTCCCGCTCTACATCATCGCGCGCAAGGTTGCCCCTGCGCTGCTCACCGGCAACACGGTCGTCATTAAGCCCAGCAGCGACACGCCGCTCACCGCGCTGTTCATCGCAAAAATCTTCGATGAAATCGGCATGCCCGCGGGCGTCGTCAATGTTATTACGGGCAGCGGCGCGCTGCTTGGCAAGGCGCTCGCCGCCCACCCGAAAATCGGCATGATCTCCCTCACGGGCAGCACCGCCGCGGGCCAGGAGGTCATGCGCAACTGCGCGGAGAGCGTGGCGAAGGTATCGCTCGAGCTGGGCGGCAAAGCGCCTTCCATCGTGATGAACGACGCGAACCTCGACCTTGCCGTCGCCTCCATCCTGATGGCCAAGACGAAGAATGCCGGGCAGGTATGCAATACCCCGGAGCGCGTCTATGTGCAGAGGGATGCCGCGCACGCATTCATCGAAAAGCTCGTGGAGGCTATGCAAAAGGTCACCTTCGGCGACGGCATGGCAAACCCGACAATGGGCGCGCTGGTCAACAGAAAAGCTGTGGAAACGGTTCACGCCATGGTGGAGCGCGCGGTTCTATCCGGCGCGAAGCTCGTGCTCGGCGGCGAGATTCCGCAGGGCGCCGGCGCGTTCTATCCGCCCACGCTGCTCGTCGAATGCAGGCAGGATATGGAAATCATGCGCGAGGAGATTTTCGGGCCCGTGCTGCCGGTGATGGTGTTCGATACCGTGGAGGAAGGGCTTGCGCTCGCCAACGATTGTAAATATGGCCTTACCGCCGCGCTATATACCAACACGATGAGCACGATGATGAAGTTCGCCAACGAGATCGAGTGCGGCGAGCTGTACGTGAATCGTTCGCAGGGCGAAGCCTTCAACGGCTATCATAGCGGCTGGAAGCAGACGGGCATTGGCGGCGATGACGGCAAGCACGGCCTCGCCGAGTTCCTGCAGACGCGCACGGTCTATTGCGTATATCAGGACTAAGCTTTGTAAAACTATAACGGAGGGGCGCCGCGGTATTGGCCGCGGCGCCTTTTTGTCACGCGAAAACCTCCCGCCGGGCGGGAGGTTTTCGTAAGGCTTAAAGCCGTGAAGAGAAAAATAAGCCCCCTTTGGCAAAACTTCCGATCCGGCAATAACGAGGATCAAAAAGAGCTTGGCCATATGGATAACATCATGGTTCTTAGCTCGCCGCGTATGCCTATACCTTCTTAACTTAAAAAGCATGGCGCCGCGCGAAGTGTGGCCCCGGAATCCCATGGGACAGCGCCGTTATGGGAAGCCGCTTTGGTTGGTTCAAAGATTTGCTTCGCCTTGCTTTCAACATCCGGCATTCTGCCGGTGTTCCCGCCACCGTTGCACAGGCCGCGCGGCATTTCAACCGCTCCCGTCCTGCTTTTGCACTTTGTTATAAAACCCCTGCGCAAAAAAATCACGCATGGGTTCCGAATTTTTAGTCCGCGAACTCTTAACCGCTCCGCTGTGCCGGGGGGGCTATAGCCGCCTCGGAAGGGGTGGACGGATTACTCAACGGCAGTCGATAAGAACCTTCCCGGTCAGGATGGACGCGTCCCGGATCAGGGCGAACGCGCTTGCGGCTTCCGCGAGGGGAATGATATGCGAAACGATTTTTTCCAGATCGCCCTGCATCATCAGCGCATAGTCGATCGCCTCACGGAACTGTAACGGTGTATAGACGCGCGTGCCCACGAAGCGAAGCTCCTTAACCTGCACGTCGAGCAGGGAAACGGGGCGCGGCGTGCCGTGAATGCCGGGGATGCAAACCGTCCCCGCCGTACGACAGACCTTGGTCATCGTAAGCGCGCCGTCGGCGGAGCCGCTGCATTCGAACGCGACGTCCGCCCCCCCGCCCGGCGTGTTTTGCGCAACGCGCGCCGCGAAATCCTCATCGGGAACAAGCACCGGTTCCAGACCGAGCGGTTCGGCGATGGCCAGACGCGCGGGATTGGTATCCGAAATGAAGACGCGCGAGGCGGCAAAGCGTTTGAGAATCGTCCCGACGATCAGGCCGATCGGGCCCGCGCCGATGATTGCGGCGGTATCCATGGGCTTAAACCCGGCTTGCCGGACGGCGCGGTACGCGACCGCGAACGGCTCGACCACCGCCGCGGCGGCGTCTGTCATCCCCATGGGCACACGCGCCAGCGTCGCGGTGTCGCAATCCACATACTCGGCATCGCCGCCCGGACAATCGATGCCGAGCAGATTCAGGGAATGGCATGCGTTGGGCAGCCCCATCCGGCAGGCGCAGCATATTCCGCAGGAGATCAGCGGATAGGCGGTCACGCGCTCGCCGGCACGGAACGCGCCGCCGTCGCCGTTGATTGCCTCGATCGTGCCGACGAATTCATGGCCGAGCACCAGCGGCGGTCTGGCGCGCTGATGCCTGCCGGCGATGATATCCATATCGGTGCCGCAGATACCCGCATACTTTACGCGTATGCGTGCCTTGCCGGCTTGCAGTTCGCCGAGGGGGACGTCGCGAACCTCGACGATGTTTGGTGCGGTATAGACAAGCGCTCTCATGTTCTATTCTCCTTTGTGCGGTCAGCCGATGAGGTATCCTCCGTCGACGGGGATAATCGCGCCATTGAGGTAGTCCGAAGCGTGAGAGGAGAGGAAGATGCAGGCTCCCTTCACGTCCTCGACGGTGCCCCAGCGCTTCTGCGGAATGCGTGCGAGGAACTGCTCAAAGCGCGGGCTGCCTTCGGCTATATGGGTAGCGTTGATTTCCGTGAGCATGTAGCCGGGCGCGATCGCGTTGATGTTGAGCCCCTTATCCGCCCAGTCGTTGGCCATCGCCTTGGTGATCTGATTAACGCCGCCCTTGCTCGCCGCATAGGAGGGGATTCCTTTGCCGCCGAAAAAGCCGATCATGGACGAGAGCATAACGATCTTGCCGTACCCGTTTTGAATCATGATCCCGGACGCAAGCTGGCTGAGCACGAAGGGTGCCGTCAGGTTCACGCCAAGCACATCCTCCCAATCCTTGGCGGAGCATTCGCTGCAAGGGCTGCGGCGGATGATGCCCGCGCAGTTGACGAGAATCTGCAAATCGCCGCCCAGAAGCGCAAGCGCCTTTTCGAACGCGGGCCGTATCTGGCCGCGATCCCTGAGATCGGCCTGCACGCCGTGGCACAGGAAGCCGCGCGCGCAGAAATCCTGCGCGACGGTGAGTACCCGGGGTGAACTGCCGAATATTACCGCTTCCGCGCCGGCCTCCATCAACCCTTCGGCCATCGAATGTCCCAGACCCCGGGTGCCGCCGGTCACAATTGCTTTGTGTCCGGATAGATCAAACAAGTCCATAACTGACCTTCACACGCATATTTTATAATGTCGAATATATACATTATACTATCTATTGGCCACGCAGGCAAGGAAATGCACGGGACGAATCCATTTTCAGTATCTTATCCGGAATGCGAAAAACAGTCGGAATGTGGTATAATTACGGTAATCACCTGAAGGGATGATGCGACATGACGTATCAATCGCTGCTGTATTTCCGGACGGTTGTGGAAATGAAAAACTACACGCGCGCGGCGGAATACCTGCACGTCACGCAGCCCGCTTTAAGCAAGGCGATCCGCCAGCTTGAAGCGGAGTTGGGCGTCGCGCTGTTTTATAAGGACAGCCGCAGCAATTCGCTTACGGAATGCGGCGATGCATTCTACCGCCACGTCGCCTGCGCGCTTGACTCGCTGGAGGAAGGAAAAAAGGCGGTTCGGGCCATGTCAAGGCGCAAGGAAAATACTGTGTCCGTCTGGGCGCTGTATTCTATGTGCACGACATTTCTGCCGGAGCGCATTCTGGCATTCAAGGAACAACACGGGGAGGCCGCGTTCCATCTGACCTACGATGTGACGAGCAATATCGTGCGCAGCGTGCAGGACGGTGCGGCAGCGCTCGGCATTTGCAGCGACTTTTTAAGCGAAAAGGAAGAGTTTGCGGACGTGGAAAACGTCCTGCTGTGGAAGGAAAAGCTTAAGGTGATCGTTCCCCAAAACCATCCGTTGGCGGGCAAGGGGTGCGCGGGCGTCAGGGAGCTTAAGGGAGAGCGGTTCGTCGTCTACAAAAACAACCGTTTCGGAATTAACGATTCCGTCCTACAGCTCTTTGAAAAGGCCGGCCTTTCGCGGGACGTCGTGTTTGAGGGGCAGAACGATTATACGGTTGTCGGCCTGGTTGCCGCGGGCGAGGGTATCGCCGTGGTGCCCGAGAGCATCCCCATCGAACTGCACGGCATCGCCGTGCTGGATTTCGATTGCGGCGAAACGGGCGGGCCGGAGCGATCCGTCTATCTGATTTGGAACCGCCTGACCGCTTTGACGGCCGCGGAGACGCGCTTTCGGGAGTTCCTGCTCCGGGATGTGGCGAACGCGCGGCGCTATCGCGAACAGGCCGAGCAAACGCCCCGGTAAAACCCGGGTGGCGCGGGCGCGATATATAATCCGCCGGAAATTCATCGCAAGCTTAGCGGGAGAAAAAACCTTATATTTTTTGCGGAAAGCGGCGCCTTGCCGGTTTGCCGCCATTCAAACCGCTGCACAGGATGCAGCGGTTTTGGTTATGAATCGGGTACAAACGGTAATTGGATATCCGCATAGGGGAATGCTATACTGATCGGGATAAGAGGATGAACGGAGCGCATACATGGGCGTAATTAAAAATATCCTCCACGTGGTTCCGCTGCCACGGCTTGTATGTGTGGAGCAGCGGTTCCCCGATGCGCATATCGAAAACGTACCCTTGGAACTTGCGGCGTTGCTGCGTGCGTCCGCGGGCATGCGTTCCGTCAAGCCGGGCGCGCGCATTGCCATCACCGCCGGGAGCCGCAAGATCAGCCGTATGCCGGAGATGCTGCATTGCGTCGCCCAGGCCGTGCGCGAGCGGGGGGCGGAGCCGTTTATCGTGCCCGCCATGGGCAGCCACGGCGGCGCTACGGCCGCGGGGCAGCGCGCCGTGCTCGAGGGGCTTGGCATTGCGGAGGAAACGGTCGGCGCCCCGGTCATATCCTCTATGGAGACGGATCTTATCGGCACCGCGCTGGACGGCCGCCCCGTCTATATTGACCGCGCGGCGAACCGCGCGGACGGTATCATCGTCATGAACCGCATCAAATGCCACACCTCCTTCCGCGGAAAGTACGAAAGCGGCCTAATGAAGATGATGGCCATCGGGCTGGGCAAGGAAAAGGGCGCGTCGCATTATCACCAGACCGGCTATGAAATCATGAGCGAGGTTGTGGAGGCGGTTGGCAAAGAGGTGCTGCGCCATGCCGAGATCATTGCCGGCATCGGCGTGATCGAGAACGCCTACGGGAAAACCGCGGAAATTGCCTGCTTGGAACCGGAGCAGATCGCGGCTATGGAGCCTGCGCTGTTGGAACGTGCCAACAGCCTGCTTCCCCGGCTGCCCATGGAACGGCTGGATGTGCTCGCCATCGCGGAGATCGGCAAGGATATCAGCGGAACGGGCATGGATACGAACGTAGTCGGCAGGCCGTACGGCGCGGCGATCCGCGGCATGGAAATCGCAACCAAGCGGATCGTGCTCTCGTCGCTCACGGCGCTTAGCCACGGCAACGCCAGCGGCATAGGGAATGCCGATATTATCACGCGGCGGCTGTATCAGGCGATAGATATGGATCAGGTATATACAAACTGCCTCACCTCAACGGCCGTGCACGCGGCCAAGATCCCGCTCGTTATGCCCAACGATCGCCTGGCGCTCCAGGCCGCGGTCAAGACGAGTAACCTGCGGGACTTCCGCGAGGCGACGCTGTGCTGCATCCGCAACACGAAGCGCCTGGAACGGTTTTATGTTTCCGAAAACCTGTTGGACGCGATGGATATGCGGCGAATAGTTGTCCTGAGCGAACCGTTTGAACCCCCCTTTGACAGCGCGGGAGACCTAAGATTAACATACCAAGAGGAGACAACGCAATGAAGATCACAAGCATCGAAGTGCTGCTGATTAATGCCGATCTCGGGCTGACCGGCAAGGACGGCCTCAAGCGGTATTGGCGCCCCATCATCGTCAAGGTGAATACGGATGAAGGTATTTACGGGCTTGGCGAGGTGGCGCTCGCATATGGCCGGGCCTTTAACGCCGGCGCGGGCATGGTCAAAGACCTTGCGCCGATGGTCATCGGCCTGGATCCCTTCGACACGGAGGCCATTTGGAACCGCATGATGATGTGCACGTTCTGGGGCCAGGGCGGCGGCATCTACTTTGCGGGTATGAGCGGCATCGATATGGCGCTCTGGGATATCAAGGGCAAGGCTCTCGGCGTGCCGGTTTACAAGCTGCTCGGCGGCAAATGCCGCGATGAGCTGCGCTGTTACGCCTCGCAGATCCAGTTCGGCTGGGGCGAGAAGTACAAGGGCCTGACCGAAACGCAGCAGTACGCCGACGCCGCGCGCGCCGCCATCGAGGACGGCTACGACGCGGTAAAGGTCGACCTGATGGAGTTCGATCCCCAGGGCAATATGAAGCTGCTGCCGCTACGCGGTCACATCCGCAACAAGGATATGGATATGGCCATCGAGCGCTTGGCGGCCATCCGCGAGGCGATAGGGCCCGACGCGGATATCATCATCGAAAACCACGGCGAAACGGATGTGACCACGGCCATCCAGATGTCCCGCGAAATGAAGCCGTTCAACATCATGTTTTACGAGGAAGTCAACACGCCCATGAATGCCAAGTTGACCCGCATGGTCAAGGAGCATTGCGAGCTGCCGTTGGCGGGCGGCGAGCGGATTTACGGGCGGTATCACTATATTCCATTCCTCGAGGAGCGCAGCCTGGACGTTATTCAGCCGGATGTCGGCACCTGCGGCGGCCTAACCGAAGCGAAGAAAATCTGCGACATGGCGCATGCATACGAAATCACCGTGCAGACGCACATTTGCGGTTCCCCGATCGTCAAGGCGGCGTCCATCCATCTCGAGGCGGCGCTCCCGAATTTCATCATCCATGAGCACCACAGGTTCAGCCTCATGGAGGGGAACGTTGAGCTATGCACGCAGAACTATCAGCCCGTAAACGGCAAGTACCGTCTGCCTGAGCTCCCGGGCCTAGGTCAGGATTTGACGCCCAAGGCGTACGCGCAGGCCGATCGCTTCGTCATTACCGGCGACTGAGCGCGGTTGCCCGCCCGGGATATAAAAGGAACCTTCATCAAAGTTTACGCCCTTTTATATCGACTTAAGCAACCTACCCTTGCGCAAGCCATAGGAAAAGCCCAGCAGTAAACCGTAAGCGCCGCGCAAAAGAACGAGCGGCGCTTGCGTTGATAAAGAGCAACCATCGGCTAGGCCGGTGGAATAAAAAAGCTTTAGCTATGAGTAAAAACCTCCTTCCGATAAGCTGAAAGCGGGTTTGCCAACCGCAGAAGCGACAGAAGGAGGTTTATCCATGAAGGAGGTACAAAGCTTAGCACATAGCAAATGGAGCTGCAAATATCACATAGTATTTGCGCCGAAGTATAGGCGACGGGTGATATACGGAGAAATTAAAAAAGAAGTGGGGTCAATTATATGGAACGACAGCATTTTTTAACCCATTGCACATGCAGTTGCTGCATAAAAAGCATTGGCGAGCGATATGCGCTTGCGGCAGGGGCGGCCCTGCCGCAGGCTCGTTAAGGCGCACCGAGCCGGCCGTAAATGTAGCACATCCGCCGGATTTTTTGCGCAAGCGAAGTGCGCAGGGCGTCTTTTTCCATACGCCATTTCCAGTTGCCGCCTAAGGTGCTCGGCGTGTTGGTGCGGGCGTCCGCCCCAAGGCCAAGGTAATCCTGCATCTGCGCCACAAAAAGCGCCGCCACGCTCGACATGCCGCCGCGTATCATGCCGAAGTTGAAACCTTCCTCACCGTTCAGGCCAAGGTACTCTTCCGCAAAGGCAACATCCTCCGGCGCGGCCTCGCGCCGCCATGCCATCACGGGGGCGTTATCGTGCGTACCCACATAGCACACACAGTTTTGCGGGTAGGTATGCGGAAGATAGTCGCCGGGCTCGCGCGAATCAAACGCAAACTCGAGCACCTTCATGCCGGGAAGGCCTGATCCCCTGAGAAGCTCGCGCACGTTTTCATCGAGATACCCCAAATCCTCCGCAATGATCTCCATGCCGTGAACTTCGCCGCAAAGCGCCTTTACAAATTCCGACCCGGGGCCTTTCACCCAACTCCCGTTCATCGCGGAGGTTTCTCCGGCATCCACGCTCCAATAGCTTTCAAACCCCCGGAAATGGTCGATGCGGATCGCGTCGTAAAGCCTTGCGGCACCGCGAATTCGCGCCTTCCACCATGCGTAGCCGTCCTTTTTCATATCCTCCCACCGGTAGAGGGGGTTGCCCCAAAGCTGGCCGGTTTTAGAAAAATGGTCGGGCGGAACGCCCGCAACGGCGGCCGGCTGAAGGTTTTCGTCGAGCAAAAAGTTCTCGGGGTCCGCCCAAACATCCGCCGAATCCATGGCGACGTAAATGGGCAGGTCGCCGAGGATTCGCACGCCCTTTTTATGCGCATAATCGCGCAGCGCATAATACTGCTGAAAAAATTTGTATTGCTGGTAGGAGATAAACTCTATCTCGCGCGAAAGAAGCGTTTGATAGCGCCTGACCGCCTCGGGCTTTCGAAAACGGATATCGTCATCCTCCCAAGCCGTCCACGAGCGCATGCCGAAATGACGCTTGAGCGCCATAAAAAGCGCGTAGTCCGCAAGCCACGGCGCGTTTTCCTCGCAAAAACGGGAAAAATCGCCGGCGTCCCTTCGTATGCCGCGCGCGCAGGCCGTTTCAAGAAGCGCAAAGCGCGTTTCATAAACCGCCGCGTAATCGACAGACGCGCAGTCGGCCGGCGCATTTTCAAAAAACTCCTCTTTGGTCAAAAGCCCTTCTTCCACAAGGAGGCTTGGGTCCACAAAATAGGGATTTCCGGCGTAGGCCGAAAAAGACTGGTAGGGGGAGTCTCCGTAGCTTGTGGGGCCAAGCGGCAAAAGCTGCCAATAGCGCTGGCCCGCCGCGTTTAAAAAGTCTACAAATTCATAGGCTTCCCTGCCGAAGGTGCCGATTCCTCCCGGCGAAGGCAGCGAGGAAACCGGAAGGAGTATGCCGCTGCTGCGTTTCATTTCGTCGTCGTTATCCCTTTACCGCGCCTGCTATGACGCCTTTTATGATATATTTCTGGCTCACCAGGTAAACGAGGATAATCGGCGCTACGGTGAGCATGATGCTCGCCATAAGCGGCCCCATCTCCACGCTGCCGTAGCTGCCGCGGAAATACTGGATCAGCATCGGTATCGTCATATACTTTTTGATGTCCAGCACAAGATAAGGCAACAGGTAGTCATTCCAAATCCACATGGTCTCCAAAATGCCCACGGAAATAAGCGTTGGGCGCAAAATCGGCACCACGATGCGGAAAAACGTCTGTATCGGATTACAGCCGTCGATCATGGCGGCCTCTTCGATTTCAAGCGGGATGGATTTTACAAAGCCCGCGAACATGAAAACCGCAAGCCCCGCGCCAAAGCCGAGATAGATGATGCAGATGTTCCACGGCGTATTTAAGCGCAGCAAATCCGCCGTTTGCGAGAGCGTGAACATGACCATTTGAAACGGAACGACCATGGAAAACACGCAAAGCAGGTAGATGATGCGCGAAAACGGCCCTTTTACGCGCGTGATGAACCATGCGCACATGGAGCAGCACAAAAGGATGAGCGCAACGGAGGATACCGTGATAAACAAACTGTATCCGAAGCTTTTCAAAAAGCCCTGCACCTCGATGGCGCGGATATAGTTGAGAATACCATGGAACGTTTCCGCCGTGGGCAGCGCAAAGGCCGACGCGGTCGTGATCGCCCGTTCCTGCTTGAGCGAGTTCAAAAAGATCATGGCGATGGGGTAGATCCACGCGAGGGAGAAAACCGTGAGCACAAGGCTCCATATACGGCCAGAACGCCTTTCTCTTCGATCCGTCATATCAGCTTTCCACCTCCTTGGAGCGTGTGATCCTGAGTTGAATCAAAGCGATAACGACAACCAGCAGGAAGAAAAGCATGGCTTTTGCCTGCCCGAACCCCTTCCACTGCGCGCCCGCCCGGGCGTAGAACGTGTTGTAGATATTGAGCGCAAGCATTTCGGACGCATGCGCGGGCTCGCCGCCCGTGAGGGAAAGGTTCTGGTCGAAAAGCTTGAAGGAGTTGGTCACCGAAAGGAAGGTGCAAATGGTGATGGAGGGCATGACCATGGGGATTTTTATCTTCCAAAGCGTTTTCCATGAAGTCGCGCCGTCTATCTTCGCAGCCTCGAGAAGCTCGAGCGGCACATTTTGGAGCCCCGCGATGTAGATGATCATCATGTAGCCGATCTGCTGCCAGCACATGAGCGCCACAAGCCCCCAGAATCCGTAGGTGGCATCGAGCACGAGAAGCGGCTTTTCCAAAAGCATCAGAAGCGCGTTCAGGAGGATTTGCCAGATGTAGCCGAGCACGATGCCGCCGATGAGGTTGGGCATGAAGAACACGGAGCGGAAGTAATTGGTGCCGCGTATGCCGCGCGTGAGCAAAAGCGCAACGGAAAACGCCAGCACGTTGATAAGGAACGTGGTCACAACGGTGAACACCGCCGTAAACCCGAAGGCGTGCGTGAAGGTGCTGTCCGCCCATATTTTCACATAATTATCAATCCCCGCCCACGCCGCGTCCTTCACCGTGGTAAAGCGGCAGAAGGAAAGGTATACCCCTTCCCCGAAGGGAACGAGAAAGCCGATGATAAACGCGACGAGCGTTGGCAGCATGAAAACCGGCCAGTATTTTTTAATTGCTTTTACCATACGGCTCCTCTCAGTTCCATAAGATTTGCGGTGATGCTGTTTTAAAAGAAGGGCGGGCGTTTCCGTCCGCCCCTTTCATTTTAGCCAATCGGGCGCTTTGCGTCAAATGCCTTGCGGAATTAACCGACGTGGCTCAGCGCGTACTCGCTCTTCCAGCCATCCACGAACGCGGCGGTTACCGCGGCCCAGTCGCCGGTACCGGCGGCGTAGGCGGTGAGGGCGGAGCCAAGCGCGTTCTTCCATTCCTCGGAGGGCATGGTGGCGAAGCACCAGGCTACAGCGGTTTTGCCGTTTGCGATGTATTCATCGGCAATCTTGATGAGGGGGTTGGCGGAAGGCTTCGCGCTCTTGAACGGGCAAACAAAACCCATGTCGTCCGCGAGGGCGGTGGTGCCGGTTTCGGAGGTAACGACCCAGTAGAGGAAGTCGAGAGTGGCCTGAATGTCCTCTTCGGAGGCGTTCTTGTTGACGCACCAGAAGTTTTCGGATCCCGTGCAAAGGCCCTGATTCTCCTCGCCATCCGCGCCGATGTAGATGGGCAGCATATAGAGGTTTTCATCGCCGACGGACTTGATGTCGTTGTACGCCCATGTGCCGTTCTGATAGAACACAGCCTGACCGTCTACAAATTCGGACACCGCGTCGTTGCCGGTCTTGGCGGCAAGCTCGGTGGGAGCGCAGGTGGCGTTGTTGATGTAAAGGTCCCAAATCGCCTTGTAGTTTTCAAGGTAGGTACCCTTGATGGCGTCGGTCGAGCCGATGCCGTCCGCCGTATACTCGTAGTAGATGGGCAGGTTGGCAAGGTGGGTCTTGAACCTCCAGTCGGACGAATCGTCCATACCGGCGGAGGTGAAAGCGGAGAAGCCAAGCTCGGCCTTGCGGGCTGTAATGTCTTCCGCGGCCGCCTTGAGGGTCTCGAAGTTGGTGATGTCGCTCACGCTGTAGCCCGCCTTCGTGAGAAGGGACGTGTTGACGATGATGCCGTAGGTTTCGATAACATAGGCAATCCCGTAGACAGCGTCGTTTTCGATGAGGGCAAAATCGTTGCTGGTCAGCTCACCGTAGAGCTTGGAGGAAGAAAGGTCGTAGCAATAATCCTTCCAGTTGGCCAAGCCCACGGGGCCGTTTACCTGGAAGAGCGTGGGGGCCTCGGACTTGCCCATTTCGCTCATCAGGGTGGTTTCGTAGGTGTTTGCCGCGGCGGTTACGACCGTTACGGGCACGCCGGTTTCAGCCGTGTAGGCCTGGGCAAGAGCCTGCCACTGGGCATCCTGTTCCGGTTTGAAGTTGAGGTAATACACGGAGCCGGCCGCCGTCTGCCCGGGAACAGCGGTTGTCTCCACGGGCGTTTCGGTTTGCGCGATCACGGGAGTCGTCCCGGGCTGCGTTGCGGTCTGGCAGCCTATAAGGCCTGCCGCCATAACAAACACCAAAATTACTGCTAAAGTTTTTTTCATTGTACTCTCTCCTTATTCATAATTTGCGCGGAATGCGCAAACCTGGAAACGTTTTTAAACCTGCCGGACGGAGCCGCCTGCGCGGAGGCTGGTTTCCAGCAGCACATGGCTGTTGACGCCCTTTTTTTCAATGAGACCCGCGAGAATGTCCACGCTTCTTAAGGCAAGCTCTTCGGCCGGCTGCGCGAGCGTCGTCAGCGTGGGTATGCAGTAGTTGGAAAATTCGATGCCGTCGATGGCAATCACGGAAAGGTCGTCCGGCACGCGAAGCTTCATATCCGCGGCGGCCTTCATGGCGGCGACCCCCATCAAATCGGAGATGGCGAAAATAGCCGTGGGCCTTGCCCGCCCGATGAGCGCTACGGCGGCGGCATAAGCGTCGCTCATTTCAAAGCTTCCGGCGCAACCGACGAGGGAAGCGTCGAGCGCAATGCCGCTGTCGCTAAGCGCGCTCAAATACCCTTCGTATCTTAACTGGCTGATGGAGCCGCCGTCCTTGCGCTCGATGAGCGCGCCGATGCGCCTGTGGCCTTTTTGAAGGAGATGTTCGACCGCCCGCCTCGCCGTGATTCTATCGTCGATGGCGACGGAGGAATAATTCCCTTCCTCAAGCGCGCCGAACGCGTTCGTGTAGGAGCAGCATACAAACGGCACCTTGATGGCGGCGATGTCGTCCGCAAGGTAATTGAACCTGCCGCCAAGGAAAATGATGCCCTTCAAACGCTTTTCCCGCTCGAGCATCGCCGCGGCCTTAAGCTCGTCGTCGCTGGTATCGATGTAATGCACGGACATATCGTACCCGCTTTTGTTAAGCCTGGGCTCGATGATTTTGATGAGCCGCGCAAAGAAAGGGTTGCCGCGCCCCCTGATGATGAGCGCGATCACGTTGGATTTGCGGATCACGAGGTTTCTGGCGCTGTTGTTGGGGACGTAATGGTTGGAGCCGATGACCTCGAGCACCTTCTGGCGGGCTGTTTCGCTTACATCCACATGCTCGTTGAGCACGCGTGAAACGGTGCTGACGCTTGTTCCGCTCAGCCTTGCGATGTCTTTGATGGTAAGATGACTCATAACGCCTCTCTCTGAACCAGCGCCCGAAAAAAGTAGAGAATCTGTGCGGGAATGCTTTTGGTAACGTTACCGGAAACGTTTCCAGTCCGGCGAAATAAATTATATCATAGGTATCCGGAAAAAGTCAACCCCGCAGAAAAGATAACAAGATACGAAAAAAAGCGCGTCCGGGATAGGCCCGAACGCGCCTTTTTGCCGTTTAAACCGCCTGCGCGCGGAAACTGTGCCGAAGAACAGTTTTTGGGCGGCGCTTCAAAATTCCTCTCGATTTCGGCGTTCGCTTTTCGCAAAATCAACGAGAACAACCGGTTCCTCGCGCCTTATACCGGAGAACCGGACCGGGCGCAAAACGGGAAAAGCAAGTCGTTTTAGCGCTTCTTAACGCTTTTTTTGTTTCTATGGTTCGCCATGCCGATGAAAACGCCGTAAAAGAGGCCGACCGCGGCAAGGCAAATATAGAGGATGCGGTCCTTAGGGAGCGCGATCGCCTGCCATACGCAGAGGCCGATGACGACGGCGCTTACAACGAAGCTGCTGACGAGGACGGGCGTGGATAGGACGCGCGCTTTCGCGGCCGGCTGCCTGAATGCCTTCATAGCGGTTCCTCCCGTGCGGTATCTTTTTAAACCTTTCACTTACAGGATGAGCATACCATAAAACCCGAGGCTTGCGAACGAATAAATTTGTCAAAATGCGTTAGGCGGGTTGCTTCTATGCGTTCCTATGGTATGCTTGCCTTATGAATGCACGCGATTATTTGATTTATTGCGACATGGACGGCACCTTGCTTTCGGAATGGAGCCTCGGCCCTACAGTGCCTAAGGCCAACATGGATGCGCTCAAGGCGTTTATCCAAGCGGGGGGAGCGGTTTCCATCGCCACGGGCAGGCAGCATGCGGACACGCTCTCGTTTTTTGAGGGCATCCGCTTTTCCGCGCCGCTCGTGCTCAACAACGGAAGCTATATCTACGACCAAAATGAAAAGCGGGTCATCCATAGGGAACCGCTGCCCTCAGGCTGCGTAAAGGAGGCCGTGGAGCTTGTAAAACAACACGACGACCTCTGGGTCGTCGCCGCGGATGAAGAGCGGATTTATCAGCTTTCCGAATCGCCCGAAAAGGACGTTCGTACGGCCGATGGCTTCCCGCGCCGCATGCTCGACGAAAGCTCGTTTCTCTCCTTGGACGCGGGGAAGCTCTGCTATATCTGCGCCGGCGCTTCGCGTATGAGCGCGCTTTGGGAGGCCGTAAACAAAATGGAAACGCGCCCTCTCATCGCGGGCTTTCAGTCTTCGCCCATCTATCTGGAGGTGGTCAAAAAGGGTGTATCCAAGGCGACCGGCATCCGAAAAGCGGCCGTGCTTGCGGGCCTTACGGGGCGCAAATTGGTCTGCATCGGCGATTATTTGAACGATTACGACATGCTCAAAATGGCCGATATCGCCGCGTGCCCCGCCAACGCCGCCCGGGAGGTTTTGGAAATTTGCCAAATCGTCACGCGCCATCATAACGAAGGCGCGTTTGCCGACCTTCTCACGAAGCTGCCGTAAGACGGGAGCTTTAAACGGATACCGCACCGGCGCAAGCCGGCGCGGTATCTTTTTTTACTTCTCGTCGTCCATTTCGTCATAATTGACCGTCTCTTCCCGCGTCGGGGCGGGCGCCTTTTTATCGGATCCCCGCTTTTTTGCCTTCCTTTGCGCGCGCATGCGCCTTTCCTCCTCGCGCGCGGCGGCCTGTTTGAGGCGGCGCGCCTTTTTGTCGTACAGCGCGGCGTCCACCGTGGGGGTAAACGGGAGTCCGAGCGCCTCGGCCACCGCCATGGCGAGCGGCTCCGCCTTCGCGCCGTCGCCGCCCGCGACGAAGGTGGGGATCGCGCAGGGCTCCGCGCCGGAGGCGTCGTAAAACACGAGCGCGCGGGAAACGTGCTGTTCAAGCCGGGTCTCGCGCGTGGCCGCGCTTGCCGCGTTTTTTAAATCGTAGGTCTCGCGCCGCCCGGGAAGGGCCAGCGTAATAATTTTTTGATAGGGGTCGATGCTAAGAGAGGAAAGAAATACGAAAAACGTGTAAACGGAAAGCAGCAGGAGCAGCACGCCGCACGCCGCGGCAAGCAGGACGAGGCTCTGCGAGCCGCTCAGCAGCAAAAGCGCCGCGGCAAAAAGCAACAAAATATCGCCCGCAATGCAAAAAACACGGGAGGCCGGGTCGGATAAGCGAAACTTTTTCATACGTCTGCGTCCTTTACAATCGTTATCGGCGTTGTCTTTATCATATCATAAATGCAGGGAGGCACATGAAAAAATGCAGATAAATTTTGTCATTAAGCGGCAATTAGTGGATATGCGGGCCGCGATTTGATACATTAACAACAGAAGCACATGCAACTCTTTTTTGACCGTCTTTTAACCGCAACTTTGGAGGAGCAAAATGGGCAAGGACTATATTCGGATCGACGACCGGCTCATTCACGGGCAAATCGTGATGGCGTGGTGCGGCCATTTAAAGATCAAAGAAATCATCGCCGTAGACGATAATCTCGCATCCAACAAAACGCTTCAGTCCATTATGCTCATGGGCATTCCGCAAGCCTACAAGGCGCATGTCGTCACCATGGAGGGCGCGAAGGATATCCTGTCACAGCCGAGCGAGGTCAACCGCCTGTTCGTAACGCGCTTCCCGCAGGACCTGCGTAATTTCCTCGCGGAGATCAAAAAATTCGAAACGATCGTTTTGGGCAACGCGGGCAAGCGCCCGGATACCAAATACAATCTTACCAAGGGCGGCGGCAGCGTGTTCTTCGCAAGCGAGGAGGACGTGAAGCTGTTCGACGAGCTTGAAGCTGGGGGCAACCGTCTCATCTATCAAACCGTTCCTTCCTCGCCGCTGCGCGAATGGGCCGAGCTGCGCAAATCCGTAAAGTAAGGGGAGCAAAAGCCCGTGCCCGGAGCCAAGCGCCTTCCTTTGTGTAAAAGGACGCAAGTTCTTTTATAATACGAAAAAGTTGGGAGGATACTCATGGTTGTACAAATCGTTCTTGTGGCCTTATTCATCTATCTGGCCGCAATCGGCTCCATTGTGGGCAATACCATAGGATGGTATTGCCTGGGCAGGCCGCTGGTGGCATCCTTTGTGGTGGGCCTTATCATGGGCGACGTTCAAACCGCCATGATCGTAGGCGTGCCGCTTCAGATTGCCTACCTTGCGAACGTGACGCCCGGCGGCGCCGTCGCATGGGACCTGTCATACGCGACCTACGTCGGCACGTTTACCGCGATCGCACTCAAATCCACGGTGAGCGGCGACGCGGCGCTCATCGGCCTTGCGTTTGTTGGCGCGGGCATCGGCGGCGTGGTCGGCGGCACGATGTGGAACGTTCACTATGCGCTGGACGTGTTCATCAACCGCTGGGCGCATAAGGTTGCCGACGCGGGCGACACGAAGAAAATGTGGATGCCCAACGTGATCGGCGGGCAAGTCATCGGCTTTCTGTGCCGCTTCATCCCCGCGGTCGTCGTGCTGAGCGCCATTTCGGCGGGCGCAGCGGGCGGCGCGGGCATCAGCATACCCGGGTGGTTCATCACGGGCATCAGCACCTTTGGCAGCATGATGGCCGCCCTCGGTATGGGCATCATCCTATCGTTCCTCGTGAAGGAGGGGCTCCACTGGGCGATCTTCTTTGCGGGCTTCGTACTCGTTACTTACTTCGGCCTGGGCACCATGGCGGTCGCGGTCGTAGCCACCATCGTCGCCGTCATCTTCTACGCCATAAGCAGCGGCAAAGCGGAAAGGGAGGAGGCGTAAATCATGAAGCAGGTCAGCAAAAGCACCCTGAAGAAATCGTTTTTCAACTGGTTTTTCTGGAACGGCTGTTCACAGCAGGCGGAAACCATGCTGGGCATGGCCTTTGGTCAATCGATGGCTCCCGTCATTGAAGAGCTGTATGAAACCAAGGAAGACCGCGCGGCCGGCCTCAAACGCCATATCACCCTTTTCAACACCGAGTCCCAGGTCGGCTCCATCTGCAACGGCATCGCGATCGGCATGGAGGAGCAGCTTGCAAACGGCGTGGGCACCCCCGAAGCCATTCAGGAAGCAAAGGTCGCCCTGATCGGGCCTACCTCCGCCATCGGCGACTCCCTCTGGGTGGCGACCATCATACCGCTTCTGCTCACCATCTGCCTCACCATCGCGGGCAGCCTCGGCTCGGCCGCGTGGGCGGGCGCCGTCATCTACATGCTCGTCTACCCGCTGGGCACCGTTCTTTTGAGCTGGTTCCTGTTTAAGACCGGCTATAAGGCGGGCCTCGAGGGCATACAGCGCTTCATGGCCTCGGGCCGCCTCGCCCTCATCATGAAGGCCGTTTCCATACTTGGCCTCATCGTGGTGGGCGCGCTCACGGCTACCTTCGTCACCTGCTCGCTCAATGTGGACATCAAAACGGCCACGCAGGTGTTCGACGAGGCGACGCAAACCTATGTGCAGGGCACAATTTCCGTATTCAATCTGGATAACCTATTGAATAACGTGTTCCCGAAGATCGTCCCCTTGGCGCTCACGCTGCTCGTATACAGGCTGTACGCCAAGAAGAACTGGTCGCCGCTTTCCATCATGCTGCTCATCCTTGTGCTGGCCGCAGCGCTTACCGCGATCGGGTTTATCCCGGGCATAGGTGCTTTCGCCGCATAAGGCCGCAATAAAAACGTAGGAGAAAGATCATGTTACAGTACTTGGAGAACATCGGTAAGGTTCTCGAAAAAATCGACAAAGAGCAAACGGAAAACATCCGGAAGGCGGCTGAGCTTTGCGCCAAGGTCATTCATTCCGGCAAGCTTGTGCACCTGTTCGGAAGCGGCCACAGCGTGCTGCCTGTGCAGGATGTGTTTCCCCGTTACGGCGGCGTCGTAGGCTGGCACCCCATTATGGACCCCCGCCTGATGTGGAACAACGTTATCGGCCCCGGCGGCGCGAGGGAACTTTTGTGGATCGAGCGCCAGGAGGGGTACATCGCCAATTTCCTCAGGAGCTACAACCTGCAGGAGGGCGAGGCCATCATCGTATACTCGCACGGCGGGCTCAACGCCGCGCCCATCGAGGCCGCCATGTATGCCAAAGAGCGCGGCCTGAAGGTGATCGTTATCACCAGCGGCGAAAACTTTAAAAAGGCCGCCCCCAACCATTCCTCCGGGAAGAAGCTTGGGGATCTGGCCGATATCCTCATCGACAACTGCTGCCCGCTCGAAGACGCGCTGGTGCCCATTCCCGGCTATTATCAGAAGGTAGGCGCTTCCTCTACGGTGGCGACCATCGTCATTTCCCAGTCCATCGCATCGGAAACGGCGCTGCGCCTGCAGAAGCTCGGCCACCCCATGCATATCTTCGTCTCCCCCAATGTTACGGAGGTTCCCAAGGAATACATGCACGAGGTATACGCAAAGTATACCGAGCTTGTCAAGGGAACGGGCAACATGTAAACCGGCGCGTCAACCGGGGAAGGGGGAACCGCATCCGCGGTTTCCCCTGCTTTATCTTGGCAAACTTTTCTTACAATGCTATAATAAAAAGAGGTATCCTTATGACAAACGTAGTTGTTTTGGGGCATGGCGGGTATGGCACGGCGACGGAGCGCAACCTCAACATGCTTGTAGGGGCGCCCGAGGCTTTTCGCTTTATCGATTTTGACGAGCAAGACGATCTGACGGTTTTACAGCAAAAAATAGCCGCGGTGCTTTCCGGGCTTGAAGAAAACGCGCAGGTTTTGTTTGCGTGCGACCTGACGGGCGGCTCTCCCTTCCGCGAGGCGGCGGCGCTTTGCCTTTTACACGAAGGCTGGGTTACGGTTGCGGGGCTTAACACGGCGGCCTATGCCGAAATGACCTTTAACCTCGACTTATGCCCGCTCGAGCTTGCCGAAATGGCCATGGAAACGGCGAAACAGGCCATTATGGTCTTTCCGCAGAAGGAATGAGCCATGCGGGATTTGATCGCGTTATTAAAAGGCAATCTGTGGCTTTTCGTGCCGGCGGCGGCGCTTTTTGGGGTTACCTTCCTGTGGCTCAGGTTCCTTTCCCGCATGCGCGTAAACGCCGAGGAACAGCTTATTAGGCTATACCGCACGGACCTTGACGCCTATATCGAACGCCTCCGCGGCAACCGCCGCCTGCGTTTGGTATTTCGCAAATCCACGCTGCTTCTTTACCTGCTGGACGGCTATATGGCGCAGGGAGACGAGGAAAACGCGCGAAAGGCCGTGGAGCGCTTGGACGCCATGCGCCTTTCGCCGCAGGAGCGGGTGGAGTTTTACCAAAAACGCCTCTCTTTTTTCGCGCAGGTGCAAAACGCCGCGGAGGCGAACAAAAGCTATACGCTTCTAGAAAGCTACTTGACGCGCATGAAAGCCGAGGGTACGGAAAAATACGCGGAGATGCTTGCCGAGGCAAAAAACATCCTCCGCATCTATATCGACCGGGACGTGAAGCTGATCGGCCCGCTCATGCAGAAGGCGGCGGGCACGAAAAACCCCGTGCTGCGCGGCGTCACGCAGTACCGCGTCGCAAAGCTCGCCTATTTTAAGGGGGATATGGAAACGGTGGAAAAATACCTGCGCCGCGCGCAGGGGAACGTGGCGGGCACCTATTACGAGGCGGTCGTGGAAGCCGCGATCGCCGACAAAGCCGTTTTGGAAAGCAAATAGGCAGGGCGGCGTTCGATGACGCGGTCTCAGGCCCTAGGGGCCCGCGCGCGTAAACGGCCGGCAGTTTGGAGGCGCATATGAAGCTTTTGATGAAAATGCGGCAGATGAAGGACCTTTCCCCGTCGGAGCGGCACATTGTGGAGTATATCTTCGAAAACATCCACGAGGTCGTAAACATCGGCATCGTTCAGCTCGCGCAAAAAACGAACACCTCCACCTCCACGCTCAAACGCCTTTGCAGCAAGCTCGATGTGGACAGCTACATCGACTTCCGCCTTCAGCTTTCCATGGAGCTGTCCGAATATTTGCACAACTCCATCCTCCAGCGCGCCAGCGAGCCCGTGGGCAGGTACGACTCCATCGAGGAGATCATCGACAAGGTCTCCAACCAGAACGCCAAGTCCATTTTAGACAGCAGCGGCATCAACGCCAAGGAAGCCTATGTAAAGGTCATCGACATGATGATGGCCGCAAAGCGGACGGACTTTTACGGCATAGGCCCGTCCAACCTCGTGGCCGCGGACGCGGCGCTCAAATGCATGCGCCTGGGGATGCATGCCACCGCCTACAACAATCATCTTGAAATGCTCATGAATGCCAAGAACGCGCGGCCCGGCCAGCTTGCCATCCTCATCTCCTATACCGGCGAGACCGACGAGATACTCGCCGTGGCAAACGAGCTCGTGGTACGCAGCGTGCCGATGGTGTCGCTTACCTCCCTGTCGGAAAACTCCTTAAAAAAAATATGCCCTATAAACTTGTTCGTGCAGGCATCCGAATCGTGGGACAGGCTCGGCGGCATGTCGAGCCGTATTTCCACGCTGAGCGTGATCGACATTTTGTTTACGGCGCTCATCAACCGCGATTACGAGCGTTATACGCGCGTCGCCAACAGCGTCTATGTGGGCAAAAGGCTCGACGACGGCGGCCCGCTTGACCGCATCAGGTGATTGCCGGCGGTTTAAATGACCTTTCCCGGGTTTAAAATGTTCTTTTCGTCGAACACGCGCTTGATGCCCCGCATCAGCTCGCGCTCGCGGCCGAGGCAGCGCAGCAGGTACGGGCGTTTGGCGTACCCTATGCCGTGCTCGCCCGAGACCTGCCCGCCGAGCTCATGCGCTTTTTGATACAGCTCGTCGAAGACGCGCGCCTTCCTCCGCTCAAAATCGTCCTTTGCCAGATCGTCGCGGCAAAGGTAAATATGCACGTTGCCATCGCCCGCGTGCCCAAAGCTCGGCATGCGCAGGCGGTGCTTTTTTTCCACCTCCGCGGAAAAGCGCATCAGCTCCGCGATGCGGCTGCGCGGCACCACTACGTCGCATTCGTCCATCTCCGTGGTAGAGGCTTTGATGGCCTCGAGCAGCACGCCGCGCGCCGACCACACCATTTCATGCCGCTCCTCGGTATCGATGAGAAAAACGTCTTTTGCGCGAAGCTCGTCCAGACACAGCTCGGCCACGGCCTCGTAATCCGCGCGCACCTGCTCCTTGGTGGAGCCGTCGAAGGTCATCAAAAGATAGGCGGGGAAGTTCGTATCCGGGAACTCCTTTTTCATGTAATCCTGCGCCATGCGTATGGCGTGGCGCTCCATGAACTCTATGGCCGTGGGCGTGGCGCGCGAGGCGATGATCTTCGGCACGCTCTCTATGGCGGTCTCAAAATCGGCATAAGGTACGAGCAGGCTCACGGTGTGCCGCGGCTTCGGGAGAAGCTTCAGCACCGCCTGCGTGACCACGGCGAGCGTGCCCTCGCTGCCGCAGATGAGGTCCTTCAAGTCGTAGCCGCTGCTCATCTTCGCGGTTTTGCCGCCGAGCGTCACCACCTCGCCGTCGGGCAAAACGCAGGTGAGGGCGCGGATGTAATCGCGCGTTACGCCGTATTTTACGGCGCGCATGCCGCCGGCGTTGGTCGCGATGTTGCCGCCTATGGTGGCGGATTTTTCACCCGGGTCGGGCGGGTAAAAAAGCCCCTGCTCCTCGAGATACCGGTTGAGCTCGAGCAAAAGAACGCCCGCCTCTACCGTGAGCGTAAGGTTTTCCCTGTCCAGCTCTAAAATGCGGTTCATGCCCGTGGTCACGAGCAAAATGCCGCCGTAAAGCGCCACCGCGCCGCCCACAAGGCCGCTGCCGCTGCCGCGCGCCACCACGGGCAGCGTGCGCGCGTGCGCGTACCGTAAAATGGCGGATACCTCCCCGGTGGTTTCCGCAAAGCATACGGCGTCCGGCCGGGCAAATACGCCGTTCATCTCGTCGTGGCAGTAATCCTCGCCGATCCCGCCGCCCAAAAGAAGGCGCGAGGCGGGGAGGAGGTCGCTGAGAAACGCAAAATCCCGCTCGTCCATTTTGGAATAGCTCATGCTTTCTCCTCCATACGCGATAAAAGCTCCGGCAGCACCTTTGCGCAGTCCGCGACCACGGAAACATGCGCGATGCCGAAGATGGGCGCGTTTTCATCGTTGTTTACGGCGATGATCAGCTCGCTCCCTTGCATGCCCGCGGCGAACTGCACGGAGCCCGAAACGCCGAGCGCGATCATGAGGCGCGGGCGCACCGTGCGGCCCGAAAGGCCTATCTGACAGCGCGCATCGAAGCGCTTTGCCTCAACGAGCGGGCGCGTGCAGCCGATGGAGGCATTCAAACGCGTTGCAAGCTCCTCTACGAGCGGCAGGTCCGCGCTCCGTACGCCGCGGCCCACGGCGATCACCACCTCGGCCTCCGAAAGGCCGTCCGCCAAACCGCGCGGGCGTATTTTAATGCTGTCGGCACCCGAGCCGAGGGGGATGCCCGATGTATCCATACGGATGATTTCCGCCGCCGCGTAAGGCGCCTCGAGCGCCGAGAATATTTTGTAGCGCACGGTGCAAAACTGCGGGCGCGCGTTTTTTGTGACGATCTGCGCCATGATGTTGCCGCCAAAGGCGGGGCGCGTCTGCACCAAATCGGTGTTTTCGCGCAGGTCGAGCATGGTGCAGTCGGCGGTAAGGCCCGTTTTCAGGCGCGCGGCCACGCGCGGCGCGAGCGCGCGCCCGAGGTTTGTGGAGCCGGCCAGCACGCAGCTTGGGCGGACGCGGCCGATGAAATCCGCAAAGGCGTTTGCGTAATTCTCCAAGAGAAAATCGCGAAAATCGGGGCCGTCGTACACATACAGCGCGTCGGCGCCCGCGTGTTCGAGCTTCCCGACGGCCTTGTCCAAGCCGCTGCCGATGAGGAGGGCATACACCCTTTGCCCGGTCTTATTTGCCAAACGGCGCGCCTCACCCAAAAGCTCCGCCGCCACGGAGTGCAGCTTTCCGTTTACGACCTCGGCAAACACCGCTACGCCGCTCCACGCGCTTTTATCGACGCCGCCTTCCTCGATAAGCTCCACGGCGCCTTGCGCGTTTTTTACGCACAGCCTGCACATTTTGCAGCCCGCGTTGATGGCGACGCCGCCCTCTTCGGTTTGTTCAAACGCGCCGAACGGGCAGAGCGCAAGCAGGCGCTCCGTGCCGAATTCCTTTGCCTTTTGCTGGTTTACTCTGAGATATGCCATATCAGATGAACTTGCTTTCCGCTAAGATCGCGTAGATGCCCTCCGCCGCGTTTTCTTCGCGAAGACGCATGGTTTTTACGTCGCGCACGGGCGCAAACGTGCGCTCCACCTGCGTGGGGGAGCCCGAAAGCCCGTAATGCGAAGTGTTTTGATCTTCAAAATCCGCAAGCGTGAGGGTGATGATCCCGGGGTTTTTCATGGCGCGCTGCCGCTTGAAGGAGGGCAGGCGCGGGGTAAAAATATCCTTTTCCACGGCGATGAGGCAGGGGAAGCGGAGGAAAAGCTCCTGCTCAAACTCCCCGAGGTTTGAAAGAACGCGTAGGCCGTTTTCCTCGCGGCTCAAAACCGCGCAGACGTTTGCGGCGCAGGGGATGCTTAAAAACTCCGAAAGCTCCGCGCCCACCTGCGCGGTATCGCCGTCGGTGGTCTGCCTCCCGCAGAGGATGAGCTGCGGCTCCAAACGCCTTGCGGCCTGCGAAAGGGTGTAGGCCGTGGCGAAAACGTCGCTTCCCGCAAAGGCGCGGTCGGTCACGAGCACGGCGCTGTCGGCGCCCATGGCGAGGCACTCGAGCAGCGCCTCCTTCGCCGCGGGCGGGCCCATGGTGAGCACCGTCACGGTATCCTCCTCGGTTTTTAAGCGCAGCGCGGTTTCCAACGCAAAAAGGTCGTAGGGGTTGAGCTTCGTATCCGCGGAGGAGCGCAGCAACACGCCGGTCTCCTCATCCACCCGCACGTTGCCGCTTACGGGGACCTGCTTGACGCATACGAGAAATTTCATGCTTTCTCCGTTTTGCTTTCGATGACCGCGCGCTTTACCTTGCGGATGGACGCGGGGGAGACGGAAGGCCCGTCGTTTCTTACGAACCCGGAAACGCTTGCGGCCGCCGCGCTAGGAGGAGCGGCCATACCGTGAAGAATCCGCATCATGCCGCGTTCCGAGCCTGCCTGATAAACCCATGGTAACACCCGCAATCGCAATGCTCAAGGGGAAAAAGCGCTAAAAATTATCGTTTTTTGATCGCAAGACCCGCATCCTTCGGCGCCGCCCGCCTACAGCTCCAGCAGCCGGCGATACAATTCCAATCCCTTAAGAAGAACCGCCTCGTCAAAATCAAAGGCCGCGCTGTGCAGGGGGGCGGGGCCGCCCGTCCCCAGAAAAAAGAACACCCCGGGCACCCGCTGCTGATAGAAGGAGAAATCCTCCCCCGTGAGGAAGGGGCGGGGCAAAAGGGCCGGGGCTTTTTGGCCAAGATGGGTCAGAAGGCGGTCATACAGCCCTCCGTCATTGCGCAGGGCGGGATATCCCTCGGAAACGGATAAGGTCAGGCTGCAACCGGTCTTGTGCCCGGCTTCGCCGGCGATATGGCCGAGGGCTTCCCGCATGCGGCCGTGCATATCCGCGCTGAAGGCGCGCAGGGTGCCGCGGATGGAAGTATGGGCGCTGACGGCGTTCTCGGCCACGCCGCTTTGCATATAGCCGAATTTGAGCAGCCGCGCCTCTTCAAGGGGCTCCATCCTTTGGGCCATTTCATATGCGCGATGTAAAAACTCTACGCCTGCGGCCAGAGCGTCCGCCCCCTCCTCCGAGCGGGTCACATGGGCGCTCTTTCCCTCGATCTCCACGCTCACGATGCCGGTCTTGGCCATGACCGGGCCGGGCCTGCTCCAAATTTCCCCCTTGGGCAGTTCCGGCCAAAGATGTATCCCGAAGATGGCGCATGCTTTATAAGCTTCCAGAACGCCGCTCTCGCAGATGGCCTTGGCGCCGCCGGTGGTTTCCTCGGCCGGCTGGAAGATCAGCAGCACATTGTGGGGAAGGTCCTTTAGGCTCTCCCGCACCAGTCCCCCAAGGGCCAGCAGAAGGGCCGTATGCCCGTCGTGGCCGCAGGCATGCATGTTGCCCGGGTGGCCGGAGGCATAGGCGGCACCCGTTTCCTCCCGCACGGGGAGGGCGTCCATATCCGCCCGGAAGGCGACGGTATCCGCCTTACCCCCATCGAAAAAAGCGCAGACGGAGCTGGGCGCGGGGTAGAAGACCTTGCACCCGAGTTCGCGCAGGATCCCCTCCACATAGGCGGTGGTCAAGGGAAGGTCAAAGCCCAACTCTGGTATTTTATGCAGGTCCCGCCTGTACTTTTTAAGGAGTTCGATCATATCCCTCTCCCTGCCCTCTCTTTGTGATTTTTCACGATTGTACGCTATTTTGAAAAATGGCGCAAGAATTGTCTTGACAGGAGCCCTGCCTTTGTGATACCTTTTCGTGCAAGATAGAGGCGCGGAAACGACGAAGTTTGCAGGAGCCGACGGGCTATGATCGCAGACCGCTGCAATTCCGCCGAATCCCTCGGATAGGTATATCCGCGGGATGGGGTTCGGGAGAATATCTCGAAAACTGTCTGCAGAAATGCAGGAGCGCTGTCTGATCGATGAAGCACCCGCAATAGATTTGCCAAAGGGTCTTTCTTTCCCTTGGCGAAGCCTATCTTTGTGTGATCAACCGGTCGGCGTTCCGCGCCGATCGGTTTTTTTTGCAGAAAAGTCCTAAACGATTGCAGCTTTTGCGCTACAAATACCCCGTGTACGGTAATAACATGGTAAAAGCAGCAAACCGATGCGCTTACGGCAGGATTTTGAAGATAGAATTTTGAGGGAGACAGCATGGGAGTCGTACAAAAATATGGCGGCAGCAGCGTCGCGACCATCGAACAGCTCAGAGCTGTTGCCGAATGCGTGGCCCAAGTCAAGCGGGCGGGCCAAGATGTGGTGGTGGTGGCCAGCGCCATGGGAAAAACGACCAACCGGCTTATTGAGTTGGCGAAACAAACGGGGGGCGCGGACAGCGTCAGGGAGATGGACGCCCTGATGGCGACAGGCGAGCAGACCACCATTTCCCTGCTGGCTATGGCCCTGCAGGGTATGGGCATACCGGCCGTATCCCTTACGGGCGGGCAGTGCGGCTTCGTGACCAACGATAACCACACCCGGGCCAAGATCATGGATATCCGAACGGATACCCTGCAAAAGCATATCGGCGAGGGCAAGGTGGTGGTGGTGGCCGGCTTTCAGGGCACGGACGCGGCGGGGAACATCACCACCCTGGGCCGCGGCGGGTCGGATACCACAGCCGTGGCCCTGGCGGCTAAGCTTGGGTGGGATTGCGAAATCTACACGGATGTGGAAGGCATCTTCTCCATCGACCCCCGCCGCTGCCCCGGCGCCAAGGCCCTCCGCCGCATCACCTATGACGAGATGATGGAAATGGCGGCTCTGGGCGCGGGCGTGTTGGAAACCAGAAGCGTGGAGCTGGCCAAGAAGTATCGCGTGCGGCTGTACTTGGGCCGTTCTCTGGAAAACGACAAAACGAAAGGAACGTATATTATGGAAAAGGACAATACCTTTGAATATATGCCCGTTACCGGCATCAGCCTATCCGAGCGCTGCGCCGTGCTCAACATCACCAACGCCCCCGCGGACGGAAGCTGCGTGAGCAGCCTGTTTGCCATCGTATCCAAGCTGGATATCAACGTGGACCTTATCTCGCAGCAGCTTCTTTCGGACGGCAGCATCGCCCTTTCCTTCAGCTGCAAGCCGGACGACGCGCAGCTCCTGCTCAGGGCCTGCGCCGAAAGGGGCTTCCCCTACGAATTGAGGCTGCAAAGCACTTTGGGCAAAATCTCTTTGGTGGGCGTGGGCATGATCACGCACAGCGGCATTGCCAACCGGGCCTTTGATACGCTTTACCGCAACGGCATTCGCTATTACCAGATCAGCACCTCCGAGATATCCATATCCATCACCGTGGAGGGGGAGAATCTGGAGCGGGCCGCCCGCTTGCTTTCGGAAGAATTCGAGCTTTGTCAAGGCGCGTAATCCTTTGCGCTGCGCGAACGCAGGACAGACCTAAAATATTTTGAGAGGCGGATAAAAACCATGTTACGGCTTCAAGGCTCTATCGTCGCCCTCGTCACCCCCTTCAACCGGGATGGCAGCGTGGACTATGCAAGGACGGGCGAGTTGGTGGATTGGCATATTGCCCATAAGACCGACGGCATCGTGGTTCTCGGGACCACGGGCGAATCCTCCACCATGACCGGCGAGGAGGCTGATAAGGTGTGCAAGCTGGTGGTGGAGCGGGCGGCGGGCCGTATACCGGTCATTGCGGGCAGCGGCTCCAACTGCACGGCCACGATGCTCCAAAAGAGCCTGCGCTATCAAAACTTGGGCGTGGATGGCCTGCTTGTGATAGCCCCCTATTACAACAAGGCCAACGAGGAGGGCATGTACCGCCATTTCGCCACCGTGGCGGACGCGGTGAACCTCCCCTGCATCCTCTACAACGTGCCCGGCCGCACGGGCTGCTCTATTTCGGAGAAGGTAGTCCTCAGGCTGTATAAGCATGAGAACATCGCCGCCATCAAGGAGGCTTCGGGCAACCTGAGCTATGCCTCCCAGATCGCCCGCTACCTGAGCGACGACTTCCGCATGTTCAGCGGCAACGACGATATCATCGTCCCCATGATGGCGCTGGGCAGCAGCGGCGTCATCTCCGTGTTCGCCAACATCTTCCCCGAGGTCAGCCACAACATTGTGGCGGACTTTCTTAACGGGGATATCGAAAGCTCCAGAGCCGCGCAGCTCAAATATCTGGAGGTGATCAACAGCCTTTTCATCGAGGTGAACCCCATCCCCGTGAAGGCCGCCATGAACAGGATGGGCCTACGTGCGGGCAGCCTGCGCCTGCCCCTCTATGAGATGGGCGAAGGGGCCAAGGCTCGGCTGGAAAGCGCCCTGCGGGAGGTTGGGGCCTTATGAGGATTTTATTGATCGGCTATGGCCGCATGGGCCGGATGATCGAGGATATGGCCCTTCGTGCGGGCCATTCCGTGGAAAAAGCCATTGATATCCATAACAGCGGGGACTTGCGGAAATTGGGCGCCGTGGCGGATGTTGCCATCGACTTCTCCACCCCCGCCGTTTTGCCTCTCTTGGGGGATTTCATCCGGCGCACGGGCATGGCCCTCCTGAGCGGCACCACGGGCTATTCTGCGGAGGATTTCGAAGCTTTCCAAAGCCTGGGCGCTTATGCGCCCGTGCTGCACAGCGTCAATTATTCCATAGGCATAGCTGTGTTCCGCAGGGTGCTGGCCCAGATATCCCCCGGCCTCCTGGGCAGCTTTGACGCGGAGATCGTGGAGACCCACCACAACAAAAAGGCGGATGCCCCCAGCGGCACGGCCAAGCTCCTGTATGAAGCCATGGATCCCGGGCATGCCTATACGCCGGTCTATGGCCGGGAAGGCATGTGCGGGGCACGGGGCGAAAGGGAGATCGGCATCCACGCCCTGCGGGGGGGAACCGTGGCCGGCGTCCATACGGTGAATTTCTTTGGGCAGGATGAGGAGCTTTCCGTTACGCACAGGGCCGCCAGCCGGGCCGTTTTCGCAAACGGGGCCCTGCGCGCGGCGGAAGCGCTGGCCGCCCGGCCCAAGGGCTGCTATGCCTTGGAAGAAATACTCTTTGGAGGGAAGGTATGAACGCGCAGGAGATCATCCGCTACATCGGCGAATCCAAAAAGAAGACCCCCGTTAAGCTCTATGTAAAGGAGAACGCGCCCGTCGATTACGGCAGCGCCCGCGTATTCGGCCTCGGGGATAAGATCGTTTTCGGGGAATGGAGCGAGCTTGGGCCCATCTTGGAAGCCCATAGGGCGGATATTGCGCAGATCGTAATCGAAAACGACTGCCGCAATTCGGCCATCCCGCTGCTGGATACCAAGGATATCCCCGCCCGCATCGAGCCCGGCGCCATCCTTCGGGAACAGGTGGAGATCGGCGCAAACGCCGTCATTATGATGGGGGCCATTCTCAACATCGGCGCGGTGGTAGGCTCCGGTACCATGATCGACATGGGGGCCATTTTGGGCGGACGGGCCACGGTGGGCAAAAACTGCCATATCGGCGCGGGCGCCGTGCTGGCAGGGGTGATCGAGCCCGCCAGCGCCACCCCCGTAGTGGTGGAGGACAATGTTCTGGTGGGAGCTAACGCCGTGGTGCTGGAGGGGGTCCGCATCGGCGAGAATTCCGTGGTGGCGGCCGGGGCCGTAGTCCTCCGCGACGTGCCTCCCAATGTGGTGGTAGCGGGCGCTCCTGCCCGCGTCATAAAGGAAAAAGACGCCAAAACCAGCGCCAAAACCGCGCTGGAAGAGGCGCTGAGAACACTTTAAGCGGGAGGCATGCAGGCATGAAAAACTATAACGTTGCCGTTTTGGGTGCCACGGGCGCGGTGGGGCGGGAGATGCTGACCATTTTGGAGGAGCGTGGGTTCCCCGTGGCCGAGCTTCGCCCCCTTGCGAGCAGCCGCAGCGCGGGCGACACGCTGAACTTTAAGGGCAGGTCCGTCCCTGTGCGGGAGGCCTGCGAGGGCGCCTTTGAAGGCATAGACATCGTGCTGGGCGCGGCGGAGAGCGGCGTCGCCAAGGGGTTTGCGCCGGCCATTCGGGCTGCCGGCGCGGTGTTTGTGGATAACTCCAGCGCCTTTCGCATGGACCCGCGGGTGCCCTTGGTCATCCCGGAGATCAACCCGGCGGACGCAAGGCTAAACAGGGGCGTCATCGCCAACCCCAACTGCACCACCATCGTAACCCTGATCGCGGTGAACGCCCTCGCCGGGCTTTCCCCCATCAAGGCCATGACCGTTTCCTCCTATCAGGCCGTATCCGGCGCGGGGGCGGGCGGCCCCCTCGAACTCATGGAGCAGGTGAAGGCGCTGGGGAAGGGCGAAGCGGCCCGGCCCGAGGTATTTCCATACCAGATCGCTTATAACCTGATTCCCCAGATCGGCGGCTTTGAGGAAAACGGCTACACCGGCGAGGAAATGAAGATGCAAAACGAAAGCCGTAAGATTTTACACCTGCCCGAGCTGCTCGCAACCTGCACTTGCGTGCGGGTGCCCGTGGTGCGCAGCCATTCCGTATCCGTTACGGTGGTGACGGAGAGACCCGTTTCCGTGGAGGAGGCCAAGGCGGCCATCGGCGCCGCGCCGGGCTGCCGGTTGATAGACGATCCGGCGAACAGGCGCTACCCGATGCCCCTCAACACCAGCGGGCAGGATACCGTATTCGTGGGCCGCATCCGCAAAGACCTGACCAACCCCAACGGCTTGGCCCTCTGGTGCTGCGGCGACCAGATGCGCAAAGGTGCCGCTACCAACGCGGTGCAGATCGCGGAGCTGCTGTTGGAGCGGTAAGGTTTTTTTCGGGGAGGGCTTTGTGAATGAGAATCGGGTTCCGATTCTCATTTTCGTTTCACAGCGCGGCGGCCTCAGCGCGCCTTTCGGCTGCGCCGAAACATCTCGAAGGGTACTTGAAGCAGGTCGTAGGTCATAACGAAGCTGAGATAGCTTACGGGCGTTTCAACGCCCTTTATGTACAGGAAACGCGTCATTTCAATGACCTGCTCGCCTTCGCTTGCGCAGAGGAGCGCTTGCTCCTCACCGTTTGGCGCGCGAAGGAGCAAGGTCTGTTCGATGCGCTCTACGGGTAAACGAAGCTCGGAAAGCAAAAGGTGCGCGAGCGACGCGGTAAGGTCGTATCCCTTCATTTTTTCATACAGGTCGAGCGTGAAATAATCGTCCTCGAGCGCTACGGGGATGCCGTCGGCAAAGCGCACGCGGCGGATTTGGCGCAGCGCGGCGCCGGGCATTTTTTCGCGCGTCGGCGGGGCCTCCACCCCAACCTCGCGGTCGAACTCAAGCCGGTTGAGGCTTTTGAAGCCGATCATCTCCAGCATGTACGAAAGCGAGATAAGCGGCTTAAACCCGAGGCTCGCGTCCTTTTGCAGCACAAAGCTGCCGATGCCGTGCCGCTTGGTGACCACGCCGTCGCGCTCGAGCTCCGCTACGGCGGCGCGCACGGTGGCGCGTCCGAGCTTAAGCGATTTTGTGAGCTCCTTTTCGGTGGGGAGCTGCGAGCCCGCCGGGTAGAGGCCCGATACGATGCCCTCCATCAGGTGCTCCTTGAGCTGGATGTACAGCGGCACATGGCTAGACTTATCAATCATGCATAATACCCCGAAATTTTCAAGAGGCGTTGACAAAATTACGGCAAATACATAAACTAACAGTAAGAGGTTCGGACAACCGAATGACTTTCGTTTCTACTCGTTCTTGTCGCTTATTATATGAAAAACGGGCCCACAAAGCAAGCGCGCGCTTGCATGCCCGAAGAAAAGAAAGCTTTCTTAAAAAACCGAGGGGGTTCATGGTGGCAAACAAGGCCTTAAGCGTGGAAAACGCGCTTCACAAAAGCGGTATACAGGGCGTTACCTGCGCGCTTTGGCGCGAGAGCTTGCGCCTTATCGGCGAGGCGGACGATTACGATACGGTCATTCGCGCGGGCAAGGTCGCGGCGCGCTTCGGCTTTAAAGGCGTGGTCAACGACATCCGCGTCAAGGGCTTTACCGAGCCGGACATCCGCGCGCCTAAAGCGCAGGATGCGTCCGTGCACAACCGCGCGGTGGATGTGCTTATCATCGGCGGCGGCGTGATCGGCTGCGCAATCGCGCGCGAACTCAGGCGCTATGACCTTTCTGTAATGCTGCTCGAAAAGGAAGCGGACGTGGCCGTGCACACCTCCTCGCGCAACGACGGCATGATCCACCCCGGCACCGCCTC
This sequence comes from Eubacteriales bacterium, assembly GCA_021372675.1. Lineage (GTDB taxonomy): Bacteria > Bacillota > Clostridia > Christensenellales > CAG-138 > UBA7707. Next base: position 46,847 of record JAJFTZ010000022.1, read on the forward strand.
CAAGCCGAATACGCTTCGCACCAAATACAACGTGCGCGGAAACGCCATGTACACGGAGCTTGTAAAGGAGCTTTCCATCCCGTTCAAGCGCATCGGCAACCTCGTGCTGTGCGAAAGCAAGTTGCTTATGCTTCCTATGGAATTGTTTTTCAAGAGCCGCATGGCGCGGCTGAAGGTGGAGGGCGAGCGGCTTACGAAAGCGCGGCTCTACGAGCGCGAGCCGAACCTGAAGGACGGCCTCGCGGGCGCGATGTTCTTCCCTTCCTCGGGCATTTTATCGCCCTATAAGCTCACGGTGGCTTTGGCCGAAAGCGCGGCCGAAAACGGCGCGGAAATTTTGCTCGAAACGATGGCGCTCGGCATGGAGCTGCATAACGGCGCGATCACGGGCGTCGTCACCAACCGGGGCACGCTGCGGCCGCGCGCGGTCATAAACGCCGCGGGCGTATTTGCCGACAAGGTGGCGGAGATGGCAAACGACCGCTTCTTTTCCATCCACCCGCGCAAGGGCGAGCTGGCAATCCTCGATAAGAAAAAAGGCAATTTTTTGCACGCCTCCGTCTCGCTCGTGGGCGCGGATCAGCTTAAGTCCGATACCAAGGGCGGCGGCATCATGCCCACCATCGACGGCAACGTGCTCGTAGGCCCGGACGCGTACGAGCAGCCCTACCGCGAGGAATATTCCACCAACGCCGACCATGTGGACGCCATCCTCAAAAAGCATCTTCCGCTTATCAAGGGCCTCGGGCCGCAGGATGTGATCACCTACTTTTCGGGCATCCGCGCGGCCACCTACGAGGAGGATTTTATCGTGGAGAAGTCGCGGTACGTCAAAAACCTCGTGCACGCGGCGGGCATCCAGTCGCCCGGCCTCGCGAGCGCGCCGGCCGTTGCGGAGGACGTGGCGCGCATTGTGAAGGAGTATTTAGCGCTCGAGATGGAGGTAAGGAAAAACGCGGCGTTCGACCCCATCCGCAAAAAGCGGCCGGAGCTTAACGGCATGAGCTTTGTTGAAAAGCAGGCGATCATCCAAAAAAATCCCGACTACGGCGTGATCGTGTGCCGCTGCGAGGGGATAAGCCGCGGCGAGATCATCGACGCGATCAACTCGCCCGTGCCGGCCTTAACGCTCGATGCGATCAAGCGGCGGGCGCGGCCGGGCATGGGGCGCTGCCAGGGCGGCTTTTGCGCGCCGCTCGTCACCAAGCTCATCGCGGAGCAAACGGGCGGCGGGCCGGAGGCGGTGCAAAAAAGCGGCGGCGATTCCCCGGTGCTTTTGGAGAAAACGCCGAAGGGGGATGCCGCGATATGCTGAACTTTTACGATGTGATCGTGTTGGGCGCGGGGCCCGCGGGGCTTGCCGCGGCTATCGGCGCGCACGACGCGGGGGCGAAAACGCTGATCGTGGAGCGCGAGGAGCGCATGGGCGGCATCCTAAAGCAATGCATACACGACGGCTTCGGGCTTTTGAACTTCGGCGAGCGCATGACCGGCCCCGAATATGCCGGGCGGTATCTAAAGGAATTTTATGCGCGAAGGATCGACTGTGTTTTGAGCGCCTTTGCCGATTCCGTGCAAAAAACGCCCGAGGGCTTTTCCCTTAGCCTGCGCACGGCGGAGGGCATGGAGCGCGTATCGTGCGCGGCGCTCGTGCTGGCCTGCGGGTGCCGCGAGCGCACCTCGCGGCAGGTGTTCATACACGGCGACCGTCCGGCGGGCGTGTTCACGGCGGGCGCGGCGCAGTACTACGTGAACGTGATGGGCTACTTGCCCACGAAACGCTGCGTCATTTTAGGCAGCGGCGACATCGGCCTCATCATGGCGCGGCGGCTCACGCTCGAGGGCGCGCGCGTGCTCGGCGTGTACGAGGTGAAAAGCGAGCCCTCGGGCCTCGCTCGAAACATTGCGCAATGCCTCGACGATTTCAGCATTCCGCTGCATCTTTCCACAACGGTCACGAAGGTGTTCGGGCAAAAGCGCGTGGAGGCGGTGGAGGTTTGCAAAGTGGATGAAAACATGCAGCCCATTGCCGAAACCGCGCAGAGGATCGAATGCGACGCGCTCATCCTCTCGGTGGGTTTAATTCCCGAAAACGAGGTGGCCGAGAGTTTGGGCGTGGAGATCGACCCCGCCACCAAGGGGCCGTGGGTAGATCAAAGCTTTATGACGAGCGTGGACGGCGTGTTCTGCTGCGGCAACGCACTGCATGTGCACGATCTGGTGGATCATGTTTCGCGCGGCGCGCTCGCGGCGGGAAAATGCGCCGCGCGGTACGAGCGCTGGCGCGAACGCAAGCTTCTTCCCGTCGCCTGCGAAAAAGGAGACTTTCTCTATGTGGCGCCGCAGCGCTTCGACGCAAACGCCGGGCGTGAAATGGACGTTTGCTTCCGCAGCCGCGAAACGAAAAAGGGCGCGGCGGTAAGTATAAGCGCGGACGGCGCGCTTATAAAAAGGAAGAGCTACGCGCGGCTCGCGCCGGCCGAGATGGAATGCCTTGCGGTCAGCGTGCCGGAAAGCGCCGCGCGGATCGAAGTGAAAATGGAGGGGGAGCTATGAAGGAAATGGTCTGCATCGTGTGCCCCAACGGCTGCGCCTTGCGCGTTGTTGAGGGCGAGGCGGGGTATACGGTGGAAGGGGCGAGGTGCAAGCGGGGCGAGGCGTTTGCGCTCGACGAGATGAAAAACCCCATGCGCAGCCTCACCACGACCGTGGCCACGGTGTTTAAGGATATGCCCCGCCTGAGCGTAAAAACGAGCGGCGAAATCCCCAAGGATAAGCTGTTTGAGGCGATGGCGCGCATCAACCGGATGCTTGTGGATCACCGCGTGCGCGCGGGCGAGGTACTTTTGAGCGGCTTATATGGCGTGCAGGTGGTGGCAACGGCGGATATGCGCACGCAATGGGAGGGATAGGATGGAGCCATTGATCTTATGTATCGACTGCGGCACGCAGAGCATGCGCGCGATGCTGTTCAACAAGGCGGGCGATATGGAGGCTGTCGAAAAGGTGAGCTTCGAGCCTTACTTTTCGGTTTCTCCCGGCTTTGCGGAGCAGGAGGCGGACGTGTATTACAGCGCCCTTTGCACCGCCGTGAAGCGGCTTAAGGAGAAAAACGCGGAACGGTTCGCGCATATCGCGGCGGTGACGGTTGCCACGCAGCGCGACACGCTCGTGCTGCTCGACAGCGCGTATAAGCCCGTGCGGCCCTGCATTTTGTGGCTCGACCAGCGCGAGGCGGACGTGCGGCTTGAAAATTATTTCAGCCCCGCCGAGATCGCCGCCTACACGCTCGTGGGCATGAGAAAAACAAGCGAGCACGTGATGCGCCGCTCGCGCGCCTACTGGGTGCAAAAAAACGAGCCGGAGGTGTGGGCAAAAACCCACAAGGCCGTTATGCTCTCGTGCTATCTCAATTTCAGGCTCACGGGGAAGCTTAGCGACACCTACGCCGCGCAGATCGGCCACGTTCCGTTCGACGTGAAATCGAGCGATTGGCACAAAAACGCGAAAAACATCGGCTACCGCCAGTTCGGGCTTACAAAGGAGCAGATGCCCGAGCTCGTGCGCCCGGGTGGACGCCTCGGCAGCATTTCATACGAAGCGGCGGAGGAAACGGGCGCCGCCGAGGGCCTGCCGGTGATCGCGGCCGCGTCGGACAAGGGCTGCGAAACGCTCGGCAACGGCTGTTTGAGCGAGGATGTGGCCTCCGTCAGCTTCGGCACCACCGCCACCGTGGAAACCACCACCGATAAATACGTGGAGCTGCTGCGCTTCATACCGCCCTATCCGTCGGCGGTGGAGGGCTTTTACAACCCCGAATACGAGGTGTTTCGGGGGTATTGGCTCATCAGCTGGTTCAAAAAGGAGTTCGCCGCGCACGAGATGGCGGAGGCCGCCCGTACGGGCGAGAGCGTGGAAACGCTTTTGAACCGGCGGCTCGAGAGCGTGCCCGTAGGTTCGGACGGGCTGATGCTCCAGCCCTATTGGACGCCCGAGCTCAAAATGGAGGACGCGCGCGGCGCGATCATCGGCTTTAATGCCGCGCACACGCGCATCCACATCTACCGCGCGATCATCGAGGGCATCAATTACGCCATCATGGACGGCATCGAACGCATGGAGCGGTGCACGAAAACGCGGATTAACCGCGTTGTCGTGGCGGGAGGCGGCTCGCAGAGCGCCGAGATTTTAAAGATCACCGCCGACATGCTCGGCGTGCCCGTGACGCGTGTGCAAACGCACGAAACCACGGGGCTCGGTGCGGCCATCCTCGGCTTTTACGGGCTCGGCGAGTTTACGAGCGTGCGCGAGGCGGTTTCCCGCATGGTGCGCGTCAGGGACGTGTTTACACCCGATTTGAAGAACAGCCGCACCTACCGCAGGCTCTATAACGAGGTGTACAAGGGCATGTTCCCCGCGCTCAAGTCCCTTTATAAAACCGGCAACCGGATATTGGAGGAGCAACCATGAAGAAAAAGCAGGCTTTCACCCCGGATTGGTACCATGAGGAAGCGCCCGCGGACTCGTACCGCTCCATCCTCAAATGGGGCGACCCCAAGGTGTTCAAAGCGCCCAACGCCAAGCTCTATAAGCTTATGAAGGAGGTGTTCGAGCTTACCGACGAGGATTTTGTTGAAAAGAGAAAGATGGGCCTCGAGCGGGTGGATTTCGACATCCCCGTGGGGCTTGATAAGGCGCACCTTGCCGCGTTTGCCGCCATCGTGGGCGAGGAAAACGTGAAGACCGATAACTACACGCGATTGCAGGTGGCTTACGGCAAGACCATGATCGACCTCATGCGGCTTCGCGGGGGCATCGCCGAAAACCTGCCCGACGCGGTGCTGTACCCGCGCGACAAGCGCGATATAGAGAGGATTGTCGCCTATTGCCACGAGCATACGGTACCGCTCTACGTCTACGGCGGCGGCTCGTCCGTGACGCGGGGGGTAGAATGTGTGAAGGGCGGCGTGCAGCTCGATCTGCGCGCGCATTTCAACAAGGTGATCGCGTTTTCCGAGCGGATGCAGACCATTACGGTGGAATCGGGCATGAGCGGGCCGCAGCTCGAGGCGGCGCTCAACGATGCGGTGAAGCGCTTCGGCGCCTCGCGCGCGTACACCTGCGGACATTTCCCGCAGAGCTTCGAGTATTCGTGCGTGGGCGGCTGGGTGGTGACGCGCGGTGCGGGCCAGAACTCCAGCTATTACGGCAAGATCGAGGATCTCGTTCTAAGCCAGGAATACGCCACGCCCGTAGGCGTCATCAAAAGCGACATGTACCCCGCCAACGCCACCGGCCCCTCCATCGACGAGATCATGATGGGCAGCGAGGGCGCGTTCGGCGTGCTTACGCACGTAACGCTTCGGGTGTTCAAATACATGCCCCAAAACCGCAACCGCTTCAGCTTCGTATTTAAATCTTGGGAGGACGGCGTGAACGCCGCGCGCGAGGTGATGCAGGGCGAGTTCGGCTTCCCGTCGGTGTTTCGTTTGTCCGACCCCGAGGAGACCTCCGTGGCGATGCGCCTCTACGGCGTGGCGGGCACGCCTTTGGATACGGCGCTGGAGACGTTTGGGTATAAGGACGGCGAGCGCTGCTTGATGCTCGGCTTTACGGAGGGTGAAAAGCATTTTTCGAAAAACGTGTACCGCCAGATTAAAAAGATATGCCGCAAATACGGCGCCATGTACACCACGGGCTATGTGTGCTCCCGCTGGGAGCACGGCCGCTTTACAGACCCGTACCTGCGCGAGGATATGGGCGATTACGGGCTTATGATGGATACGCTCGAGTGCTCCGTCAACTGGGATAATTTCATGGAGGTGTACGAGGGCGTGCGCAAGGAGTGCAAGAGCCGCAAGAACACCATTCACATGACGCATATGTCCCATTTCTACCCGCAGGGCGTGAACCTCTATTTTATCTTCATCGCTAAGCTCGACGAGATCGACAGCTACCTCGAATACCAATCTATGATCATGGATAACATACAGCGCTACGGCGCGGCGATGAGCCACCACCACGGCATCGGCAAGATGACGGCGCCCTGGCTCGAGGCGCAGATCGGCCGCAACGAAATGGCGGTCTACCGCGCGCTCAAGCGGCATTTCGACCCGAAAAACATCATGAACCCCGGCGGCACGCTCGGGCTCGATCTGGAGGAAGGAGCGCGGCGGGATTTTGTGAGCAAGCGGTAAATCGAGGAAAACAAAACGGGCGCCCCTCCGGGCGCCCGTCAGGCTGTCAAAAAAGCCTTGAGGGTTCGGGGGCCACGGCCCCCGGGGGCTTCCAACCGCCGCCGGCGACATGTGCGGTGGCGGCGGAAAGCCTTGCAGCGCAAGGCTTTCCTTGCAGGAACAACCGGCCGCGCCGAAGGCGCAGGTTGTTCCTGTGACCCTCGAAAAAGTGCCGCAGGCACTTTTTCGACAAGCAAACGGGCGCCCTTCCGGCGCCCGTTTTGCTTTCTTTACGATCCGTTGCCGTTCCATGCGGAAGATTACGGGCGGTGATGCGTTGCATAAATGGCTTCGCCGATTTCCCGGTTCACCGAGCGGATGAACGCCCGGTACCTTTCCCTTTGGTCGGGCTTATGAGGGTCGGCTCCTTCTACGATTGAATCCGCCGCCGCCTCATCGATATCGGGGCAGCGCATCAAAGCGGCGATAACGGCTTTTACCTCCGCATTATGTGAAAACAGCTCGGCCGCCTCATAAACATTCTTGTTGGGGTGATACGGGCAACTGTTTTCACGGTACTGAAGGACCCTCTCATACCCCAAAACAATCACAAAAAGAAACGCGAAAAAGCCGATGTTGGCCCAAAACCCTTCCATAATATTAAGTCCTCTCAGTACGTCACGCTGCCTGCGGGCTCTGCCGCGGAGCGACCTAAATCCTTTCTCTTTAACCTGCTGCCCTATAATCCTTCGGTCATGCGATATCCCACGCCCACCTCGGTAAGGATGTATTGCGGCGATCCGGGGTTAGCTTCGATCTTCCTTCGGATGTTTGCCATATTGACGCGCAGCGCGTGGCTTTCGTCGGTAAGGCTTCCCCAGACTTCCCGGATGATCGCATCATGGGTCAAAACCTTGCCCGCGTTTTGCGCGAGCAGCGCGAGTATCTTGTATTCGATGGGCGTAAGGTGAATGAGTTGGCCGTCCAACGATACCCTCCGCCTCGCAAAATCCAGCTCCAAAGCGCCGATCGTCAGCTTTCCCTCCGGGAAAGGCCCGCTGTCCGGCGCAGCAAGGCTATGGCGCAGCGCGGTTCGGACACGCGCCATCAGCTCCGAGGTTCCAAACGGTTTAACGATGTAATCGTCCGCGCCGAGGTCGAGCGCCTCCACCTTTTCCTGTTCGTGCCCGCGCGCGGAAACCACCACGATCGGTATCCTCGATTGCGCGCGGACGCACTTGAGCACCTGCAGGCCGTCCATATCAGGAAGGCCCAAGTCTAAAAGCACGGCATCCGGCGCGTGCGACAGGATGAGGGAAAGCCCTTCCTGCCCCGACCCGGCCTTCACCACCCGATAACCGTTTGAACCGAGCGCGGTCGCGATGAAATTCTGAATCACTTCCTCGTCTTCAATGACGAGGATCAAAGGCTTTATATCCATGCTCATGCCCCTTCCCCGAGCGGCAGCGAAAAGCGGAATTCGGCTCCGCCCTCCGCGCGGTTTTCGGCTTCCAGCGCGCCGCCGTGCGCCCGGACGATGGTATCGCAAATGGTCAGGCCGATGCCCATGCCGCGCGACGCGTCCGGACGGCTCTTTGCGCAAGCCGCGCCTGATTTCGCGCGCCATGGGAGCGCATCCTCGGAAATGCCCCGGCCTCTGTCCAGCACCTCAAACACCGCGCGATCCCCCTCCCGCCGAAGACTGACCTCGACAGGGGTGCCGTCCTTAGAGTATTTGATTGCGTTTTCCAGGAGGTTGATGAGCACCTGCACGATCAGGGTGCCATCCATGGGTACCTCGAGCAGCTGATCCGGCACCCTCACGCGGATTTCGCGCTTCGGGAACCGGCGCTTGACCCTGTTCACCGCTTCGGCGACCACTTCCTCCGCCGCCTCCGCCGTTTTGGCTACCTTCGACGCATTTTGGTTGATCCTCGTGATGGAGAGCAGGTTTTCCACCATGCGGATCAGCCACTGCGATTCCTTCTGGATGTCGGAAAGCAGCTTGTCGCGCGTTTCGAAGCTCAATTCCGCGTCCCCCTCCCGGAGTGCGGAGCTCGCGCCGAGAATCCCCGCGAGCGGCGTCCTGATGTCGTGAGAGATCGCCCGAAGCAGCGTCGCGCGCATCTTTTCGCTCTCCGATTCCACCTGTGTGGCGCGCTGCTCGTCGGACAGGCGCTGGCGCTCGAGCGCCAACGCGACCTGAGACGCGATCATGCTCAGAAACAGGCGCCCGCCGTGATCCAAAGCCTCGCGGCGGCAGGATACGCCCCATACGGCCAATACCTTTCCCTGCGCGATCACCGGCATGTACAGCGCGCCCGCGCCCATCAGCGTATCGGTACCCGCTCCGGCGCGCTTCTGGTTGACGAACACCCAATGGGCGACCGCCCGCTCATTTTCATTCTTTAAGAACGCTCCGTCGTCCTCCGGCGTCCCGGTCAAAAAACCTTCCGCGCCCTCTTCCGGGTCGGCGGTGTAGAACATAATCGCTCTGTCGGAAAGCATGACGATATAGTCGGAAATCAGGCGCACGATGTTATGCGTGCCGCGCGTGGCCAACAGCTTCTTGTTGATCTCGTACAGCATATCCGTGCGGTGCTCCCGCACCACCGCGAGCCGGGCCTGGGTCTTGATGCGCACCGTCAATGCGCTTGTGATAAGGGCCACCAGCAGCATGATGAGGAACGTAACAGGATAACCGGGCCGAGCGGCGGTGAACGTAAAATACGGTTCGGTAAAGAAAAAGTTGAAGACCATGACGCTGATCACGGAGGCCGCGACGCCGTATACATACCCGCGGGTCACGCGCGACACGATGAGCACCGACAACAGGTATACCATGATAACATTCTGGTCGCCGATGTGCAGCGTTCTGAGCGCGTAGGAAAAGAGCGTGGCGAGGGCGGTCAGGACGAGCACGATCGCCGCGTCTTTCCAGGAAAAATGAAAGCGGACGCCGCGGCGCGCCTTGCGGGCCGGGCGATACCCGGGCTTCCCCGCCTGCGAGGGGATGATGTGCACCTCGACGCTTGGCAGGAGCGCGATCAGCTTATCCTCCAGCGCCGGTTCGAACATTTCCCGAAGCGACCGCCCCTTCCGGCTCTTGCCGATCACGATGTTCGCAATGCCCGACATCCGCGCGTATTCGGACACCGCAATGGCGATATCGTGGCCGGTCAGCGTAACCACCTGCGCGCCCAGCTGCTCCGCAAGGCCCATGTTCGCGCGGATGTTCCTCTGCTGCTCGCCCGTCAGCGACGCGCTGTCGATGCTCTCGACGTACACGGCCTCCCATTGCGCGTGGAACGCCTCCGCCGCCCGCGCGGCCCACCGGAGGCATTTCTCCGAGGACGGGGAGGGGCCGAAGCAGGCGAGAATCTTTGTGCTTGCCATCTTCTCGGCCGTGCGCTGCTCGTGCTGGTTTTCGTAAGAGATGCGGTTCGCGACCTTGCGCAGCGCGATCTCGCGCAGGAGCTTTAAATTTTCACGCGTGAAGAAATTGCGCATAACGGCTTCGTCATGCTCGGGGCGGCATATCTTGCCCGCGGCGAAGCGGCGCAGCAGCTCGTCCGGGTCGATATCGATCAGGCGCACCTTGTCGGCTTCATCGAAAATATGATCGGGAACCGTTTCCTCGACCTTGATTTTCGTGATGTCCTCGACGATGTCGTTCATGCTCTCCAGATGCTGTACGTTCACGGTGGTGTAAACGTCGATCCCGGCGGCTAACAACTCCTCCACATCCTGGTAGCGTTTTTTGTTGCGCACGCCCCCCGCGTTGGTGTGCGCCAGCCCGTCGATCAGAATAAGCGCGGGCTTTTGCCGAAGCGCTTCGTCAAGATCGAATTCCTGAAGCATAGCGTTCCCGCACGGCACCGCCTTAAGCGCAAGCCGGGGGAGCCTCCGGAGGAGCGCCGCGGTCTCGGGGTGGGTGTGCGGTTCCATGCAGCCGACGAGCACGTCTACGCCGGAGCGGTATTGCTCCTGCGCATCGTCCAGCATCGCGTGGGTTTTTCCGATGCCCGCAGCATATCCGAAGTAAATCTTCAGTTTGCCCGCCTTGCGGCTATCCTCGCGGACTTCCTCGAGGGTTGCTTCGGAATCGGGGCGCCCGTCCGCACGCATGCAATTCACCTTCTCAATATCCCGTACTAAATCGACCTGCCCGGTGGCCCTTCGCGCCGCGGCCCCGGAGATCGTTCGAGTGCATCTTATCATTTGCCGTGCGCGCATACAAGACGCTCGTTTTTATGATCCCCCGACGAGGGTATTGTAGCAGAGAAAGCGTCAAGACGGTGCCAATATTGCGCGCGCCGCGTCAAGAGTGCATCAAGATTTAAGCGGCCGGCCCGCTTCACCTTCGGGGCGCATCCCCGCCCGATACGAGAGAAAGCTCAGGAATACCGAGCTTTCTCATTTTTTACCGCCTCCGGACGCCGCCGCGGTTTCAATTGCGGGGTCTGGCGCGGCGCCGCTTACCACGGCTTTTCGTTTGTCGGGTTGTACTTCTCCGAATGGAGGATATCGTCGTCGTCATTGAGCTGCAGCGGGATCGTTGAAACGACGACGTGCTTATGCTTGAGCAGATTCCGCGTTATGCGGAAGTGCGTCGTGTTGTGCAGGAAGCGGTGCCACCATTTTTTCACCTCGAACCGCGCCAGCAGCACCGTGATGATATCGCCCGTTTCGTACTTGTACTCCTCGGACGCGATATACTCGAGCAGCGGCTCGACGATCTTGCGGTACGGCGAGTACTTGACGATAAGAGGGATATCCGTGTTTAGCTTTGCGTAGGTCTCCCTCAGCTTCAGCTCCGCTTCGTGGTCGATCGTGACCGAGAATACGACGACGTTATCGGATATGGTCCTCGCATACCGGATGGAACGGACGCTGGAGCGGTTTACGCTGTCGATGGGGACGATAACCCGGTTGCGGTATTTTTTATGTTCGAGGTCGAAGTCCTTCAGCTCTTCCGCCGTCAGCTTAAGCTGCTTGGAGATCGCGAAATAGTGCTTTTTGACCTTCAGGAGGCTAAAGACCATCAGCGGAATGATGATCACCACAATCCAGGCACCTTCGCCGAACTTGGTGATGGCGATGATGATGACCGCCGTGGCGGTCACGAGCGCGCCAAGACCGTTTATGAGTGCCTTGGGGAGCCAGTTGTGCTCCTTTGTGCGCAACAGCCGGATAAACATGCCCGTCTGCGACAGCGTGAAGGACAAGAACACGCCGATGGCGTACAGGCCGATCAGCCTTGTTACATTGGCCTTAAAAACGACGATCAGCAGCAGGGCGATTGTCGTCAGGAAAACGATGCCGTTGGAAAAAACCAACCGCTCGCCGCGGGTTTTGAATTGCCGCGGCATAAAGCCATCCTGCGCCATGACGGAGAGCAGCATGGGGAAGTCGGAGTAGGCCGTATTGGCGGCTAAGACCAGAATGAGGAACGCCGAGCCGGAGATAAAGTAGAAGATGGCGGCGTTAAATACCGTAGCCCGGCCGAAGATCATATCGGCCATCTGTACGATCAGCGCCGGCTGGCCCTCGCCCGGCGTGGGGTGGTAAATGTTTGTGAGGAAGGCCAAGCCCCCCAATATGACAAGGATCGACAGCCCCATCAAAAGCAAAATGCGTTTGGCGGTTTTGCGGACGGGCTCCTTGCAGTTGGGGATGGCGTTGCTTACGGCTTCTACGCCGGTAAGCGCCGTACAGCCGTTGGAAAATGCCCTTAGCAGCAGAAAGAGCGAGATCGAACCGACGCCGTAATAACCCGGAGGCGTTTGTGCATGCACAATCGGCGCGCCGGTGATTACCTTGATGAAGCCGGTTACGATCAAAAGGAGCATCGAAAAAATAAAAAGGTAGGTCGGTATGCCGAAAATTCTGGACGATTCCCGGATGCCACGAAGGTTGCCGACCATGAGGAGCAGCACGATCACGATGCAGATCTCCACGGAATACGGCTTGAGCGTTACGAAAGCCGAGGAGATCTGCTCCACGCCTGCGGAGACGCTGACGGCCACCGTCATGATGTAATCGACGGCCAGCGCGCTGCCCGCCGTAACCCCGGCGTACACGCCAAGGTTGTCCTTGGCTACGATATACGACCCGCCGCCGTTCGGGTAGTGTTCGATCGTCTGCCGGTAGGACAGCACAAGGATCATCATCAACCCGATGATGCACAGGGCGATGCCCACCGCATAATGATAGGAAGCCAAACCGATCGCCGGTATCAAAACGATGAGCATTTCCGGCACGGCGTAGGCCACCGACGATATGGCGTCGCTGGACAAAATCGGCAGCCCCCACAGCACGCTGTATTTTTCTCCGCTGATCGCTTCGTTGTTTAGGGCTGAACCAAGCAATGCCCGTTTTATTTTGTCAAACATTTTCTCCATCTCCCGGAACATATACGGCTACGGCATAAGCGTTTCCCCGCGCAAGCGCTTTTAGTATGCCCCGCGGCACGCCGCCGGCCATGATTTCACCTGAATTTCAGGCAGACCCAATAACGTATTCTAGCAGGAAACGCGTCAAGACGGTGTCAAGGTCGCGCTGGCCGCGTTAAGAACGCGTCAAGATTTGAGCCGGACAAGCCGGAATAGGAGAGGAAAACAGGGCCTGGTTGAAACTATATATACTGAAAAAATGCTGAAAAACCAATTGATAAAATCAAAAAAAATGATATGATTATCTTATCGTACAAAAATCAATGGGGAGGTAAAACATGAAAAAGATCATCGGCATGTTGCTTGTAGTTGCAATGGTTTTCACATTTGCGGCTTGCAAAGAGACCAAGGGCACTGCCAGCGAGGATTTCCACATCGGTATCGTGACCGGGTCCGTCTCCCAGTCCGAGGATGATAGGCGCGGCGCCGAGGCATTCCAGAAGATGTACGGCGAAGACAGGGTCACGCTGGCCATCTATCCCGACAACTTCACCGAGGAGCTTGAAACTACCATCCAGACGATCGTGAACCTTTCCGACGACCCCCTGATGAAGGCCATCATCGTCAACCAGGCAGTTCCCGGCACAACCGAAGCCTTCCGCAGAATTAAGGAAAAGAGGTCCGACATCCTGTGCATCGCAGGTGAAGCCCATGAGGACCTTCCCGAGATCGGCAGCGCAGCGGATCTCGTCTGCAACAACGACTTCGTTGCCCGCGGCTATCTGATCATCCGCACCGCGCACGAGCTCGGCTGCGACACCTTTGTTCACATCTCCTTCCCGCGGCACATGTCTTACGAGACGATGAGCCGCCGCGTAGCCATCATGCGTGCGGCCTGTGAAGAGTTCGGCATGAAGTTCGTGCTCGAGACCGCGCCCGACCCGACCTCCGATGTCGGCATAGCCGGCGCGCAGGCTTACATCCTTGAGAAGGTCCCCGAGTGGGTCGAACAGTATGGCAAGAACGCCGCCTATTTCTGCACCAACGACGCGCACACCGAGCCGCTGCTCAAGCAGCTTCTCGCGTACGGCGGTTTCTTTATTGAGGCAGACCTTCCCTCCCCGCTCATGGGCTACCCCGGCGCGCTGGGCATTGACCTGACCGCAGAGGCCGGCGACTTTGAGAAGATCCTTGCCAAGGTAGAGTCCGCTGTCGTTGAAAAGGGCGGCGCGGGCAGGTTCGGCACGTGGGCCTATTCCTACGGCTACACCGTTTCCGCGGGCCTTGCGCAGCACGCCATGAACGTCATCAACGGCGAGAGCGAGCTCAAGGATATCGACGATATCGCGAAGGCTTACCAAGTGTTCTCCCCGAAGGCCGAGTGGAACGGATCGAGCTACACCAACGCCGAAACCGGCGTCAAGTCCGACAACACCTTCCTGGTCTATCAGGATACCTACATCATGGGCAACCCCGGCCACTACATGGAAGCCACCAAGGTTGAGGTCCCCGAGAAGTATTTCACCACCAAGTAATTCGTCTCTGAACGGTTCTTTGCAGGGTCAGGGGGAGGTCATAATCCTCCCCCGCTTGTTTACTTGTAATATGTTGGGGTACAGCTATGGTAAATAACAATTCTCCGTTACTGGAGATGCGAAATGTCAAAAAGGACTTTTTTGGCAATCAGGTCTTGACCGATATCAACCTCACACTGCGCGAGGGCGAGGTTCTCGGCCTCGTCGGCGAAAACGGAGCCGGTAAAAGCACCCTGATGAAGATCCTTTTCGGGATGGATGTGATCAGGGAAACCGGAGGATATGAGGGAGACATTCTCATACATGGCGAAAAGGTCGAATTCGCCACGCCCTTTGACGCGCTTGCGGCGGGCATCGGCATGGTCCACCAGGAGTTTTCCCTGATCCCCGGGTTCACGGTCACGGAAAACATACTGCTCAACCGGGAGCCGAAAAAGAAAAATGTCATTTCCGAGATCTTCGGAGAAAGACTCAATACCCTCGATTACAATGAAATGACCGGGCGATCCGGGCAGGCCATCGAAAAGATGGGCGTCAGGATCGACGCGAATATGGTCGTGAGCGATATGCCGATAGGGCATAAGCAGTTCACGGAAATCGCGCGGGAGCTCAGCAAGGAGCAGCTCAAGCTTTTGATCCTCGATGAACCGACCGCCGTCCTCACGGAAAAGGAGGCGGAGGCGCTCATTAGCTCCATACGGGGCATGGCGTCGAGGGGCATCGCCGTGGTCTTTATCACGCACAGATTGCATGAGATTTTGACGGTATGCGATAAGGTCGTGGTCATGCGCGACGGTTATGTGGTCAAAAACGTTCCCGCAAAAGAAACCAACGTTGCCGAAATCTCAAAGTGGATGGTAGGCAGAAGCGTCAATGCCGGCGCCGCGGCGGACATAAAGATCGACTCTAACGCCAAGGTCATTATGTCCATCCGCAAGCTATGGGTCGATATGCCCGGCGAGACGGTGCGCAACGTCAGCCTGGATGTTAACGAAGGGGAGATCCTTGGGATCGGGGGCCTTGCCGGGCAGGGCAAGCTCGGGATCCCCAACGGCATCATGGGGCTTTACGACGCGGGCGGTACGGTGGAATTTGAGGGGCGGGAGATCGCGCTGAACAACCCGCGGAAGTGCCTGGACGCCTCGATCGCCTTCGTTTCCGAGGATAGAAGGGGCGTGGGGCTTTTGCTTGACGAGACGCTCGAGTGGAACATCGCCTTCCCGGCCATGCAGATACAGGATAAATTCCTCAAGAAGTATTTGGGCGGCCTGATCAAGTGGAGGGATGAAAAAGCGATACGCAAGGTGACGCAGAAATACATCGACGAGCTTATGATCAAATGCACCAGCTCTTCGCAGAAGGCCAAAGAGCTTTCCGGCGGCAATCAGCAAAAGATATGCCTTGCCAAGGCGTTTGCGCTGGAGCCTGAGTTCCTTTTTGTATCCGAACCCACGAGAGGAATCGACGTAGGCGCCAAATCCCTGGTTCTTGACGCGCTTAAGAAGCTGAACAGAGAAAAAGGGGTCACGGTCGTAATGGTTTCCTCGGAGCTCGAGGAGCTCAGGCAGACCTGCGACAGGATCGCTATCGTCTCCGGTGGCAAAATCGCCGGCATTCTGCCGGCAACCGATTCATCGGAAGATTTCGGCATGCTGATGGTGAGTCAGGTAAAGTAAGAGGGGGGTAGCATGGGCAAAACAGTTTCTGAAGCATTAGAACCGATAAAAAAGAGCGGAGTCAGCGAATTCATCGACAGCTTTGGCTTGCCGAGGCTGATCATCGCCGGATTCCTCATGCTGATGTTTATCGCGGCGCCGTTCGTGGGCGCGGATTTTACGACCCAGCTGACCAATACGATCAACCGGTTCAGTTGGAATGCAATTCTCGTACTGGCTATGGTGCCTATGATCCATTCCGGATGCGGGTTGAACTTCGGACTTCCGCTGGGCATTATTTCCGGGCTTCTCGGCGGCACGCTGTCCATTGAGCTTGGCTTTACCGGGGTCTGGAGCTTTGTGATGGCCATCGTCATCGCAACGCCTTTTGCGTTGATCTTCGGCGCGGGTTACGGAGGGCTTTTAAACAAGATCAAGGGCGGCGAGATGATGATCGCCACGTACGTCGGGTTTTCCTCGGTCTCCTTTATGTGCATGATGTGGCTGCTGCTTCCGTACCACAGCCCCACCATGGTCTGGGGCCTGTCCGGCAAGGGGCTTCGCACCACGATCTCCTTGGAAGGCTTTTACGATAAGGTCTTGGCGAATTTCCTGCAGATCAACATCGGAAAGCTGTCGATCCCTACGGGCGCGCTTTTGCTTTTCGCCGTGCTTGCGCTTGCGATATGGGCTTTCTTACACACAAAGACCGGCACCGCCATGACGGCAGTCGGCTCGAATCCATCCTTTGCCAAGGCGGCCGGAATCAAGATCGACAAGATGAGAATGCTTTCGGTCGTCATGTCCACCTGGCTCGCGGCGGTAGGCATCTTGGTTTACGAGCAGGGATTCGGCTTCATTCAGCTTTACATGGCTCCGTTCTTTATGGCGCTCCCCGCGGTATCGGCAATCCTGATCGGCGGCGCTTCGGTCAATAAGGCGTCCATTCCCAACGTGATCATCGGAACCTTCCTGTTTCAAGGCATCGTTACCATGACCCCGACGGTGATGAATTCCGCGATCCACATGGACATGAGCGAGGTCATAAGGATGGTCGTATCCAACGGCATGATCATTTACGCTCTGACCAGAAAGATGGGGAGATCAAGATGAGTAAGAATAGCGGGCAAAGTTCCAATTTCGGCAAAAGCCTTAGCGGGCTCGCGCGCAATAACGTCGTGCCGCTTATGTTTGTGCTTATTTGCGCCATATGCATCCCGCTCTCCGGCTTTTCCGCGGGTTATCTTCTGGACGAGATCATCACCAGAATGGGAAGAAACATCTTTTTGATCCTAAGCCTCCTGATCCCCATCATGGCGGGCATGGGCCTCAACTTCGGCATGACGCTCGGCGCCATGGCCGGCGAGATAGGGCTTATCTTGGTTGCGGACTGGCAGATATGGGGTATTCCGGGCTTGGTGCTCGCCGCGATCATCTCGATCCCGCTCTCCATCGGCTTGGGCATACTTTGCGGAAACCTCCTCAACCGCGCCAAGGGCAGGGAAATGGTCACGAGCTTCATCATCAGCTACTTCATGAGCGGCCTGTACCAGTTGGTCGTCCTCTACATGATGGGGCCGATCATCCCGATCGCGCATTCCTCCATCAAGCTGCCGAGGGGCTACGGCATCCGCAACACCGTGAGCCTTCTCAATATGCGGCAGAGCATCGATAACCTGCTCGCCGTGCATATCGGCGGCGTTAAGATCCCGGTGCTGACCTTTATCATCATCGCGGCGCTGTGCCTGTTCATCGTATGGTTCAGAAAGACAAAGCTCGGGCAGGATATGAGGGCCGTCGGCCAGGATATGGATGTTGCGCGCGACGCGGGCATCGACGTGGATAGAACGAGAATTCTCTCCATCGTCATGTCCACGGTGTTTGCGGGCCTGGGCATGGTCATTTATCTGCAAAACATCGGCAACCTGCCGACCTACAGCGCCCATTCGCAAATCGGCATGTTCGCAATCGCGGCGCTTTTGATCGGCGGCGCGTCCGTCGACAGGGCCTCCATCGGCAACGTGTTCCTCGGCGTTATCCTGTTCCACACGATGTTTATTGTGGCGCCGAAAGCGGGCGCGGCGATCACCGGGGATTCCATGATCGGCGAATACTTCCGCGTGTTCATCTCCTATGGCGTCATCACGGTCGCTCTTATCATGTATGAGACGAAAAAGCGCAAGGCCAAGGGCTTAGCCGGGCGGCAGCTCGAACTGGCGCAGCTGGAGGGGGATAGAAAATGAACGCAAAACGCAGATTCCTGTTCAGAGCGGGCGCGGTAGCGATCCTTCTTATCATTGCGGGCGCCATGTTCTTTGTGGGCCGAGGGCACACCGTATACCTCGATAACAAGGCCATTGAAATTAACGGGCAGACCTATACCGCTCCCTACAAGGTCGAGGTGAACGTAAACGGCGAACAGGTAGCGAAGCTTTACGATAAGGAGAGGGGCAAGGCGATCTGCATCGGCCCCAAATTCACCATGACCCTTGCCGTTACCAAGGATAAGGGCGGCAGTGAGGAGATCACTACGGTAACACTTCGCCTGCCGCGCAACATGGATGGCATCACTCTTAACCTGCCCGCCCTGCTGGCGGAGCTTCCCGAGGAGGCGTACCTCGCCGAATTCGTATCCGCTCCCGTCGAAACGGAGCCGGTGGAGGAAATCGTTACGGACGACTTCGGCATACCGACCGAGTGACGGATGCGGCAATATTCCTTAAAGAACAAAGGGCTGTATCGCAAGCAAGCGATACAGCCCTGCTTTTCCCGTTTCGCGCTCCTACGAGGTCAGCGAAACGTCACCCATCGATATTTTATCGAGGATGAACGCAACGATGGACTTGTTTAGCGCGAGGTTCACTTCAAAATCGTCGTCAATACTAAACGAGGCGGCGATGTAGTAACCCTGAAACAAGACATGAACGTCGCTGTTGTTGGTTACATAGAAGGCTTTGATGCCCTGCATGGTAAAATCGGAGACAATGGAGGAATAAGTCGACCTGAAATCCTCGTACGCCCATGCCGCGTCATGCCCTTTTTCGAGCTCGGACGGCGAGATCATGCCGTTCTGCGTCAAAGATAAGCAGGTGACATAGGAGTCCGTAACGTCGATGCCCTCGATAGGGATATCGTACATATAGTAGCCGCACATTTCGCCGTCCTCCGATGCCTCCGCATCGAAGGTGGCTTGCACCGGCTGGCCGACGAACGCTTCGAGTTCCGCGGCCGATAAAAGCTCCTCCAAGCTGAAAATGCGGGGCGCGGGCGTGGCTCCGGGGGGCGGGGTTTCCTTTCCCTCGGGGTTAATCTGCGGCAAAAACGAGGCCGACGGGGTGGGCGCGGCGCCGAGGCTCGAAACGCCGGGCAGCCCGGAGCCGCAGGCCGACAGCAACGCGGCGAGGGTCACGGCTAAAACGAACAAGAATCGCTTTCTCATCGCTGCTTCCTCCGATATGAAATAGGGTATTAGCATGGTATCACGCCGGGGTGGAATGTTCAACCGCCTTATCGCACGGCGTTGTATCCTATGTTTGACACTCCGGAAAAAGTAGGATAAATTTGAAGTGTATTACAAAAGCCGCATACCGATTTACCGTTTGGGTGGAGGGAAGCATGAACAGGAAGATTGCGATCAATTTCGACTGGAAATACGCGCCGGATTTTGAGGAAAACTATCTCTCGTCCGCCTTTGACGACGCCGCCTTTGCGGCGGTGAACCTTCCGCACACCAACATAGAGCTCCCCTACAATAACTTCGACGAGGGGCTGTACGGATTTGAAAGCTGTTACAGAAAACAGATTTGGATCGACGAATTGGAGATAGGGGAGCAGGTGGCGGTTCAATTCGACGGTGTGGCGAACTATGCCAAGGTCTATTTGAACGGCGGCTTTGCCGGGGAGCATAAGGGCGGCTATACGCCTTTTCAGGTGGATTTGACGCCTCTCGTGAACCCGGGCGGGTATAACCTTCTGGCGGTCTACGTGGACGCCAGGGAGAGGGACGATATACCGCCCTTCGGGTTTGTGGTCGATTATCTGACCTACGGCGGCATCTATCGCGAGGTTTCGCTCCTCTATCGCAACCACATCAGGTTCGGCGAGGTGTGCGTTAAAACGATAAACGTTTTGACTCCAAAGCCGGTTTTGGACGTCGACCTTTATGCGCATAACGCTTCGGGCGCTCCCCGTACCTTACAATGCAGGTTCGATCTGTTTTTTGAAGGGGAGTGCGTTAAAACCTTCTGTAGGCCGATCGAGATGAGCGGCCGCGCGCGGGAAAAGCTGAACGTGCGCGAGGAGGTGGAGGGCATTGCTCTCTGGAGCATCGAAAAACCCAACCTGTACCACATGGAACTGAAGCTGATCGAAGAAGGCAAGACAATCGACCTTCACCGCGTCAGGTTCGGGTTTCGGCAGGCCGAATTCAGGGTGGAGGGCTTTTACCTCAACGGGGAAAAGTTGAAGCTAAGGGGTCTCAACCGCCACCAAAGCTTCCCCTACGTCGGCTACGCCATGCCGAAAAACGTTCAGTATAAGGACGCGGAGCTATTGAAAAGAGAGCTTGGCGTGAACGCCGTAAGGGCATCGCACTACCCGCAGAGCGATCATTTTTTGGATCGGTGCGACGAGCTTGGGCTTCTTGTGCTCGACGAAATACCGGGGTGGCAGCATATCGGCGATCAAGCGTGGCAGGATTTGGCGGTACAAACTGTGGGGGAGATGATTTTAAAGGACTTCAACCACCCCAGCGTTATCCTTTGGGGCGTGCGGATCAACGAATCGCAGGACCATGACGAGCTGTATGCGAGAACGAATGCCTTGGCAAAAGAATTGGACGATACGAGAAGCACGGGCGGGGTGCGCTGCATCGCAAAGAGCCGTTTGCTCGAGGACGTTTATACCTACAACGATTTTCTCCATAAGGGCGATAACAGGGGCCTGCAAAAAAAGAAGCGCGTGACAAACACGAACAAGCCCTATCTTATTACCGAACATAACGGGCACATGTTCCCCACCAAGAAATTCGACGACGAGGTGCACCGCGTGGAGCATGCTTTAAGGCATTTAAACGTGCTGGAGGCCATGTATAAGGATGATAAAATCGCGGGGGCGATCGGCTGGTGCATGTTCGATTACAACACCCATAAGGACTTCGGCAGCGGCGATAAAATCTGCTACCACGGGGTGCTGGATATGTTTCGCATCCCCAAGCACGCGGCGTACGCCTACGCTTCGCAGCAGGCGGAAACGCCCGTGATGCATGTGGCGGGCCCGCTTGCGCCGGGCGATTTTGCCGGCTCCACACTCCCCGGCGTTTACGTTTTTACAAACTGCGATTCCGTGAAGCTCTACAAAAACGGGGAATTTGTAGGAGAATTTTACCCGAGCAAAGAGCGCTATCCCCATGTGCCGTTTCCGCCCGTGATCATAGATGACTTTATTGGCGGCCTCCTCGAGAAAAACGAAAGATTTTCTCCTTCGGACGCGCGCATCATCAAAAGAATACTTATTGAAGCCGGCAGGACGAACGGCGTTTTGGGGCTGACAGATCAGTTGAAAATGGGGTGGCTTTTCCTGAAATATAAAATGAACATGCTGGACGCGGAGGCCCTGTACGCCAAGTATTTCGGCGGCTGGGGCGCGAAGGCGACCGATTATGTGTTCGAAGGGTACCGCGGCGGACAATGCGTGATAACGCAAAGCAAGGGGCAGCTGCTTGCGCCTGCTCTGAAGATGGAAGCGGACGCCGATACTTTGACGGAGGGGGAAACCTACGACGCGGCGCGCATCGTGCTCAGGCTCGCGGATGAAAGCGGCAACGATATCGTCTACGCCAATGACGCCGTCGCGCTGGAAGCGGAAGGCCCCATCGAGATCATCGGCCCGAGGACGATCGCTTTGATCGGCGGTTCCGTGGGATTTTGGGTCAAATCGACGGGCAAAGCGGGGGAGGGCCGTATCACGATCAAGTCCGAGCGCTTCGGGACGATCGAAAAAACGATACGCGTGATAAGGTAAGGGGAGGAAAAGGAAATGAAGCGGGGGAAAAGGGGAATCCTGTGGCCGATTCTTTTTGCGGTGCTGACCGCCAATCTCGCGGCGTTCGGCGGCATATTGATCTTGGCGCGGCCTATTTGGTACGGCATCGACGACTTCCTGGAGGCCGCCGCGGGCGTCGCGCTCCCGTGGGTGCTCGGCATTTTTGCGCTGACCGTGGCGCTCACGGCCTATGCGGGGTTTCTTACATACCGCTCCGCGAAAAAATACAGAGCCGGGCAGGAAAACGCTCCCGGGCTTGTTCATAAGATCGTGTTCTTTTTTGTGCTCGTCGTTTGGAACGGCATGCTGGCGCTGTTGCTGAGCCAAATGGGCACGGAAACGGGCAAGCTTCAGTTTCAGTTCCTGGAGCTTTCGGGCTGGATCCTTTTGAGCGCGCTGTTGGTGATCCTCATTTTGGTGCTGCCCTTGAGCCGCTTTTGGAAAAACGCGCGCTTTCGGTTCATCGTGTTTTTGCTGCTTCCCGCTGCGATCGTTTTTTGCAGCATCGACCCGGGAAAGCCCACGGTGGCGGCGGGGCCATATCTGCACGCGCCTACGGAAACCTCCGTTACCGTCGGCTGGATCACGAAAGAGCCATGCGTCGGCTGGGTGGAATACGGGCAAAATGGCAAGCTCGATAAAAAGGCCTATTCTATGGAAAACGGGCTGATCGCTGCCAACCAGACCGTAAATAAAATAAAGCTGGAGGGGCTTGCCCCCGGCCAAACCTACGAGTACCGTATCGTTTCAAGGAAAATCAAAAACCAGTTCCCCTACGACGTGGAATACGGGCAGGCCTTCTACGGCGAGGTGTTCCGCTTCACCACGCTGGATGCAAGTAAAAGTGAGTTTAGCTTTCTCGTCATCGCCGACCTCCATGAAAATGTGGAGCTTCTGACCCGGCTCATCAAGACGCAGGCGGGTCAACCCTATGATTTTGTCGTTTTCAACGGCGATGCCCTCGATTATCTGACGAGCGAGGCGCAGATGGTGCAACGCTTTTTTGCGCCGGTATCGGAGCTTTTCGCGTCGCAAACGCCCTTTGTATTGGTGCGTGGCAACCACGAAACGCGCGGGAAGCTGGCGCGGCGGCTGACCGACTATATCGATACGCCAAGCGGCAAATATTACGGCACCTTCCGGCACGGGCCCGTGGAGTTTCTGGTTTTGGATACCGGGGAGGATAAGGCGGACGACCACGAGGAGTACGCCGGACTGGTGAATTTTGCCGCGTACCGCCAGGAGGAGGGTTCGTGGCTCAAGGGGGCCGTTTTGGAGGAGAGCTACGGCGCGGCGCCGTTTCGGGTGGCCTTTGCGCATATCCCGCTGAACGAATTTCAAACGGAAGGGAGCGAAAGCTCGTCCTCCGGCTACCAAAAGGAATGGGCGAAGGCGCTCACCGGTAGCGGGCTCGACCTTATGCTGAGCGGGCATTATCACATCAATCGCGCCTACATGCCGGAGGGCGATGTGGGTTTCCCCGTCGTGCTCGCGGGGGGAGAGGCTTTTCAAGAGGCCGGCTACCGTCTGCTTCGGGTAACGGTCACGGGCGACGCGATCGAACTGAACTACATCGACGAAAACGGCAATGTGACGGATTCGCTCACGGTGGAGCGCGCGAATCCGTAGCGAAAGCGCGGATCGAAAAGATGAAGCGGCCCCTAAAACCGGCGTTCGGTTTTAGGGGCCGCTTCTTTATAACCTTATGGATAGGAGGGTGCTTAAGCTTTCCTCAATCGCTTATCCACGCCACGCCCAGCGCGCCCGCGCCGAGGTGCACGGCAAGCACGGGGCCGATCCG
>JAJFTZ010000030.1 GCA_021372675.1 Eubacteriales bacterium
AAGCCCGGTTTTATGCTGCGCGCGAAGCGCGATCAGCTCCTCGGTGGAAAAGCCGCCTATGGGGGAACGCAGCACCGCCGCGAGCGGTATGTCCTGACGGCGGTTGTCGAGCACGCGGAGCAGGTCTAAAAACACCTGCACCTCCACCGCGTCGAAATAACCGCCCTTGAGCTGCGCGTAGGCGGGCACGCCGTTTGCGCTAAGCGTTTCCACCCACGCCGCCGCCGCGCGGCGGGGCTTGGGATGCAATACCGCGATATCGCTGTATTTCAATGCCCGAAGCTTCCCCGTTTTCGCGTCAACGACGCGCATGGAACCCATGAGCGCGTGGATGCGCGAGGCAGCCGTGCGCGCCTCGGCCTCGGCGTCCTCCATATCGAGAAGCTCGTCGTCCTCGTCCGCTGTTTCCTCAACGCCGTCTAAATCCTCTGCCGCTTCCCCCTCATCGCCGAGCGTGAGGATATCGCCCCTTCGCCGCTCGATGAGGCAAAGCTCCGCGCTGCCCGCTGTGCCGTCGCCCCGCCCGTACAGGAGCGCCGCGCGCTCGTCGTATTCTAGCTCCGCCCCCTCCTTGTGCATGGCGCGGGAAAATACGGCGTTCACGGTATCGATGATGTTTTTCGCGCTGCGGAAGTTCGCGTTGAGGTCCACGAGCGTTCCGCCCCTTTTCGCGCCGTAGCGCGCGTACTTTTCGAGGAACAGCCTCGGCTCCGCGAGGCGGAAGCGGTAGATGCTCTGCTTTACGTCGCCCACGAAAAACAGATTGTCTTCGCGGCATATCCGCTTAAGAATACTTTCCTGCACGGCGTTGGAATCCTGATATTCGTCCACGAAAATGCTTTTGAATTTTTCGCGGTATTCCGCGGCCACGTCCTCGTTTTCGAGAAGCCTTAAGGTGAGGTGTTCGAGGTCGCCGTAATCGACCGCGCGCGCCTCCGCCTTTTTTTGCGCCATGCGCTCGTCAAACGCGCGCAGAAAGGCAACGAGCGTATCGAGCCTTTCCGCCGTAAACGCCATGCGCTCGGCCTCTTTTTGGGGGTCGAGCTCGCACTCCTTCAGCTGCTGCTCAAGGGCGCGCTTACACGCGTTGCGGGCGTTCTGCACCGGTTTTTTAATTTCCGGCGCGGCGTCCTTGGGCCATTTGAGCGTCGGCATGCGCACGCACGCGAGCGCCGCGCGATAATCGGAAAGGCCGTCGCATAAAAGCGCCGCGCGAAGCCTTAAAAGTTCCTCGTCCATGCTCGCCGCCGCCTCGGGATACTCGGCAGCCACGGAATCGCGCGCGAGCGAATAAATCTCGATCCGCGTGGCGAGC
The DNA here is from genome assembly GCA_021372675.1 of Eubacteriales bacterium. GTDB lineage: Bacteria > Bacillota > Clostridia > Christensenellales > CAG-138 > UBA7707. The sequence continues at coordinate 1,316 of JAJFTZ010000030.1, forward strand.
GCGCGGCGAAGCCCCTGCACAAAAAGCCGCGCGTGCGGCAGCTTAAGCAATTCCTCTTCGGGCGTGCGGTAGGTGAGAACCGCGCGCTCGAGCCATGCGAACGGATCGGGCTTGGAATGCATAAAATCGTAGATTTGGAGCGCGGCGTCGCGAAGCGCGTCGTAGGGGCGGAACATATCGCAGAGCGCCTTGAAATTTGCCTCGTCGGACGCTAAAAATTCCTCGAACAGCTCATCGAGCGCATCCTCGCGCATGAGCGCCACGTCCGCGTCGTCGGCGATGCGAAACGCGGGGTCTACGCCCGCGAGGTGGAAGTGGCGGCGGAGCACCTGCGCGCAAAACGCGTGCATGGTGGAGATATTCGCCTGCCCAACGCCCGCCGCCGCGCGGTAGAGGCGCTGCGCGTTTTCCCCCTCCGCCTTGGACGCAGCCTCGAGAAGCCCCTTGGAGATGCGCTTTTTCATTTCGCCCGCCGCCGCGCGCGTAAAGGTGACCACCAGAAACGACTGCACGTCCGCGCCCGCGGCGATGCGCCGCACGATGCGCTCGGTGAGCACGGCGGTCTTTCCGCTCCCGGCGGCCGCCGCAACGAGCAGGCTGCCCTCTTTTTCGACGGCTTCAGTTTGTTCCTTCGTCCACTCCATCCGCGGCTCCCGTCCGTTTCATAAATTCGTCGCATTTCATGGGCCTTAACGTCCTGAACGCGCAGCCGGGGAGCCGCACGTCGAACCGGCACACGCTCTTATACTCGCAATAGGTGCAGGCGCTCACGCCGCCGCGCTTGAAGCGGTAGGGCGACGGTTCCGCGCGACCGTCGAGCACCGATCGAAGCGTAAACTTCGCTTTTTCACCCGCATAATCGAGCACCGCGCCGATCACCGCCTCGTCCACGAGGGACGGCGTGTTTTTCGTAGCGATCACGGGGTAGTCCGCGTCGTTGCCGCGTACCGCCGCCACGATCTCCGGTTCGTTGAGGGTAAGCCCCTTGAGCCTGAACTCCTTAAAAAGGCGCTTGGAAAACTCATCGTTATTTTCCGTCTCGCCGCTTAAGACCGGTTCGTGTATGTGCAGATAATAAAACCCCGCGGTGCGCGCGGCGTCCTTCATGGCGAGCGCCGCGCCCGCGTAGAGCGGCAGTTGGAGCTTAAGGCCGTGGTAAAACTCGGCAAAGTCGAACTGCCTAGAGCCGCTCTTATAATCGACCACGCGGTAATAGGTCGTACCGTCCTTCTCGAGCGCGTCGAGCCGGTCGATCTTGCCGGCGATACGAAAGCGCGTTTTATCGTCGAGCTCCACGACAATGGCGGGTAAGCTCGCGTCCTTCGTGCCGAAGGCAAGCTCCGTGCTCACCACGCGAAACGCGCCGACGCTAAGCTGCTTCGTGGCCGCCCAAGCGGTCGCCTTCACCTCGCGCACAAGCTCGCTGCAGCGGAGCATGCCGCGCCGCGTATCCAAGAAAACGCCGTTGTTGTGGCGCGCGATGAGCGGCGGCAGAAGCTCGTCCACAAGCGCCTCGCAAAGCTCTTTCGTCACGGAGGAAGCATCGGGATAACGCGCGCCGAGCGCGTCCACGTAAAGCGCGAGCGCCTCGTGCAGGAAAACGCCCTCCTCGAGGCTGCGCTCCTTATATTCCTT
>JAJFTZ010000051.1 GCA_021372675.1 Eubacteriales bacterium
CTTCCCCATCCGCGCGGCGTAGTAGTTCATCAAACAGCCGTCGAGCAAAATCTGGCGCTCGTCGGGCGTGAGGCCCTTGATGTGCAGCAGGATATCGCTGACCTTGCCCGCCCTTGTTACGACCTTGGCGGGGATATCCTCCACGCCGCTTTGGATGGCGGCGCGTACGCCGGGCACGAACACCATATCGCCGGGCTCATAGTCGAACGGCGTTCCGGCGTCGAGGGTAAAGGGGAGAATGCCCCAGTTGATGCAGTTGCTGCGGTAGCGCTTGGTGGCGTACTCGTAGCAGATGTTGGCGAGGCCGCCGAGCACGCGCTGGCTCGAGGCCGCCTGCTCGCGCGCGCTGCCGTCGCCGGGTTTGTTGGCAAACAGGCACGAGCCGATGCCGGTAGAAAAAACAAGCTCCTTGGCGTTGCCCACGAGGTTGAGCGCGTCGAGCACCATGTTGCTGAGCGCGCCGTCGCGGCGGCTCTGCTCGAGCGCGGCGATCTCCTTGGAGCGGCCCACGTATTCGGGCACGCGGCGGGAAAGGGTGAACTGCGCGAGCTTGACGGGGTTGGAGCGGTAGGACGAGGTCTCGCCCGAGGGGATGAGCTCATCGGTGGTGGTCACCGCGTCGCGGATTACGGCCGCGAGGGGCAGCAGCACGTTTTCGGTGAGCGGGTACATCTTGGGCCAGTCCGCGATGTTGGGGCCGAACTTCAGCTCCACGCTCGGGTCGGCCTTTTTGTAGCCGTAATACACGCGCTTTTCGTAGATGCTGCCGTCGAAGCGGTATTCCTCATGGGGCAGCTCATAGTCGATCTCGGTGGCGGGGGTCACGACGCCGCCGTTTTTCGCCGTCGCCGCGATGGAGCGCGCGTCCATGAGCGCCACGGCCGCGACCTGACCGTCGCCGGGCTTGGAGCCCTCGCGGTTGGGGAAGTTGCGGGTGGTGTGGCGGAGGGAAAGCCCCTGGTTGGCTGGCACGTCGCCCGCGCCGAAGCAGGGGCCGCAGAAGCTGGGCTTCATGATAGCGCCGGCCTTGAGGAGCTTTTGGGACGCGCCGACGCGGGTGAGGTCGAGGCTCACGGGCACGGACGTGGGGTAAACGGAAAGGTTGAAGTAGCCGTTGCCGATGTCGCCGCCGTCGAGAATTTCCGCCGCCTCGGCGATGTTGTCGAAAAGACCGCCCGCGCAGCCGGCGATAATGCCCTGCTCCGCGTGCACCTTGCCAAATTCATCCACCTTCGATACGAGGTCGAGCTTTATTTTGCCGCCGAGCTGCTTTACGGCGTCCTCTTCCACCTTTTTCAAAATCTCTTTGGCGTTCGCGTTGAACTCGCGGATGGTATAGGCGTTGCTCGGGTGGAAGGGGAGGGCGATCATCGGCTCCACCTTATCGAGCTCAATCGTGATCATGCCGTCGTAGTACGCGCCGTCGGGTACGGAAAGCTTTTTGTACGCTTCCTTGCGGCCGTGTATCTCGTAGAAGCGCTCCACCTTTTCGTCGGTTTCCCAAATGGAGCTTAAGCAGGTGGTTTCGGTGGTCATCACGTCGATGCCGTTTCTGAATTCCACGGGCAGCCCGTGCACGCCGGGGCCGGCGAACTCCATCACCTTGTTGTTCACGAAGCCGTTTTCAAAGGTGGCCTTCACGAGGGCGATGGCGACGTCGTGCGGGCCTACGCCGCGCTTTGGACTGCCGGTGAGGTATACGAGCACCACCTCGGGGGCGTTGACATCGTAGGTGTTTTTAAGAAGCTGTTTGGCAAGCTCGGGGCCGCCTTCGCCCACGCCCATGGTGCCCAAAGCGCCGTAGCGGGTGTGGCTGTCGGAGCCTAAGATCATATCGCCGCATTTCGCGAGGGCCTCGCGGGCGTAGGAGTGGATAACGCTCTGGTTGGCGGGCACGTAGATGCCGCCGTAGCGCTTGGCCGCGGAAAGGCCGAACACGTGGTCGTCCTCGTTGATGGTGCCGCCCACCGCGCAAAGGCTGTTGTGGCAGTTGGTCATGGCGTAGGGAACGGGGAATTCCTTCATGCCGCTCGCGCGCGCGGTCTGGATGATGCCCACGTAGGTGATGTCGTGGGAGGCGAGGCTGTCGAAGCGGATCTTGAGCTTTTTCGGATCGTTCGAAGTGTTGTGCGCGCGGAGGATGGCGTACGCGAGCGTGCGTTCGCGGCCATCGTCGGCCGAAAGCGCAAAGCTCTCCTGCGGAACACCGTTTACGAGGTAAACGCCGTGGTTTTTCAGGGTTATCATGCTGCACCTCTTGCTTTTTGATTTATGATGGAACGGAAAGATCGCGTAAAGGGATCCGGATATCTGCGACATCATCTTAAACCATCGGCGGCGCGGTTGCAAGGAACGCGGCGCAAGAATACCTGTATACATCGTTTTCTTATAATTTCGCGAAATTTGTCGTATTGAAAACGGGAGAAAATTCCGAATTAATATATATGAATATATTTTCGGGAGGGATCGAAATGCCCTGGAACTCCTTACTGGCCATCGGCGTGCCCGAGATCGACAAGCAGCACATGACGTGGTACGAAAGGGCCGATCAGCTTTTCGAGGCCGGGAGGAACCATAAGTCCGCCGAATTCATGGGCGAAATGCTCGACTTTTTGGACGACTACACCAAAAAGCATTTTTCCGACGAGGAAGCGTATATGCTTTCCGTCAACTATCCGGGCTATGCCGATCAGAAGCGGCAGCATGCCGCGTTTTTAGAGAGCCTGAAAAAGCTCAAGGCGGATTACGCGGGGTCGGGCGGGAATATCCTCGTGGTGCTCAACGCCAACCAGCTCGTGATCGACTGGCTCACCAAGCACATTTCGACCGCGGACAGGAAGCTCGGCGATTACGTGAAAAGCATGGGGAAGTAAGAAAACGGTAAACGGGCGCGGGCTTCGGCCGGCGCCTTTTTGATACGTAACCGCGGGTATACAAAAACGAGAAGGCCGGGGTATGTAAAGAGGACGCCCGCCGTGGTATGCTTGCCGTGAGGTGAAGGCTATGGAGTTTCGGGAAAAGCTGCAATATTTCAGGAGGCGGAAAAACCTTTCGCAGGAAGCGCTCGGCGAGCTTTTGGGCGTTTCGCGGCAGGCGGTGGCGAAGTGGGAAACGGGCGCCGCGCTGCCGGATGTTTCCAATTTGGTGGCGCTGAGCGAGCTTTTCAGCGTAACGCTCGACAGGCTTTTAAAGGACGACGGGGGCGAGTGCCGCACGCCGCTTGCGGCGAGCGCGCCGGGTACGGAAGAACCCTTAAAGACGTTTTTACGCGAAGCCAAAAGGAACACCTACGCGGCGGGCGGGGCGCAAACCGCGCCGTCGCGCCCGGGTTCGCACGATTTCTTATACGAGAAGGGCGGCTATACCTATATCGATACCTATTTAGGCGGCGAGCGCTTCGCGGGGGAGGAGGCCATGTGGGAAAACGGCGTCCCCGTATGGGCCATGAACTACGCCGGGCGCGTGCTCGACGAAAGGTTTTCGGGCAGATTCCTGTGCGAGGCTCTTTTGAACGTGCCGGAGGCGCTCCCCTGCCGCGGCCCCGCGCTTTATAAGAGCGGTGAGTACACCTATACCTGCCGCGCGTCGGGCGATTTTCGGTGGTACGAGGGGCATGAGGAAATCTTCTGCCTCGACTTTAAGGTGTACGAGTGCCGGTTCCACGGGGGAAAACTGGCATAGGTTTGTGACGCGAAAAACAGGGCGGGGTGAAATCATCCCGCCCTCAGGCTATCAAAAAAGCCTTGGGGGTCCGGGGGCCACGGCCCCCGGAGGCTTTCGACCGCCGCCGGCGACATGTGCGGTGGCGGCGGAAAGTCTTGCGGCGCAAGGCTTTCCTTGCAGGAACAACCGGCCGCACCGAAGGCGCAGGTTGTTCCTGTGACCCTCGAAAAAGTGCCGCAGGCACTTTTTCGACAAGCAAAGGGCGGGATGAAATCATCCCGCCCTGAAGGGTTATGTGGATTTGGGGGAAGACGGCTCAACCACCCCGGCGTGCCGCCACCCCTCCAAGGGAGGGGAATTCGCCCCCGACGGCTCTAATCCGGCTTCGGCAACGGCCCGCAGGCGACCCTTCGCCCAAGTGGCCGCAGTCACCGGGCGACAGGCGTTAACCTGCATACACCTCCGGCTTCATCACGCCGATGTAGGGGAGGTTGCGGTAATAGTCCTCGCAATCGAGACCATAGCCCACCACGAATTCGTTGGGGATCACGAAGCCCACATAGTCGGGCTTGATGTCGCACTCGCGGCGCTCCGGCTTGTCGAGCAGGCAAGCGATCTTTAAAGACGCAGGCTCGCGGGAGCGCAAGAGCGTGGTCAGGTGGTTTAAGGTAAGGCCGCTGTCCATAATATCCTCCACGACCAGAACGTGGCGGCCGGTGATGCTCGTATCAATATCCTTCGATATACGCACGATGCCCGAGGTTTTGGAGCTGTTCCCGTAGCTTGAAATGGACATGAAGTCCATCTCGAGGTGGCAGGTCATCTGACGGCTCAGATCGGAGAAAAAGTGCACCGCGCCTTTGAGGATGCAGATGAGGATTACGTTTTTGCCCTCGTAATCGTCGGAGAGTTCCTTGCCGAGCTCCGCGATGCGCGCCCTCAACTGCTCTTCGCTCAGGAGCGTAAACTTGATGTCGTTGTTCATGTTGGTCTTTTCAGCCATGGGAACCTCCGGTCTTGCCGTATATTTTTTATATTTTCGTACCGAGAAATTTCACGCGCAAGGTTTTGGCTGTATGCCCGTCCACCTTCACGGCCTCGGATACCGCGTGGCCGGGCACGAAAAGCACCTCCGAAGCGCAGATGAGCGGCAGGTTGCGCTTGTCGCGCGGCACCTTTTTATCGATGAAATACTGCTTGAGCTTGCGCCTGCCGGGCGAGCCCACGGGATAGAAGCGGTCGCCGTCCTTGCGGGTGCGCACGGAGAGGGCGTCGAGGTCGAGCTTAGCTAAGTCCATGCACGCGACGGTCTTGTCCTTCAAAAAGCCGCCGCCGTCCACCAGCTCTGCAACGAAGGTGCCGAGCGGCGTCACGGTCTCGCCGGGGACGTTGAGCTTCATTTGGAATTCCGGAAGCTCCTCGGTGACGCCGAACTGTATAAGGTCGTAGCTCGTCCACGCCTCCACGAAGGGGAGGTGGAGCCGCGCGCCCGTGCGCGCCTTCAAAAAGGCGATCACCTTTTCCACATGCACGCGCTCGATGTCCGCCTCGGCGCCCGCGTTTTTGAGCGCCAAGCGTATCGCGCGGGTGAGGAGGGGGAGCGGCAGCTTCTGCAAGGCGCGCCTGTCGTAGCCGCCGTCGCGCTTGCAGCTTGAAAGCGCTTCCTCGGCCTGCGCGCCGAGGTATTTTTCATCCCGCAGCAAAAGCTCCGCCATGGAGCAGAGCGTGGGTACGATGGCGGGGTTGATGTGCTTTTCGATGTAGGGCAGAATGTCGAGGCGTATGCGGTTGCGCGTGCCGTCCGGCTCGAAGTTGGTCTCGTCGATGCAATAGGCGAGGCCCTCGCGCGAAAGGTATTCCTCTATTTCGTCGCGCCGCACGAACAAGAGCGGACGGATGATCCTGTCGCGCTTGGGCTGCATGCCCGTGAGGCCGCTCAGGCCGCTTCCGCGCGTCATGTGGAGAAGTATGCTTTCGGCCTGATCGTTCATATGATGGGCGACGGCGATGAGGTCGGCGTTGAAGTGGAGCCGCGCGCGTTCCAGGAAGGCGTAGCGCTCCTCGCGGCCCGCCTGCTCCACCGTGAGCTTATGCTTTTTAGCGAGCGCGGGGATATCGGCGCGCTCGGAGTAGAAGGGCACGCCGTAAAACTCGCACAGGTCGCGTACGAACTGTTCGTCGTGCTCGGCGCTTTCGCCGCGTATGCCGTGGTTCAGGTGCGCCGCGCACACCTTGAATTCCATCGGCGTGCTCAGGGAAAGGAGCGACTTTAGAAGCGCCACGGAATCCGCGCCGCCGCTCACGCCGCATACCACCGTTTGGCCGGGGCCGATCAGGCCGTAGGCCCAAATTGCTTCCGCCGCCTTGTTTTGCATGAAGTAACCCCCTCCGCCGCACGCGCTCCGCTTACAAGTATATAAAGAGATACGCGCCGCCGACGCGGCGCTCCCGTAAGGTAAGGGAAGCCGAAACCCTGCGGTTTAGAGGGGCGGAAAGCACGCCATCGCTGTGTTATCGGCACTCACCGTAGCGTCCGGCGGAGCCGGAGCCCTTCGGGCCGAGGCCTTTGGCCTCGCGTGCACCACTACGCTTCCGTGCCGACGCCTTGCACTGACGCACTTTCCGACCCTCAAAACTCCTTGACCGCAAAGCTGCCAGTTTGGATGCAATGCAAGGAAGAAGAGGGAGCCGTAGCGGGGCTACGGTGACTGATGATGACGATGCAGTGCGCCAAAATCGCAGCTTTGCGGCGCAGGGGTTCGACTCCCCTTACCTTGTGCGAAAAGCAAATATAAGAGTGTCGAAAGGTGATACTTAGTATACTCGCCTTGGGGCCGTTTGACAAGGGCGCGCGGCCAACCTATAATGAATTCAGGCCGCAAAAACGATGGGCCGCGGCCGTGAAAATTCCTTATTTTAGGAGCGTCATCTTATTATGAAGCTAGGCGTCGTGGGCTTGCCCAACGTGGGCAAAAGCACCCTTTTCAACGCGATCACACAGGCGGGGGCGCAGGCCGCCAACTACCCGTTTTGCACCATAGAGCCCAACGTGGGCATCGTGGCGGTGCCGGACGAGCGGCTCGACGCGCTCGCCAAAATGCACAACCCCGAAAAGATCACCCCCACCGCCATCGAGTTTGTGGATATCGCGGGCCTCGTGCGCGGCGCTTATAAGGGCGAGGGCTTAGGCAATAAATTCCTTTCGCATATCCGCGAGGTGGACGCCGTGGTACACGTGGTGCGTTGCTTTGAGGACGATAACATCGTGCATGTGGACGGCTCCGTGGACCCCGCGCGGGATATGGAGACCATCAACTTCGAGCTGATCTTCGCCGACCTCGAAACGCTTGAAAAGCGCATCGACCGCGCGCAGAAAAGCAGCAAATCGGGCGAGAAAAAATACCTCGCGGAGCTCGAGCTTTTAGGCCGCGTCAAAAAGCACCTCGAGGGCGGCAAGCCCGTGCGCAGCATGGCGCAGACTTTGGAGGAGCGGGAATTCATCAAATCGCTCTTCTTGCTCACGGACAAGCCCGTGGTTTACGTGGCAAACATCGCGGAAGGCGACATCGGCAGGGAGCTTCCCGCCGTGCGCGCGCTCTACGAGGCGGCCAAGGCCGAACACGCGGGCGCGCTTACCGTGTGCGCCCGGGCGGAGGAGGAGATTGCCGCCATGCCCGCCGAGGAAAAGGCGATGTTTTTGGAGGCGCTCGGCATAGGCGAAAGCGGGCTCGACAAGCTCGTGAAGGAGTGCTATAAGCTTCTGGGGCTCATCAGCTTTTTGACCGCGGGGCCCAAGGAGGTGCGCGCGTGGACGGTGGAAAAGGGCGCGAAGGCACCGCAGGCCGCCGGCAAGATACACAGCGATTTTGAGCGCGGTTTTATCCGCGCGGAAATCGTGCATTACGATACGCTCATGGAGTTAGGCTCCATGCAGGCGTGCAAGGAAAAGGGCCTTATCCGCTCCGAGGGCAAGGAGTACGTGATGCAGGACGGGGATATCGTGCTGTTTAGGTTTAACGTGTAGCGCTTCGCTCTCGCACACATGGCTGTGGCCATGTGTGCGAGGGGGAAACGAGAGCTTGGCGCATCCGCCTCTCGCATGTACACGTCCGGCGAAGCCGGACGTGTACATGCCGCCGAAGCCGGAATTGAGCCTCCGGAGGGTTGTGACCCTCCGAATCACCCGTAGGGAATGGTCTCGACCGTTCCGTGATTCCCATCCTCTGGAGTGTCTATGCGGACCGAACAGGAAATGTACGACCTCATCCTCGGCGTCGCGGAGCGCGACGCGCGCGTGCGCGCGGTCTATCTCAACGGCTCGCGCGCAAACCCCAACGCCAAAAAGGACATTTTTCAGGATTACGACGCGGTCTACGTCGTAACGGAAACCGCTTCCTTTATCCGCGACGAAGCTTGGATCAACGTGTTCGGCGACATCCTCGTGATGCAGCAGCCCGATAAGCTCGACGAGGCGTTCGGCAAGGACGTGGATTTTCAAGCGCATTACGCCTACCTCATGCAGTTTGCCGACGGCAACCGCATCGACCTCACCTTGCAATCCATAGAGCAGATGCAAAGGGAATACGGTTCCGACGGGCTTACCGTGGAGCTTCTCGACAAGGACGGCATCTTAAAGCCCCTTCCCGCGCCCACCGACGCGGAGCATTGGGTGAAGCGGCCTTCGCGGGAGGAATACACGGCCTGCTGCAACGAGTTTTTCTGGGTCGCGCCCTACTGCGCCAAGGGGCTTTGGCGCGGGGAGCTTTTGTACGCCGCGGAAATGCTTTTCCACTATGTGCTTGAAGAGCTTAAAAAGATGCTCGCGTGGCACGCGGGGCTTGAAACCGATTTTTGCGTGAGCATGGGCAAGGCGGAAAAGCTCCTAAGCGAATACCTCCCGGGGGAGGCATGGGAGCGCCTGACGCGCGTGCTCTGCGCCGGCAGCATAGAAAGCGCGTGGGGCGCGCTTTTCGCCGCGTACGAATTGTTCATGGAGTGCGCGCAAAAGGTGGGGGAGGCGCTCGGCTGCCCCTACGACGCGCGGGAGGGCGAGAACAGCCTTTTGTACGCGCGGCGCGTGAAGGCGCTTGCGCCCGACGCAACGGAGATATTTTAAAACTGCGCGGCCTAGGCCGCGCTGCGCTTTCTTTGGAGGGAGCTTATGACCGTCACCGCAAAGGGGCGCTACGCGCTCCGCATGATGCTCGATATCGCCGCGCAGCCGGAGGGAAGCCCCGTTTCGCTGCGCGACGTTTCCGCGCGCCAGGAAATTTCCATGAAATACATGGAGCAGGTAGCGGCGCAGCTTGTGCGTGCGGGCCTGTTGAAAAGCGTGCGCGGCGCGCAGGGCGGCTACCTCTTAGCCAAGCTGCCCCGCGCGTGCACCGCGGGCGACGTGCTCCGCGCGGCCGAGGGTAAGCTCGGCGCAAGCGCCGAGAGGGAGGCGCCGGGTGAAAGCGCCGCCGCGCGGGCGGCCGCGAGCTTTTGGGAAGGCTTCGACCGCGCCGTAGACGCCTACGCGGACGGTGTGAGCCTAAAGGATATGCTCGACGCGCAGTCGGAGCGCGGCTACGACTACAGCATTTAAAAAACCGGCTGGGGGTGCTTTTTTATGTGCGATACCTTGGGCGTTTTACTGAAAGACCGCGCGGTCTTTGCCAAAAACAGCGACCGCAGCCCCAACGAGCCGCAGGTTTTGGAGTGGCACGCGCCCGCGGCGCACGCGGAAAAAAAGGTGAAGGCCACCTATATTGAGGTGGAACAGGCAAAGGAAACGCGCGGGCACCTGCTCTCGCGCCCCGTGTGGCTCTGGGGCGGCGAGATCGGCGTGAACGACTGCGGCGTGTGCATCGGCAACGAGGCGGTGTTTACGAAAGGATCTTACGCGAAAACCGGCCTCACGGGCATGGATTTACTGAGGCTCGCCCTGGAGCGCGGCGAAAGCGCGAAAGCCGCGCTTTTTGTTATCCTCGAAAACCTCGAGCGCTACGGGCAGGGCGGCAACTGCGGCTACGACCACAGCTTTTTCTACGACAATTCCTATTTAATTCTCGATAAAAGCTCCCTCTATGTGCTCGAAACGGCGGGCAAGGCGTGGGCGTACAAAGCATACGAGCGCGCGAGCATCTCCAACCGCCTTTCTTTGGGCGCGGATGCGGACGCCTATTCCGGCGCGCCGCTCGATTTCGCGAAAACGCA
>JAJFTZ010000054.1 GCA_021372675.1 Eubacteriales bacterium
AGCACGGCCTGCCGATGGCCGAAATCGAAGCCCCGTCTCCCATTTTATACGGCACCATAGCCAAGCGGTAAGGCAGAGGTCTGCAAAACCTTTATTCCCCGGTTCGATTCCGGGTGGTGCCTCCAATAAAAACGGCTCCCCCTTGCGGGGGCTGTTTTTATTGGAGCATATAATACGCGGAATCGAAGCCGCGGCCGCGCAGCGGCAAAATCGCGCCAGTGACGCGATTTTAGCGGCCGGGAAATCGTGCCCAGGCCGAGCGCACGCAGGGCGAAGCCGCCCTCGGCGGGACACGCCTCAGGCACTAGGCCTGCGGGCCGTCGCAAGTGCAGCCGTGCCGATGGCCGGTTTCGATTCCGGGTGGTGCCTCCACTCACAAAACACCCCGTTAGGGGTGTTTTGCTTTTTCCGGCGCACCCGAAATCGAACCGCTTTTCACAAGGAAGTTCTCCGCCGGGAGGCGGCGGAGAACCTTCCCGCCTCTGGGCGGGTCGCCGGGCGGCGCCTCCATGTTACGGATGCCTGGCAGTGCCGGCGCCGGATCAATCCTTTCCTGCTTGGCGATCGGGCGTACATCAGGTAAGGGCATGATATTCTCAATATATGATTTCGACACGTTTTCAGAAGATTTGTCTATTGCGGGTATGATCCGGTTTGTTTACACTATGATTAAAGGTACCCTATTTTGCCGTGAAAGGAAACGCCTACTATGAAGCGCATATTTATAGTCTTGGTTTCCGCATTGCTCATCCTTGCGCTCACAAGCTGCGCCGGCGCTCCATCCCCGTCCGCTTCGGAATCTTCAGAGAACGGCACAACGCCCCTCGCCGCGCCTTCCTCTTCGCCTGCCGCTACACTAGCGCCCATCGCCGTGTCCTCCTCTTCCCCGGCCGCTACGCCAACACCTGAGGCAATACCCCAGCCCAATGCGATTGAATGCAACTGGGCGCTAAACGTAGACAGCACGGTCGCGAAAAAAACATCCGATGGACTCGTGATCAATTACCAGCTGGTGCTGACCGCCGAAAAGCAGGGGGGGACGGATGAGCGAGGCGCCTACACCGGCACGGCGCACCTGACCGCCAATTTTGACGCGTCACAGATGTCGCAGGAGTTGCTCAAGGTCATGGGCGGCTTCAACATCGACATAACGGCAAGCCCGCTCACCTTCGATGTCGTTGCGTATAGCATGGAGGATTACTCCGACTTCGGCGTCAAGGAGGATGAAGTCGGCCTTCTTGCCCCCCTCGTGCAATATGATTCCATGTCGCTCGTAAACGCCCCGTTTTCAGGCTCCGGTTCGCTCGACGTGCTTGTACAAGACATTCAGGGCCAGGAAGGGCAGGCAAAGACAGACTTTTCCGGCATAGCCCCCATTCCCATGAAAATCGCTATCGTGGGAGGGCAGGTCACCGTCACGATCGAGTCGATGGAGCTAAGTGATTGTTCGTTTATGGGCATGGTTGTGGGAACGCCGGTGAAATGAAGCTAATTGTATTACCGGTTTTGCATCATTTCCGGGCATATCAAGCGTGCCTTGGCTTTTGAACCGAACCCCGTTGAATAGTATAGAGAAAAAGGACCAATCGCAGGAATACCCAAGATTACGCAAGCTGGCGCCGTTTTTCGAGCGGCGTCAGTATAGTTTTACGCTGAATGCGCTCGTTAACGCCTAAATAGATAGGCTTTTCAGCGCATATCTAACCGAATCAACGTTCCGCGCAGGAAACACCCGTACGGGTGTTTCCTTCTTTTCGCCTCCGCCGGCATCGAATCTACCCGCCATGGCAGCTTGGGCAGGGCGGCGCTACCAGCGCTTCATCCTCACGGCTTGTGAAGGAATAGAGATGCCCGCAGGCAGGACACTGCACGCAGTTGATCACCGTAATGCCGTCCTCGCTCGCCGCCTTTTCAACGTCCTCATCCGTGGGCGCCGCAGGCTTTTTTCCCTCGCACATCGTTCTTCCCTCCTTTACCGGATTCTCACCATGCATTGTAGCAAATCGTATGCGGGCTGTATATTGTACCTAAGTACGATTCACCCCCGAATTGAGATTGAGAGCGGAGCACGGACATGATACAATATGCACGATACATGCTGTTCCGATTTTTTGGCATGGGGGAAAGCATTTGTTCGATCCTTCTCTCATCAAAACGAAATACTGCATGCCGCGCGCGAATCCCGATCTACTGTCGCGCACGCGCGTGCTCCATAAGCTTGGCCGCGCGCTCGAGCATACGCTTACGCTGGTCTTGGCGCCGATGGGCTATGGAAAAACGACGGCCGTGCGCGAATGGGTGGAGCAGCCGGACGTGCAGGTTGCATGGCTTTCGCTGGACGAGGGCGATAACGATCCCATCTTCTTTTGGAGGTACTTCTGCGCGGCGTGCGAAGCCATACTGCCGGGGATCGCGGAGCGCGTCGAATATGCCTTTACGTCGCAGCAGCTCTTGGAGGCGAACGTCCACATCAACATCCTTATCGACGAGCTGGCGCGCCATACCGGCAAGGCGGTGTTCGTTTTAGACGATCTGCACACCGTTACCAACGCGCAGATATGGAAGGGACTCTCCCATCTGCTCGCGTATCTGCCCGCGAGCGCCCATATGGTTTTTATAACCAGGGCGGAGCCCGCGATAGACCTCGGCCCGCTTGAACTGCGGTCGCAGGTCCTGCGCGTGGGCGTAAGGGACCTCCGCTTCCGGCAGGACGAGATTGCGGAGTTTTTCGCCAAGCGGGATTGCAGCTTCGGCGGGGAGGCCCTTGAAAGGATCGGGAGCTATACGGAGGGCTGGGCCGGGGCCATGGTCGCCATAGCGGTATCGGCGCAGAACGGCCGCGCGGAGGAAGACCCGCTTGGCGCAGCGGCCGATGCGGACGCCGATATCTACCGGCATCTGATGAACGGGCTCTTTGCATCGTACTCCCCCGAGAAACGGGATTTTTTGCTTAATATCTCCATATTGGAACTTTTGGATGAGGACGCATGCGCCGCCGTGACCGGGCAGGATAACGCGGCGCGTTTTTTTTCGGACATGCGGAGAAAAAACGAGTTTTTGACTTCGCTTTGCGATGAGAACGGCGCTTATCGGCTGCATCCGCTTCTGAAGGGCTTTTTGCTCGAAAAGCTCAAGCAGCTCGATCCCGAGGGGTTTCCTGCGCTGCACGCGAAGGCGGCGCGCTGGTACCGGGGTAGGGGCATGCTGCCTTCGGCCGTTTTCCACTACTTGCAAGGCGGGCATCACGCGGATGCCTTTGCGCTCATCGAGGCGCAGTTGGGCGGTTACGCGAGCAAAAACGAATATGAGACCGCACACCTCTGGCTTGCGCATATTCCCGGGGAATATAAGGAAAAAAGCGTCAAGACCGCGGTATTTTACTCGATGTATCACGCGCAGGGCCGCGACTTTTTCGCCTCCCGCGAGTGGCTCGACCGCGCTCGGGAGCTTTTAGCGCGGGATCAAACGGGGGCGATCGGCTTGCAGGATCGCGCCTTGGTCGTGCTTGCGGCGCTCAACCTGTTGCTTCGAGAGGGCAACGTTGAGGAGCTTCACAGGCTTTTAAAAGGCGGCGATGCCCTCGGCGTCACTTTTGGAACCGTAGGTTATGTGGATCTGAACGATTCGTCCGTTTATATGTACCGATGCCCGATCCACATCCTCGTGAAGCTTTACGGAGCCGACCGCAAAGCCTTCCTTAAGGTGAAGGACTATTACGATGTGATATCCACGGTCAACACGGGTTTCATACTTTTGGCGGGCGGGGAATATCTCTACGAACGAAACCGCGCGGAGGAGGCGCTTCCCCTGTTTTTGAACGCGGTTTCAGACGCGAAGCCCGTCGGCTACCCGGGCGTTTTGGTGCCCGCCATGGCCGGCATTTCCCGCGTCAAGCGAAGCCGAGGCGATATGGCTGGCGCGATCGAAACGCTGGAGGAATGCGAAAGCATGCTCGAGCCCATCAGGAAGCCGCATTGGAACGGCCTTGCCGCGGCGCTCAAAACACGCTGCCACATAGATGCCGGCAACACGGACCGGGCGGAAAGATGGCTTCGCACGAACAAGCTGAGCATTTTCAGCGAGATCAACGGCGTGCGCGAATTCGAGCTGATCGTGCTCGCGCGGGTCTTGCTTGCAAAAAGGAACGCCAACGACGCGGAAATACTTTTGATGCGGCTCCTGTCGTTTGCCGAAGCGGAAAATCGCCTGCACAGCATGGTGGAGATCCTGAACCTCCTCGCGATGACCGCCTTCCAAAAAGGCGGCGCCGATCCCGCGGCCGCATACATGGAAAGGTCTCTAAGCATAGGGTTCAGCGAGGGCTATGTGCGAAGCTACCTCGACGAGCGAGCGCCTCTGCTCCCCGTTTTGCGGCACACGGCGCATGTTCTCGCAGATGCGGGGGGCAGCGCGGAGCTTGCTCAATTTGCGGATTCCCTCGCATCCCTGATCGAGGTGGAAAAAGGCGCGCCCCTTAGCGTCTCCGGCACGGAGGGCGGATTGCGGTTTAAAAAGCTCTTGACCGAAAAGGAGCGCAAGGTGCTGGAGCTTTTATGCGCCGCCTGCTCCAACGAGGAGATCGGCAAAAGGCTCAACATATCGCAGCGCACGGTGAAAGCGCATGCGGGCAGCATCTACTCCAAGCTCGGGGTGAAAACCCGCGCGCAATGCGTAAAGCTCGTATACGAGGAGGGCTTGCTGCCGTAAAACAGCGTACTTCCGATATAAAAACCCGCGCGGCATTGTACCTTGGTACGATGCCGCGTTTCTATGTTTTGTGTTATTTTGTAAAAAGGATTGCGTTTCTATTTATGCACGCCTCAAAACCGCCGGATGTGGGAGCAGATATGAATAAGAAAATGGAAAAGAAGATTCTCATCGCGTCGATTTGCGTGCTGCTTCTCGCGGTTGCGTTGATCTGCATCCCGATCTTTTGGGCTGCATAGTTACGCTCCGCCGCGGCGGCATATAAAAAACAGGCCTTACGGGAGGATTTTTAAGTGTACGTCGTTCGCAGCGCGGAGCTTAAGGATATGGGGTTTATCATGGGCCTTGCGGAACGGGAGGGCCGGAACCCCGGCCTGTCGGACGGGGACTGCTTTTTCCACGCGGATCCCGGCGGGTTCTTCATCGGGGAACGCGCGGGGGAACGCGTCGGCTGCATATCCGCGATCCGTTACGGCGCGTTCGGCTTTATCGGCCTTTATATTGTAAAAGAAGAATACCGCCATAAGGGTTACGGCTTGGCGCTGTGGGAACGCGCCATGGAAAGGCTGGAAGGCTGCAACGTAGGTCTGGACGGCGTTGTTAAACAGCAGGAAAACTACAAAAGATATGGCTTTCGGCTCGCGCACAGAAACCTGAGGTTCAGCGGCTCCGTAACAAAAGCGCCGCCCGACGCGCCTTGCGTTGTTTCCGCGCAAAGCCTGCCGTTTTCCGAGGTCGCCGCCTACGACGCTAAGCATTTCCCGGCACCCAGGCGCGCCTTTTTAATGCGCTGGCTGAGCATGCGAAACGCCGGCACGCTCTGCTTCTACCGGAACGGGATGCTTCGCGGCTACGGCACCATACGCCAATGCGTAGCGGGCTATAAAATAGGGCCGCTCTTTGCAGATGCCGACGATATCGCCGAAACGCTTTTCTTAAGCCTTGCGGGCTTTGCAAAAGGGGCGGTCGTTTCCCTCGATATCGCCGAGCCCAACGAGAGCGCGCGGGCGCTTTGCGAGCGGTTCGGCATGGCGCGGCAGTTTGAAACGGCCCGCATGTATACGCGTTTCGCGCCCCCGCTCGACCGCGGCGCATACGGGATAACATCCTTTGAGCTTGGCTGAGCCGTCAACGATTTTAAAGAAGGCACCCGCACGGGCGCCTCTTTTCATATTTTACAAACAAGACTTAAACGGCACCCGACACATGCCCTCCACCGCCCCCATCCCTCCGAATTCGTGCGGGACGCGAGTTATTCGCGTTATTTTCCCGCGAATGTCCGAATCGTCCACAGCAGGGTAGATTTTTTTTAAGAAAGCAAAATTCGCGCGGTTGACATGAGGTTTACTTAACGAATTATACTGGGGGCAAGCTAAGCAGCATTTGCTTTTCGTTTCGTTATTTTGAATTATGCCGGTCAAACAATTTAAGAGGAGGGTTTTATCTGTGGACAAAAATGCCGTATTGCAGGAGCTGAATCGGGTATTGGGCTATATCGAGTCCGACAAATTCACCAAGGAGGACGCCGCCAAAATTACGCAGGATACCATCGACAACTATTACAATTATTTTAATACCGGGTATATGGATTTCCGCAAATCCATCACGCCGGACGGCGCCACAATAGAGTGGAGCGACACGCCGGAGCATATCAACGACATCAACGGCATCCCCTACATCGACTGCATCGGCGGGTTCGGCACGTATATCTGCGGCCACCGCAACCCGGAAATCCTCCGCTACGTCAAAAAGCAGATGGATCGCCTCACGCTTTCGAGCACGGAGCTATTGGAGCCTCTGCGCGGCTATCTCTGCAAGGTGTTGGCCATGATCACCCCGGGCGACCTGCAGTATTCCTATTTGACCAACGGCGGCGCCGAGGCTGTGGAAATGGCGCTGAAGATGGCCGTGCTCTATAACGGTCCCGGCTATTTCATCTCCACGGTACACGGCTTCCACGGCAAGAGCATGGGCGCGGTATCCATGACCGGCAACCCCTCCTTCCGCAGCCCCTACCTGCCTATGATACAACAGGTGCAGCACATCGAATACGGCAATGCGTCCGCGCTCGAAACGGCCATCCGCAACCTGCAGGCCGTGGGCGAGAAGGTCACCGCGTTTATCGTCGAGCCCGTACAGGGCGAGGCCGGCTGCCGCATCCCCCCGGCAGGTTATCTTAAGGCGGTGCGCGAGATCTGCGATAAATACGGCGTGGTGTTCATCGCCGACGAGATTCAAACGGGGCTCGGCCGCACCGGCTACCTGTGGCGCTGCAACATGGAAGACGTTACCCCCGATATCTTAGCGTTCGGCAAGATCTCGAGCGGCGGCATCATCCCCATCACCGGCATTATTTCCCGCAAGCACATCTTCGAAAAGAGCGGCTTGGCGGATAACCCCTTCATCCTCGGCTCCCCCACCTTCGGCGGCAACGCGCTCGCCTGCTCGTCCACCCTCGCCACCATCAACTACATTCTCAAAAACGATATCCCCGCGATGGCAGCCGAAAAGGGCGCGTACTTCATGAAACACATCGCCGAGATCCAAGCCAAGCACCACATCCTCACGGAGCTTCGCGGCGCGGGACTTTTGATCGCCATGGAGTTTGAAACCTCCGATATCGGTTACGAGGTATCCAAGGAAATCTTTGCACGCAAAGTGCTCGTCGCCGGTACGCTCAACAACGCCAAGGTCATCCGCATCGAGCCCCCCGCGATCATGTCCTACGAAAGCATCGACACGGTGCTGAGGGTTCTTGAAGAATCCATCAGCGCGGTGGAAAAGCGTCTATAACAGCAACCTCCTCCCCCGCGGGTTTTGCCTGCTTCTAAACCCGCGCGTTAAAAGGGCCGGCGCTTTGCCGGCCCTTTTTAACTTCCGGATTTACCGGAGAAAAGCGTTCATTTATAATGGAAGCAAGGAGGTGCGGTATGGATCGGGTATCTGCGGCGCTTGCAGCGTTTCAAAGCGGGTTTCACTGTACGCAGGCGGTTTTTTCCGCCTTTTGCGAGGACCTGGGCTTGGAGCGGTCAATAGCCACGCGGCTTGCCGAATGCTTCGGCGGCACGGTATGCAACACGGGGATGCCCTGCGGCGCGCTGCTTGGCGCCTATCTTGCGATCGGCCTCTATGCGGGCCGTTCGGAGCCGGGCGACCTTTCCGCCAAGTTCAGAACGGAAGCCTTGCGCGCAAGGCTCGCCGAGGGTTTTACCGCCCGCTTCGGCGCGGCGGACTGCCGCACGCTGTTGGGGTGCGACATTACGAAGAAAGAGGGCCTCGAAGCGGCATATACCGCAGGCGCTATGGCGCGCTGCGCCGATTTTGTGGCCTATGCCGCGGAATTGACGGATAAGCTGCTGCGGGAATGACCGCTATCGTCCGGGTACTGCGGGTGAATCGCTTCCGCCGTGGTACCCTTTTGCCACATCGCGGGGCCTGATGCGGTCGAGCAGGGGCAAAACACTGCCGCAGGCGCACGGCTCCGAAAGATACCGGCCGATATCCCCGGTGTCGTACCGAATAAGCGGCATAGCGCCGCAAAGCAAGGATGTTATTACCACCCTGCCGAACTCGCCCGTCGGCAGGGCTTTTCCTTTTTCATCCGCGATTTCCACATAATAGTCCGTTTCCCTTAGATGATAGCCATGAAACGCGCGGCAATCCACCCCAAGCCCAAAGGCGCTCTCCGTAAGGCCGTACTGCTGGAACACATCGCAATGAAAGCGCTCCCGCAGCAGCCGCGCCGCATCCTCCGATAGCGCGTCGCCGCTTACAAGGAGCGTGTCAAAGCTTAGGTTTTCGCCGCAGGCGAGCATGGACAGCGCCGTAGCGGGAGCCGCTAAAATGAGGGACGGCATCGTTTCTAAGACGGCGCGGCAGGCCTCCGCGCCATCCGCCGGGATGCCGTAGGGAATCCCCTCCGCACCGAGGCGCTTGAGCGCCCTTAAGAACAGCTGCGCCGCGCCGTTTTCCGCCTCGCAGGGAAACAGCAGCAACGCCCGCTCCCCGCGCCGCAAAAACTGGCGGGAGCCCTCCGTAAAATACTCCACGGTGGCTTCAAGCTCCGCCTCGGTAAACCTTAGCCTTTTGGGCGCGGCGGTGGTGCCGCTCGTGTAAACGCGGCACACATGCTCCTGCTCCACGCACAGCATGCGCTGCCCGTTTGAAATAAGCTCGTCCGCCGTCAATAGCGGCAGCCGCTCGAAATCGGAAAAGCTCCGCACCTCGGGCGCGCCGCGAAACCGCTCCCTGTAAAAAGGCGCGCTTTGAACGACGTAGTTCAAAACCCTTTCGACGGCGGCAAGCTGATACGCCCTTATATCTTTTAGCGAAAGCTTCGGCACGCAGATTTTTGCGCCGATCCAAGCCTCCAAGCAGCAAAGCTCACACCCCATACAGCCGCTCCCCCGTTTCCGAAGTCACATAATAGGCGCAGAAGGGGATCAACCGATGATCTCTCGCCGCGACCTGAAAGCGGCATTTGCGCAACCGGGCGACGTCGAAGTTCCACGCGTCCATAAACGCCATCGCCGTAACGGAAAAGCCGCGCTCCTCCGTGTTTTTCAAAAACATATCCCAACCGTCGCCGTTTTCAACATAAGCCGATCCCCAGCGGCGGGCGAGGTACGCCCGCGCGGAGGCGATGGCATCCCGCTTGCAGGGGCAGCAGGCGCCGCCCGGTTCCGTAACGGAGATAATGCGGCCGTCCGGCTCCACAAGGAAATTTCCGTGGAACGCGCACATACAGCTTCCGCTCGTGATGGGCAAAAAGTCGCTTATTGCCATGCGGTACCCGCTTTGTACGGCCAGCGCGCGTATAAGCTCCGGCAAAGTAAAGCGCAGGGCGTCCGACGGCGCGCCGACGCGCCTGCCCATATGCCCCACCGGCAGGAAATGGATGCCCCGCACGGTCGGCATCCTGTCGAACGCGTATTGGAGTGTAGGGCCGATATCGCCCGTATTGACGCCGGGTACGAGCGCCATCGTCAGCACCACGGGAAGCCCCGCGGCGGCGCAGCTCTCTATGGCGGCGCACTTTTCTTTAAGGAGCGGCCGTCCGCGCAGGGCGGTATAGACAGCGTCCGCGGTGCCGTCGAACTGCAAAAACACGCTGCTCAGGCCCGCCTCCCCGAGCGCCGCGGCAAAGCCGGGATCCCTTGCCAAGCGGAGGCCGTTGGTGTTGAGCTGCACATGCGAAAAGCCCGCCTTTTTGGCGCGCCGCACAAGCTCCGCGATCTCGGGGTGCTCGGCGGGCTCGCCGCCCGAAAGCTGCAAATTGAAGGGCGAATCGGGGCTTTGCTCCTTTAAATAGGCAAGCAGCTCGTCGAATTCCTCTATCGAAATATCCTCGCCCGCCCCGCCCGCATCGGCAAAGCACAGCGGGCAGCCGAGCGAGCAGCGGCCCGTCACCTCGATTAAAACACAGCAGGCCGCCTGCAAATGGTCCGTACACAGGCCGCAGTCATAGGGGCACCCTAAGCGCGGCTCCGCCTCGGGCGCCTTTGGCGGCGTATTTTCCTCCGGGCGCATCCACGCGTCCATGGAGGGGCTGCCGCGCCAAAGAATCGTCCGAAATTCGCCGTGCTCCGGGCATTCCTTGATGAGATAGATATTCCCGCTCTCCTCGGCCCGCTTCGCGGGAAGCCGCCGCAAGCATACCGGGCATAGGCTGACTGTTTTTTCGCTCATGCGTCCCTCTCCCACACGGATACGGCATAGCCTAGGCGAACGCCCCGCGGCACCGCCGCGCACCCGCCGGTTATCTGGCAAAGAAACGCGTCCGCGGAGCCGAAAGCCATAATGAGCATGGCGAGAAAGCTCCTGAGCGCGTCCGTCTCATCCTGTAAAGCGAAGCGGCGAAACCCCGCTTCCTCCATCATATCCCGATACCCGTCGAGGTCGGGCACGCCGTTGACGCAGCTAAGAACAGGCAGCGCATCGGCGCACGCGGTTTTGCGATACGGCTCGCAAAGGATCAGCTTTCCGCCCGGCAGCAGCGCCGATCTTGCGGAACGCAAAAACGCCTTGCGATCCCCCAGCAGGCTCAGCACACATTCAAGCAGAAGCGCATCGTACCGCCCGGTGATTTCGCGCCCGTCCCCCAGCATGACATACGGCGAGGCCGCCATGGCCGCGAGCTTTTCCGACGCGTCTATGCCCTGCGCGTCGAAGCCGCGTTCGCGCAGCAGCTTTACCGCGGCGCCTGTCCCGCAGCCCACGTCCAAAATGCGCGCGCCATAGCAAAGCGCGGCCAAACCCACCGCGCGCATCGTGAGCGTTTCGCCCCCGGGATGCAGCACGCCGCCGGTAAGAGAGAGCAGCGCGTCGGATTCATACAGCGCGTTCATTTCTCCTCCAGCGTGCGTTCCACCTCGCTGATCTTACCAAACACCAGCGATTCCGAAATGTAGACCTGCCCGCATCCCGGGCAGGCCAAAACCTTTGTGGGGAATTCGCTCTTAAGATAGCGCGCCCGCACTTCCAGCGGGATAAGCTCCCGCTCGCAGCTTGCGCATTGTATATGCTCGTCGTTTACGATGGGCACGATGTTCTGCTCGTTCATAGGCGCGCCTCCGAAATATCCACCCGGTGGCTGTACGCGTTGTATACAATAAAAACCCTGTCCTCCATGCCGTACTCCACCCAGTACGTTATGATGCCGGGCCGTAACGAGGCGATGAAATGCCCGTCCGACGGGCGCTTGAGGCGCTTTTTTGTGCTTTCGGCGGCGGCGATCACGGCGCGCACGCTCCGCTCGGTGATCAGGCGATCCTCGAGAATGGCGCGCACGGCACCGCTTATTTTAAGCGGAAATTCCTGCTTGCGCACGATTGCGCGATTTTCGCCGTAGAAACGGCGGGCGATCTCATCGGCAAGCCACAGGCGGTTTTCCTCCTTTTGGGAGATGGAGGCGCCGGGCGCGAGCCAATGCTCCGGGGCATCCTCGCCGAAGAACACGTCGAGGAGGTGCAGCCCCGGCTTTCCGCCCTTAAGGAGGTAATCCCGGCAAACATTGCAATAGGAAACATAGGGCAGCGGGCTTTCCGCGGCCCGCGTTTCGATCATCCCTTGCGTCACTTCCCTGTCGCCGTAAAACACCAAACCGCCGTAGCCGCAGCATTTCGTCTTTTCCCCGCTCATAGCTAGCTCGCTTACCTCGTAGCCACATTTACCGAGCAGCGAACGCACGGCTGCTTGCGTATCAGCTTCGTCGCGCGCGGCACAGCTGTCGTGCACGGCCACCAGTTGCGGGCGGCGCGTTTTGTCCGGCAGCGGCCCGCCGTTGAGAAGCGGGTATAGCGAAACGGCGTTAACGCCCGCCGCCCCCAATTGCTTGAGGCATGTGGGGCAGGCGCAGATGACCTCTGGGCCGCCGAGCGCGCTGAGCTTTTCCTTCAAAGCGGCAATCGTTTCCTCATACAGCCGTTCCCGGCCCGACCAATCCGCGGGCGCGCCGCAGCAACCTAAGAGGATACCCGTCTCCGGTTCAAGCCGGATCAGGTGATCGTAGGTTTTCATCACCGTTTCGGGCGTGCAGGCCGCGAGCTGGCAGCCGGGGAAAAACACGCGTTTGCTTTTGGTTTTGCCCGGCGCGTGGCGGCAGAACGCCGCTTCCTCCCCGTTGGAAAAAAGCATGTCCCGCACGGGGAAGTCGTAAATCGCCTCCGAAAGCTCTCCCTTCTCCACCATCGCGGCGCGCCCAAGCCTTACCACGCGCTCCATGGGGATGCCGTTGGGGCAGAGCTTGCCGCAAAGGCCGCACAGGCTGCACGCGACCATCAGGTTTTTGCCGGAGCGGACGCCGTCGCGCAAAAGCGAAATGGTGTTGGCGATCTCCCGGATATACAGCCGCGGAAAGCGGTCGAACTTTTGCATAAAGACGCATTCCCGCACACAAACAAGGCAGTGGCAGTCCAAACAGCGGCTCGCTTCCGCCCGCGCGCCGTTTTCGTCGTAGCCCGCGTTTTCCGGCAGCGCGGGAATAGGCTCCACGCCGTCGATCGGGGTATATAGCTCCGTTTCATACGCGCTTTCGTTTACCCGCATGGCGGTGAGGGAAACGCCCTTTAAAAACCGTTCCATGCTGATTCCCGCGCGCTTCCCGGAACAGAGGGAATCGGAAAAGGAGCCGTTGCGCGTAAGCCTGCGGCCCGCTAGGAACAGGTTGGTACCCGCGATGCGCAGCGTACCGGGATCGGGCGTGAGGTACGATACATCCGGTAAAGTTCCGGTACACAGCACGGCCCCGTATTCTTCCGCAAGCGCGGCAAAGGAAACAGCCGTTCCCACCTCTACGGAAAAGCGCCACGCGACAAGATGGGAAAAGGGCGCGATGTCCTTATCCACATCCGTTTGCGTGACGCCGTTTAAGCCAAGGAGCGCGCCGCCCGCGGCGGGGCCGCGCTCGAACACGGTCACTTGGATTCCCTTGGCAGCAAGGTATTGAGCCGCGGTGAGGCCCGCGGCGCCCGCGCCCACGATGGCCGCGGTATGCTTTGTGCGAAAGCGCGGGAACATAGGCTTCTGCGCCCAATAAGCGTCCGCGGCAAGATGCCGCTCCAGGGCGCCTATTTGCACGCCAACGTCCACATCCGCACGGCGGCAGGCCGCTATGCAGGGCGCGTCGCAAAGCTTGGCGGTAACGCGCGGCAGCGCCGCGGCCGACGCAAACGTCTCTCGCGCGCGCGCATCGTCGCCTTTGTTCATGAGGCGGCAAATCTCGCGCATGTCCACATGCAGCGGGCAGCGCGCGCGGCAACGGGGCGCGTGCTCCTCGGTGCAGAGCGCCTCCGCTTTCATCATTTCCTCAGCATAACTATGAATCGGCATACATGATTCTATCACCCTTGC
>JAJFTZ010000032.1 GCA_021372675.1 Eubacteriales bacterium
CCTTTTTGGCGCGCCCCATATGTTTTTACGAAACCTCGGACACCGCGGGCGGCAGTTTTTTCTGCGGCTCGCTCCGGCCGAAAAGCGGCTGTCCCGTTTTTTCGATCACATCCTTGGTGATGGTGCAGGATTTGATCTCCGGGTGGGACGGCAGATCGTACATGATGTCGAGCATCACGTCCTCGAGGATGGCGCGAAGGCCGCGCGCGCCGGTTTTTCGCTCGATGGCCTTGCGGGCCACGGAGACGAGCGCGTCGCGCTCGAAGCTAAGCTCCACACCGTCCATTTCGAGGAGGCGCTTATATTGGCGCGCAAGCGCGTTTTTGGGCTCCGTAAGGATGTCCATCAGCGCCTTTTCGTCGAGCTGGTGCAGCGTTACGATAATGGGCACGCGCCCGACGAACTCGGGGATAAGGCCGTACTTCAAAAGGTCCTCCGGAAGTATCTGCTTGAGGATGGCGCCGATGTCCTTTTCCACGTTGGACTGCACTTCCGCGCCAAAACCCATGAGCTTTTTTCCGGTGCGCTTGCCGATGATGTCCTCGATGCCCGAAAACGCGCCGCCGCAGATGAACAGGATGTTCGTGGTGTCGATCTGGATGAACTCCTGATGCGGGTGCTTGCGCCCGCCCTGCGGGGGGACGCTCGCCACCGTACCCTCGAGTATTTTCAAAAGCGCCTGCTGCACGCCCTCGCCGCTCACGTCGCGCGTGATGGAGGGGTTTTCGCTCTTGCGGGCGATCTTGTCGATCTCGTCGATGTAAACGATACCCTTTTCCGCGCGCTCGACGTCGTAATCGGCGGCCTGAATGAGCTTTAAGAGGATGTTTTCCACATCCTCGCCCACGTAGCCGGCTTCCGTTAAGGAGGTCGCGTCGGCCACCGCGAAGGGCACGTTGAGTATTTTCGCAAGCGTCTGCGCGAGCATCGTTTTGCCGCAGCCGGTGGGCCCGAGCATCACGATGTTGCTCTTTTGGAGCTCCACGTCGTCGCGCTTAGAATCCGCGTTGATGCGCTTATAGTGGTTGTATACCGCAACGGCGAGCGCCTTTTTGGCATCCGTTTGGCCTATGACGTACTGGTCCATCGTCGATACGATATCGGCGGGCTTGGGTATCTCCGTCATGTCCATTTTGATGCTGCCGAAGTCCTCTTCCAGGATTTCCTGGCAGAGGTCCACGCACTCGTTGCAGATGTATACGCCGGGGCCCGCGATCACGCGATGCACCTCGTCCTGTGTTTTGCCGCAGAACGTGCACCGCACGGAGCCCTTATCGTCAAATTTTGCCATGCTTACCTCCTTGGAGGGATGATCTCATCGATGAGGCCGTATTCCTTGGCGGCCTCGGCCGTCATGTAGTTGTCGCGCTCGGTATCGGCCGCGATGCGCTCGATGGGCTGGCCGGTACGCTGTGCGAGTATCTCGTTGAGCTTCCTGCGGGTCCTCAAAAGCTGCTCGGCATGGATGGCCACGTCGCTCGCCTGCCCGCGCGCCCCGCCCATGGGCTGGTGGATCAAAATTTCGCTGTTGGGGAGCGCCTTGCGCTTGCCCTTCGCGCCCGCCGCTAAAAGCACCGCCCCCATGCTCGCCGCCATGCCGATGCAGATGGTGGAAACGTCGCACTTGATGTGCTGTATGGTGTCGTAAACCGCCAGGCCCGCCGTTACCGAACCGCCGGGGCTGTTGATGTAAAGATTGATATCCTTATCCGGATCGTCCGCTTCCAAAAAGAGAAGCTGCGCGATGACAAGGTTTGCGCTGTCGTCGTCCACCTCGCCGCCGAAAAACACGATGCGGTCCTTGAGAAGGCGCGAGTAGATATCATAGGAACGCTCACCGCGGTTAGATTGTTCCACGACTACGGGCACAAGGTTCATGTTGTACCTCCTGAATAAAATTGCATACAGCGGAATCGCCCTTTATACTATTCGGCGCTCTCGTCCTTCGCCTCGGCTTTTTCTTCCTTGGCGGCGGCTTTTTTCGCCGGCTTCTTCGCCTTAGCGGGCTTTTCGGCTTTTTCGTTTTCCTTTTCGACCTCGACCACGCTCCCCATGACGACGGCGAGCGTTTTATCGACGATCACCTGATCCTCGAAATAGGCCTTATCGTCGGCGGAAAGGCTTTGCTTGAGGGTGTCGAAATCGCCGCCGGTGCGCTCGACATACTCCCGAAGCTTCGCGTCCGCTTCGGCCTCGCTCGCCTCTATGCCCTCGGCCTTGGAGATTGCCTCTATCACAAGCTGGCTCTTCACGCGGTTATGGGCGTCGGCACGAAGGTCGTTGCGCATAGCCTCCTCGGAAATGCCGGTGTACTTGAAATAATCCGCGAGCGAAAGCCCCTGGGAAGCGAGGCGGTAGGCGACGTTCTGCACTTGGGCGTCGAGCTGGCGCTCCACCATTACCTCGGGGATTTCGACCTGAGCGTTATCGACTACCTTTTGGATGGCCTCGTTTTCCCGCTCCGCCTCGGCGTCCTTCTTAAGGCGCTCGAGAAGCTCGTTTCGCCTCGCTTCGCGAAGCTCGCCGATGGTTTCGAATTCGGAAATATCCTTGGCGAACTCGTCGTCCGCCTCGGGAAGCTCCTTCACCTGAATGCCGTTGACCTTTACGGCGAACACGGCCGCCTTAGCCTTAAGCTCTTCGGCATGGTAATCCTCGGGGAAGGTGACATTAATATCCTTTTCCTCGCCCGCGTTCATGCCGATCATCTGCTCCTCGAAGCCGGGAATGAAGGTGTTCGAGCCGATCGTAAGCTCCTGACCCTGCGCGGTGCCGCCTTCGAACTTCACGCCATCCACGCTGCCGGAATAATCGAGGTTCACGAGATCGCCGTTTTGCACGGGCCGCTCGGCCTCTATGTAGCGTGCCACCTTTTCGCGCTCCGCCTCGATGGCCGCATCCACCATTTCATCCGTAACATTATACTCGCGCTTCAAAACTTCTATACCCTTGTAAGCACCCAGCGCCACCTCGGGCCTGACGGCCACGACGGCGGAAAAAACGAGGGGCTTTCCGGGCTCGAGCTGCTCGATGGAAACGTCCGGATGGTCAACCGTCTGCACGTTATGTTCCTTCACGGCCTCGCCGTACGCCTTGGGGTACACGATATCGAACGCCGCGTCGAAAAACGCGAGGGAGCCGTACATATTTTCGATCATAGCGCGGGGGGCCTTGCCCTTGCGGAAGCCCGGCACGTTGTACTTGCCGCGCGTTTTCAAATACGCCTCCTGCGTGGCTAACGAAAGCGATTCCTCGCTGACCTCGATCGTGAGCTTTACCTTGCTGCCGGGCAGCTTTTCAAAAATCGCCATAGTGCTTGATGTTACCTCCGAAAAATAGTGTTCCTGCATACGGCAAAAAGGGCGCTTTTCATAAAACCGAAAAACATTTTTCAGCCGTCATTGTAGATTATCACAAATCGTTCCTGTTTGCAATTCCCACTTTGCCGCGCGTGTGAGAAAAATTGCACGGCATTGCGGCATTTTCGTGAATTGCGCAAAGGCCGTATCCGTCCTTTACAGCTCCATGGAATGGAGAAGGTTCCTGCACAAAAACAGGAGGAGCGCCGAGGCAAAAAGGTTCCATGCCGCGCACGCGAGATAGCCTGCGGCAAACGAAGCGCCGCTCAAAACGCCGCCCGCGATAAAACCGGGCAAAAGCACCACGACGAGGATGCCCAAATAGATGAGCATCACGAGCACGCTGCTCTTGCTGCCGCTCAAAAGCCGTTCCGTGAGCACGATGCACGCGGCGAACACCGCGCCCATGCTCGCGTAGGCAATCGCCGCGAAAAACGCCTCGGAAACGGAGCTTTTGAGCACAACGAGGCCGACCGCCGCGAACACGCACGCGTCCGTCGCGAAGCGTATCATCTGCGGCACGGAAACCGCCACAAGCTTTTTCCATGCGGAGACGGGCGCTAAAAACAGCGGGAGCCGCGTAAGCTCCGAGGTGATGCCGTCCTTGATGGATAAAAACACCAGCATATAGGCCGAGAAGTAAAGCCCCGGCCAAAGCCCCGCGCCGTCCAGCTCGCCGCCCGACGACGCGCGCAGGATAAGCACGAAGCACGGCCCCGCGAGCGCGCCTATCGTGGTGAGCGTAAAGAGCCATATCCCCTTCTTTTGCTGCTCGCGCCACGCGCGGTAAAAGAAAGCGGAAGCGCCTTTGCCCCTGAGTGGGCCGAAGCTTTTGCGCGCGCGCTTCCCTACGGCGCCCGCGCTCACGACGCGGCCCTCCTTGGCGGCCTCCCTCACGGTGTGCAGAGTCTCCGCCGAGAGCAAAACATCCTCGTAATAATCGGAGCTGCTCTTGTAAAGCCAAAGCCCCAAGCCGCCGCAGGCAAGGAGGGAAAGCCCCGAGAATACGAGCGTTGCCGTAAGCTCGCCGTGCGCGCTGCTCACGGCGACGCCCTGCGCCCAGCCGAGCACGGGCACATAGCTCCACCAGCGCGCGCCGAAAAAGCCCTTGAGGGCCTCCCCCACGCTGCCGTTACGGATCGCCACGAACGCCGCGAAGCCCACGCCGAGCGCGATGCCGAGCGCGCGCATCACATTGGCGATAACGCCGCGCGCTTTGGGCTTTGCGGCGCAAAACGCATAGAGGCTCGCGCTCAAAAGCTGCGACGCGACGCCCACGAGCACGTAGCCCGCCATGAGCCCGCCCACCGCGCCGCCGCCGAGGCCGAAGTTGAGGCGAAGGTTGGTGTACTGCATGAGCATGCCGACGGAGGCGAGCACGAGTATGCCCGCCTGCCGCGCGATGCCGTACACCAGAATGCTCTGCGGCCTTACCGGCGAGGTGAAAAGCAAATTGACATCCGCCATGCGAAACAGGGCCGAGCCCTGTTTTAACCCCTGCGCCGCGGAAAGAAGAAAGATCAGCGCATAGATGCCGAGCACCAGCGCCGCGAACACCTCGAGGTTTTTCGGCTCGCCTGCCTCGATGCCGCGCCCCGAAAAGATGGTGAACGCCACGAGCGCTAAAATAAAGATATACCCCACAAGCGCCGCAGGCTTTTTGAACGCCTGCCGCATGCCGTTAAGGATGGATCTTTTAAGAACGTATGCCGTCGCGCTCATGCCGTGGCCCCGTCCTTCCTTTCCGTGATCTCAAAAAAGAGCTGCTCGAGCGACTCGCCCGTTTCCAAAAGCTCCGCCTTGGTGCGCTTGGCGGCAATGCTGCCGTTCATCAAAATGAGGGTCTTATCCCAAAGCTCCTCCACGCTGTCGAGAAGATGCGTGGAAATGAGGATGGCCGTGCCCTTCGCCTTCTCCTCCAGCAGAATCCTTTTAAGCTCCTTGATGGCGTGCGGATCGAGGCCCACCATGGGTTCGTCCACGAGCAAAAGCGTGGGCTCGCTCAAAAGCGCGCAGCAGATGCTGAGCTTTTGCTGCATACCCTTGCTAAGCTCCTTGCCGAGCTTTTTGCTTTTATCGTCAAGCTCCAGCCGCTCAAGGAGCGTTTTCGCTTTAAGCTCCCAGCCGTCGCGCAGCGAGTAGGCGCGCGCGATGAACTGCATATGCTCGTCGATGGTCAATAGGTCGTACGCGGAGGGAATTTCCGGGATGTAGCCCAAAAGCCGCTTCGCCTGCAGGCTCTTATTGGGGTAGCCGCCGATCTCTATCGTGCCCTGAAACCTCAAAAGCCCCGCCACGGCCTTGATAGCCGTGGATTTTCCCGCGCCGTTAGGCCCTAGCAGCACCGCGATCTCGCCGGGCGCCACCGTAAAGCAAATATGGTCGTTCGCCATGAGAGAGCCGTATTTTTTTGTAAGTCCTTCTACCTTCAACATGCGCCTATGCTCCTTTACGAAAGATACCGCGCCTATTTTAACACACAGACGGGCCGCCGTACATACTATACAAAAAACCCATAAGGAGGAATGACCGTGTATAAAAACAGCTATGCGCGGGCAAAATGCGGCTGCGCCTGCACAGGTATGTGCTCCACGCCCGCTATGAGCCCGGCCGACATGGAAAACACCGTGGCGGCGGGCATGGCCTGCGAAGCTCCCTGTACGGACATCTGCTTGGAAGCGGGCGCGTGCGCGCAAAACCTGCTTGCGCAGCTGGTGTTTCCCATACAGGTATATACCTACGGTTTCTGCCCGTCCGACGCACTCGCGAAGGGAACTTTCTTCCCTGAGCTTGTCCGATAATGTGGCTTAAGGGGGAAACAGGTATGGAAGCATCGCAAGCAGCACTTCTTTGCAGGATCAGCGAATACCAGTTTGTATGCGTTGAACTGAACCTCTACATCGACACCAACCCCACCGATGAGCTCGCGCTCAAGGATTACCTTTGCTATTCGGAAAAACTAGAGCAGCTCATCAAGCAGTACGAAGCGGAGTATGGCCCTCTTATGAACTTCGGGCACTCGCCCACGGACGTGGGCAGCTACGTCTGCTCGCCATGGCCATGGCAGTAAGGAGGAAGGCGTATGTGGATCTATCTTAAGAAGCTCGAATACCCCATCAACATCACCAAGCCCGAGGTGCGCATGGCCAAATTCCTCATGGCGCAGTACGGCGGCCCCGACAGCGAACTGGCAGCCGGCATGCGTTACCTCACGCAGCGCTTCTCCATGCCCGATAAGCGCGTACAGGCCACATTGAACGACATAGGTAATGAGG
>JAJFTZ010000076.1 GCA_021372675.1 Eubacteriales bacterium
TTAGCGCGGTCGGCGCTTCTGGGGCTTGCGCGTCCTTGATGAAAGCGCTTGAAAGTATTATGATAGGGAGGAATAAACTCCCTTCCAAGAATATTCTTTCCATGTCGGAGGAAACAAGATGACCCGCCCGAACGAAGTGGAAGCAAGAGCAGAGGCTCTCGTTTCACGCATGACCTTGCCCGAAAAAGCCGCGCAGATGATGCAGGTGCCCTATTCCACGGTGACGCGGGAGGAGGCGCTTGCATGGGCGCGCCTGGGCGCGGGCTCTTTTTTGCATGTGCTTGGCGACGACGCGCGCGAGCTGCAAGCAGCCGCGCTTTCCACAAGGCTTTCTATCCCGTTGCTGTTCGGCATCGACGCCATCCACGGGCACGGGCTCAACGAAAACGCCACCATCTTCCCCTCGCAGCTCGCCGCAGCGTGCAGCTTCGACCGCGCGCTCGTACAAGCGATGGGGCGCGCCACCGCGCGCGAGGTGGCGACCGACGGCCTGCATTGGACGTTTTCGCCCGTATTGTGCCTTGGGCGCGACACGCGCTGGGGGCGCATCGACGAGACCTTCGGCGAGGACCCGTACCTTGCGGGCGAGATGGGCGCGGCCGTCATACGCGGCTATCAGGGCGACAGCCTCGGCGCGGACGACAGCATTTTAGCCTGTGCCAAGCACTACATCGGCTACGGCGAGGCCGTGGGCGCGCGCGACGCGTGCGACACGGAAATGACCTATCGAAAGCTTAGGGAGGTTTTTCTGCCGCCCTTTGAAAAGGCGGTGCGCGCGGGCTGCGCCACGGCCATGACCGCCTACGGCTCCATCGACTCCACGCCCTTCACCGCGTGCGAAAAGGTGCTGCGCGGTATTTTAAAGGAGGAGCTTGGGTTTGACGGCATCCTCGTGACGGATTGGGATAACGTGCAGGCGCTCGTCACGCGGCAGTTCGCCGCCGCAAACATCGGCGAAGCCTCGCGCATGGCCGCCGAAGCGGGCAACGATATGGTTATGACGAGCCTCGGCTTTTACGAGGCCGCCATCGCGCTTGTGGAAAAAGGGCTTCTCGACGAGCGCGTGATCGACGACGCCGTGAGGCGCATCCTCCGCATAAAGCTAAGGATGGGGCTTTTTGAAAAACCCGAAAAAAAGGGCGTTCCCGGCTGCTTCGCGTGTGAGGAGCACCTAAGCATATGCGAGGCGCTTGCGCGCGAAAGCGTGGTTCTTTTAAAAAACAACGGCGCGCTGCCGCTTAATGACATAAAAAGCGTCGCCGTGATCGGCCCCAACGCGGACGACATCCGCGCCCAGTACGGGGATTGGACATATTTTTCGCACCCCCTGCCCGATCCTGCGCGCGAACCGAAGCGGCCGTATGCTACGGTGCTCGAGGGCGTGCGCGAACTCGCGGACGAAAGCGGTATGCGCGTAAGCTACGCGCACGGCTGCGGCATACTCGACGGTAGCGAGGCGGAGCTTGAGGAGGCCGTGCTTGCGGCGCAAAACTGCGACGCCGTGGTTTTGGTGCTCGGCGACACGCTCGACCAGCACGGCGAGGGTAAGGACAGAGCCGATCTCGCGCTATCAAGCGCGCAGCTTACCTTGTTCCGTCGCCTAAGGGCGCTCAAAAAGCCGCTTGCCGTGGTGCTCGTGGCGTCTAAGCCGCTCTGCGCCGCGGAGGTAGCACAGGGTGCTGACGCGCTCCTTTGCGCGTTCAACGGCGGCATGTTCGGCGGGCGCGCGGTCGCGGAGGCTGTATTCGGCAGGCTGAACCCCTCGGGCAAGCTCCCCATCTCCTTCCCCCGTCACAGCGGCCAGCTCCCGGTCTACTATAATTACCTCCCCGGCTGGCACGGCGGCAAGTATATGGATTTGCCCGAAACGCCGCTTTTCGCCTTCGGCGAAGGCCTTTCCTACACGCGCTACGAGTATTCCAACCTGACGTTCGATACGAAAACCTTTTTAGCCGCCGTGGACGTGAAAAACGCGGGCGGTATGGACGGCACGGAGACCGTGCAGGTCTATTTCCGCGACTTGGTGAGTTCGATCTTAACGCCCGTGAAGCAGCTCATCGCGTTCGAGCGCGTATTTTTGAAGGCTGGCGATACAAAGCGCGTGGCGTTTTCGCTTTGCAAAGACGACTTCTCCCTCGTAACGCCCGACGAAAGGCGCGTGACGGAGCCGGGCGATTTTGTTTTGATGGTTGGCGCAAGCTCTAAGGATGAGGATTTGCTTAACGTGACGTTCACCCTTTAAATAAAGGCACGGAATACCTCACATAAAAAACGCTGTCATCCTTCGCTTCGCTCAGGATGACAGCGTTCCTTATGCTTTGCTTTTTACGAAGCCCTACCCGATTTTCGTCTTGCCGCCCATGTACATGCGGAGCGGCTCGGGGATGTTCACGCTGAAGTCGGCGTTGAGGTTGTTTTCTAAAAACGCGATCAGCATGCGCGGGGGCGCGACCACGGTGTTGTTGAGCGTATGCGGGAAGCGGATGCCGTTTTCGCTCTTCGCGCGGAGCATCAGCCGCCTCGCCTGCGCGTCGCCCAAGTTCGAGCAGCTCCCCACCTCGAAATATTTGCCCTGACGCGGCGACCACGCCTCCACGTCCGCGCTTTTCACCTTTAAGTCGGCAAGATCGCCCGAGCAGCACTCGAGCGTCCGCACGGGGATATCGAGCGAGCGGAAAAACTCCACCGAATGCCTTAGGAGCTTTTCAAACCAGAGCATGCTCTCCTCCGGCTCGCATACGACGATCATCTCCTGCTTTTCAAACTGGTGGATGCGGTACACGCCGCGCTCCTCGATACCGTGCGCGCCCACCTCCTTGCGGAAGCACGGCGAATAGCTCGTGAGCGCGAGCGGCAGGCTTTTCGCGTCCACGATGGTATCGATGAAGCGGCCGATCATGGAGTGCTCGCTCGTGCCGATCAGGTAAAGGTCCTCGCCCTCCACCTTGTACATCATGTTTTCCATTTCGGTAAAGCTCATCACGCCCGTCACCACGCCGCCGCGGATCATAAACGGGGGGATGCAGTAGGTGAAGCCCCTGTCTATCATAAAATCCCGCGCGTAGGAAAGGATGGCGCTGTGGAGCCTCGCCACGTCGCCCAAGAGATAGTAAAAGCCGTTGCCGCTCACCCTGCGCGCGCCGTCGAGGTCGATGCCGCTCAAGCGCTCCATGATCTCCACATGGGAGGGTATCTCAAAATCGGGCACGCGGGGCTCGCCGAAGCGCTCTATTTCCACGTTTTCACCATCATCCTTGCCGATGGGCACCGACGGGTCGATGATGTTGGGGATGACGAGCATCCTTTCTTTTAGCTGCGCCGACAAGGTTTCCTCCTGCGCCTCAAGCTCTTGAAGCCGCGCGTTGATGCCGTTCACCTCCGCTTTTTTATGTTCGGCCTCGTCGCGCTTCCCCTGCCCCATGAGTGCGCCGATCTCCTTGCTCACCACATTTCGGCGGTTTCGCAGCGCGTCGGCCTCGGACTTGGCGTCGCGCAGGGCCTTATCGAGCTCGTATGCCTCGTCCACGAGCGCGAGCTTTTGAAACTGGAACTTCTTCTTCACGTTTTCCTTCACCGTGTCGAGGTCGGTGCGGATAAGCTTGATGTCGATCATACTTGACCCTCCCGGAATTTTTTTGTAAACAAAAAGCCCCTCGTCCCCTATACAATGGGACGGAAGGCTCCGCGTTGCCACCCAAATTGCCGTTTAAAAAACGGCCTCTTGCCTGCGCTTTAAGGGGCGCCCCCCGCGGGCTCCTCGCCCGCCGCATACGAAAGCGGAAAACCGCACCGCGCGCCGGCTTGCACCACCCGCCGGCTCTCTTTTGCTGCGCGAAGCACGATATGCTCCTTCGCTCGTGCGCTGTTTGATTGGTGCTCATTATAGCACGGCGAGGCGCGCTGCGCAAGAGCGCAAAAATGCCTTTTCCGCGCGGCGCGCATGCGGTATGATGGAGAGGGTATTTCGGACAAAACCGCGCGCGCAAAAACAGGTTTTCTTTTTCTCCGTTTATTATAATAACCTCATCGGAGGGCTATGATGTGGATTGGCTCAAAAGCGTAAACGGCGCGATCGCGTATATGGAGGGAAACCTCACGGGAAAACTCGCGCCGGAGGACGTTGCCGCGCAGGTTTATCTTTCGTGCGGCCACTTTCAAAGGGCGTTCAGCGTGCTTACGGGCATGACGGTCGGCGAATACATCCGCAACCGCCGCCTGAGCTTAGCCGGACAGGAGCTCGCCGTGCACGGCGCGCGGGTTATCGACGTGGCGCTCAAGTACGGTTACGAAACGCCCGAAAGCTTTGCGAAAGCGTTTTACCGCTTCCACGGCGTTACGCCGAGCCAGGTGAAGCTTTACGGCGCGGCGTTCAAATCCTTCAACAGGCTCGCCATCAAAATCAAACTGGAAGGCGGTACGGCAATGGATTACAAGGTCATCAAAAAAGACGCGTTCCCCGTGGCGGTAAAAAGAAGGCTGTTCAACATGGAATCTAGCGGCAAAGAAATTCCCCTGTTCTGGGACGAATACATGCGCGAGGGCCTTCATGAGAAGGTGTGCGGCATGTACGGCGTCTGCGAGCATATGGAGGAGAACGGCTCGGACTTCTACTACGACATCGGCGCGGACTGGCCTGAACATAAGCCCGTTCCCGAGGGCTTCACGCGCTTGGTCATACCGGCGGCGGCGTGGGCGGTATTCCGCTGCGTGGGCGCTATGCCCCACGCCATACAAAGGCTATGGGAAACGATCTATGGCGAATGGGCGCCGCAGGCGGATTATGAGCTTTTACCCGGCTACGAGATCGAGCTTTACACCGAGGGCGACCCGCAGCGCGACGATTACGTAAGCGAGATATGGCTGCCGGTAAAGGCAAAATAAGAAACCCGCGCGGAAGGATGGCCGATGCACGAAAAGGACGCGAAGGGCATACTGTCCCACACCAACGGGATGAACGTTTATAGGGGCTGCACGCACGGCTGCATTTATTGCGACTCGCGCAGCCTCTGTTACAACATGCAGCACGACTTTGAAGATATTGAGGTAAAGCGCAACGCGCCCGAGC
The DNA here is from genome assembly GCA_021372675.1 of Eubacteriales bacterium. Classification (GTDB taxonomy): domain Bacteria; phylum Bacillota; class Clostridia; order Christensenellales; family CAG-138; genus UBA7707. The sequence goes on from JAJFTZ010000076.1 coordinate 5,066, forward strand.
TTTTGGACGCGGCGCTTTCGCGCAAGCGCGAAAAGTGCATGGTGGGTACCGGCGCCATGACCGACCCCTACCTGCACGCGGAGGAAACGCTTCTCCTTACGCGGCGCTGCCTCGAGGTGATCGAACGGCGCGGCTTCGGCCTCGCCATACAGACCAAATCGAACCGCTGCCTTCGCGACCTCGACCTTTTTAAAAGCATCCACCGCAAGGCGAAATGCGTGGTGGAAATGACGCTTACGACCTTCGGCGAGTCGCTTTGCAGGCTCGTGGAGCCCTATGTTTGCACCACGCGCGAGCGCTCTGAAACGCTTATGACGCTTAGGGAAAACGGCATCCCCACGGTGGTGTGGCTTTCGCCTTTCCTCCCCTTTCTCAACGACACCGAGGAAAATCTTCGCGGCCTTCTCGATTACTGCGTACGCGCCGAGGTCAAGGGCATTTTGTGCTTCGGCATCGGCATGACGCTCCGCGACGGCAATCGCGAGCATTATTATAAAATGCTCGACAGGCATTTCCCGGGGCTGAAGGAACGGTACATCAAAACCTATGGCGATTCCTACGAGGTACGGAGCGCGAACCACGCGCCCCTCATGGCGCTCCTTCAAAAGACCTGCGCCGCGAACAACATCCTCTGCGGCACGGACGAGGTGTTTTCCTATCTGCGCACCCTCGAGCCGAGGTCGGAGCAGCTGCGGTTGTTTTAACGAATACTTTTTGGGGAGGCGATGAAATGTCCGCGAGACATACGCACTTGGGCGTTTACGCCGCGATCCGCAGCGGCGGCCGCTTTTTGCTTATCAAAAAGGCGCGCGGGCCGTATACCGGCATGTTCGACCTGCCCGGCGGCAGGGTCGAGTTCGGTGAAACGCCGGAGGAGGCGCTGAGGCGGGAGGTTTTAGAGGAAACGGGGCAGACGCTTACGGGCTTCTCGCTTTGCTTTTGCGACGCCGTATGCTTCGAACACCGCGCCACCATCGACAGGAGCGCGGAGTATTTGCACCACATCGGCATCGTTTACGAGGCGCAGATCGACGAGGGCGCGGAATTAAAAAACGCCGCCGATCGGGATTCGGGCGGCGCGTTTTGGTTCCTCCCCACGCTCGACGCCATGGAAAGCCTGACGCCGTTTGCAAAAGAGGCGGTTTTAAGGTTGTTGTCCTAGTTTTTATGCTGCCATAACTTACTCGCGCTCCGCGCCATACAGGCCGAGCTTTTTTCTTAAGGCTTTCGCCGTAGGCGTGGCGGCGAGGCCGCCGCGCGCGGTCTCTCTAAGGTCGCTGCTCATCGCGCGGCCCACGTTTTTCATGGCGACGACCACTTCGTCGAACGGTATCAGGCTTTTTACGCCCGCAAGCGCAAGGTCGGCGCTGAGCATAGCGTTGGCGGCGCCGATGGCGTTTCGCTTGATGCACGGGCATTCCACAAGCCCCGCAACGGGGTCGCACACGAGGCCCATCACATTTTTGAGCGCGATGGCCGCCGCGTCGAGCGCCATTTCGGGCGTGCCGCCCGAAAGCTCCACGAGCGCCGCCGCGGCCATGGCCGCGGCCGTGCCGGTTTCCGCCTGACATCCGCCCGCCGCGCCTGAAACGGAAGCGTTCGCCGCCACGAGCGCGCCTACCGCGCCCGCGGTGTAAAGCCCGCGCACTAGCGTTTCATCGTCCCATTTTAAATCCTCCGCGCAGGTCAAAAGCGTTCCGGGCAGCACGCCCGAAGCGCCCGCCGTGGGAGCGGCCACGATTTTGCCCATAGAGGCGTTCACCTCGAGCACGCCCATGGCGGCCGCCGCCGCGCGGTTCATCCTGCTTCCGCAAAGCGATTTTTCCGCATACGCGTGCAAAAGCTCCGCGTCGCCGCCCATAAGGCCGCTCACGGTAGCTTGCGCGTTCCCGACGCCGCTTTTCGCGGACGTGCGCATGGTCTCGAGGTTTTTCAGCATTTCCGCGTTTAAGGTTTGCTCGTCGCGCTCCTCGCGCTCGAGCTCGCTTTTGAGCATAACGCCGTAAATGGGCAGACCGTCCCTCTCACAAAGGGCGAGCAGCTCCTCGCCCGAACGAAAATCGTAGCTCATAGGGTCTTTACCTCCGTGATCTCGGGACACCAATCGTTGATGAGCTCGATGGTGCGCTGCGGCACGGGCGTATCGGTCTCGATCACCATATAGGCGTCCTTACGCTTGGCATGCCGAAACACGCGCATAAAGGCCACGTTGATCTGCTCCTTGGCGAGGATGCCCGTGACCGAGTTGATCACGCCCGGCACATCCTGGTGGCGCAGCACCAGCGTGGGGTACTCGCCCGTGAACTTGAGCTTCATGCCGTTCAATTCCGTGACAAGGATGTTGCCGCCGCCCACGGAAACCCCTACAAGCTCGGATACCTCGCCCTTGGAATTCACGGTTTTGATCCGCGCGGTGTTGGGCTGTTCAACAGGCTCGTCGCTGAACACGACGCGCACGTCCACCCCGCGTTCCTTGGCAAGCTCGAACGATATACGGAGGTTTTCGTCGTCCGGCGCCATGCCGAGGATTCCCGCCACGAGCGCTTTATCGGTGCCGTGGCCGCGCCCGGTCTCCGCAAAGGAGCCGTAAAGCGTAAGCTCCGCGCTTTTCACGTCGCCGCCCGCAAGCTTAAACGCCACATGCGCAAGCCTCGCCGCGCCCGCCGTATGCGAGCTCGACGGGCCGATCATGCGCGGGCCGATGATCTCCAATACGCTGAATTTCTGCATATATGCCTCGTAAAGGTTGTTTTAAATTTCAAACGGCGGCTCCACCGTTAAGGTTTTGCCGTCGAGATAGGAAAGCGCGCTTCCCTTTTCAAACCGGAACACGATGCGCGCCGCGCAAAGATAAAGCCCCTTCGCGTCGTGCGCGCGGTTAAACGCGTAATCCCCGTACTTTTCATCGCCCAAAATCGGATGGCCGATGTGCGCCATATGCGCGCGTATCTGATGTGTGCGCCCGGTGACGAGCTTTACCTCCAAAAGAGAGCTTTCCCCGTCCGTGGAAAGCACGCGGTAGCCGGTCACGATCTCCTTCGCGCCGTCCAAGGGCCTGTCGTATACGAAAACGCGGGCGTTTTCCGCGTCCTTCACGGCATACGCCGTAAGCACGGCCTCGCGGGGCTGCACCTCACCCTTTACGCGGCAAACGTAATATTTTTCGAGCGTCCTCTCCCTTAAAGCAAGGTCGAGTATTTCCTTGGCAGGCTCGTTTCTCGCGAACAGCACGAGCCCGGCGGTCGCCTGATCGAGGCGGTGCACGGGGTACGCCTCGCCGAATGCCTTAAGGAGGCGTTCCTCGAGGGTATTTTCGCCGCCGTCCGCCTTGGCGACGCTCACGCCCGCGGGTTTGTTGACGGCGACCACGTTTGTGTCAATATACACGATTTCAAGGCCGTTTGCAAGGCCGGTAAGCTCCGCCTGAAAGCGCGTCCAAACGCCGCCCTCCGGCAGGCTCGTAAACGCCATGCTTTCCTTTTTCGTAGGGTGCTCCACCGTGAGCGAATACGCGTAAAGCGCGATCTGCTCCCCCGGCCCCGCCGCCGCGTTGTAGCGCTGGTCGCCCCAGATGGGGTAACCGCGAGAGCTTAGCTGCGCGCGTATCTGATGGTGCCTGCCGGTGTGGAGCGAAACGTCCAAAAGCGCGAGGCCGTTTTTACGCGAAACGGTGCGGAAGGAAAGCGACGCCGCTTTCGCGCCTGCGGCGCCCTCTTGTGAAATAAGCGCGTTCCCGGTCGCCTCGTCGCGCGAAAGCCAGTCGAAAAGCTCACCAGCCGCGGGCGGGTCGCCCTGCACCACCGCCGCGTAGCGCTTTTTTGCCGAGCGCGAGGCCATCTGCGCGCCCAAGCGCGCGGCGGCCTTGCTGGTGCGGGCAAACACCGTCACGCCGCCCACGGGGCGGTCGAGCCGGTGCACAAGCCCCAGATAGACCTCGCCGGGTTTGTTATATTTCTCCTTCACGTAAGCCTTCAAAAGAGAAAGCATGTCCGCGTCGGCGGAGGAATCCGCCTGCACGGGCATATTTTCGGGCTTCACGGCCACGAGAAGATGGTTATCCTCATACAAAACTTTCATAGCTGCCAGCGCCCGCTCGCCCCGCATGGCAGCGCGAGGTTGCCGCGCGTGACGGGGAGGCCGATCTCGTCCGCTTCCACCTTGCCGGCATATTTTTTGAGCGCGGTCTTTAAAACGTTTGTCAAAACGCTCGGCGCAAGCCCCGTGGTATACGAGTTGATGAGGAAAAACAAAGGCTCGTCGCTTAGAAGCTTCGCGCATTCCGCCACGAGGGGATAAAGGTCGTCTTCCATTTTCCACATCTCGCCGTTTGGCCCGCGCCCGTAGCTCGGCGGGTCCATAAGGATGCCGTCGTAGGTTTTTCCCCGCCGCTGCTCGCGCAGCACGAATTTCAGCGCATCGTCCACGATGAAGCGCACCGGGGCCTCGCTGAGCCCGCAGGCTCCTAGGTTATCCTTCGCCCACGCGACCATGCCCTTGGCGGCGTCCACATGCGTTACCTGCGCGCCCGCAGCGGTCAACGCGCAGGTCGCGCCGCCGGTGTAGGCGAAAAGGTTTAAGATGCTCGACTTTCGCCCCGATTTCTCGACCAAATTGCGCATATAGTCCCAGTTGATCGCCTGCTCGGGAAAAAGCCCCGTGTGTTTGAAGCCCGTGGGGCGCACCACGAATGTGAGGTCGCGGTAGCTTACGCGCCAGCTTTCGGGTAAATTTGCGCGAAACTCCCAATGCCCGCCGCCCGCGGACGAACGGAGGTATTGCGCGTGCGGCGCGCGGCCGTTTTCCCCCATCGGCCATATGGCCTGCGGGTCCGGGCGCAAAAGCACCACGTCGCCCCAGCGCTCGAGCTTGTTGCCGTCGCCAGCGTCCAATATTTCGTAATCGCGCCAATCTGCGGCCAAATACATGGTTTTCCCCTCAAAATTCGCCATGCCGCAGGGCATGGCGAAGATTTACTCGGCCGTTCCCTTCGCGCGCCGCCTGTTTTTGCGAAGGCCGTCGACCACGATGAACACGAGCCCCAAAAGGATGTTGAGGTAATAGGTAAGCATACGCCACAGCAGCATGGCGGGAAAGCGGAGCGCCTGAGAAAACAGGCTCCCGAACACGAGGTAGAAGCCGCCCTCCGACGCGCCCGCGCCGCCGGGAATGGGGATAAACGACACCGCCATCGACAGGAGCGACTGCAAAAGGATCACGTAATAGGGCGGGTATTCGCTTAAGGAAAACCCACGGTAAATAAAGTAGGTAACGGCGAGAAAGCACACGATCTCCATGAAGCCGAAAAACATAAGCGGCAGTACGCCGCGGAGCCTTCGCGTAAACATGAGCTTCACCGCCGCGGCGTAATCGCTCATCACGCGATCCCATGCGGCGACGGCCTTCGCGTAAGACGCTTCCTTGCGGATGATCCTGTGCCGCTTCAAAAACGCCAGCGCCCGTTTTCCCGTAGCGGTGAGCCATTTAGGGTTGAACGTGGCGATGGCCGCGAACAAAAACACCAAAATGTTGATGGCGTAGCCGATCAAAACAACCGTGCGCACCGCCGCGCCGAGCGCGAGAATCGGCTTTTCGAGCACGATCATGCCCACGGTGGCAATGAGCACCACCCCGAACTGCCACGCCATGTATTTGATGAGCGTGATGGAGGTGGCGCTTCCCACGGGCACCCCATAGCCGCGCATCTGAAACACCTGCATAGGCTGCCCGCCGATCTGCATGGGCGTGAGCGCGTTGTAGAAAAAGCCTACCATGGTGGTGGTGGCGCATTCGAAAAAGGTCATTTTAATATCCGCGATGCGGCAGATATCGAGATGCATGAGCATGTTGAACACATAGCTCATCACGGCGCAGACGAACGCGCCCAAAAGCCACCAAGGCTTCGCCTGCGCGAGCGCTTTGCCGATGCCCGAAACGTTCGGGTCGAGCGCGGCGATAAGGCCCATTACGCCAAACGAAATGAGCACCATCCATATCTTTTTAAAAACGCCGTTCTTCCCTTGCTTTTTTTGTTCCATTTATACCCCGGGCATCATACTTAAAAGGAAATTGGAGCGGTAGAAGAAGGAGGAAAGGAGCGAACCCTTCACAAGCTCCGTCACCGCGTCGAAGCCGCCGAGCACCGTAAGCGCCACCGGCAAAAGCATAAACACCACGAACAGCGCAAGGATGCCCCGCACCACGCCCAAGCCCGCGCCTAAGAGCGCGTCGCCGCTTCTAAGCTGCGGCAGCACGCGCGCGTAATCCACGCCGTTGATGATGAAGGCCAAAATGCCGCGCACAATCAAAAAAATCAACAAAAACACGAGGATGTTGATGAACACGCTCACGATGGTCTGGTTGAAATAGTCCCCGAGCGTACTGATGTTCTGGCGCGAAAACGCCTCCACCGCGATGTTATGGGTGATGGCCTTGCCCATGGGATAAGGAAGCCCCGCGTCGTCGATGATGGACTTAAGCTGATCGGCGCTCAAGGAGCTTATCGCCTTTCGCGCGAGCTCCGCATCCTTCACATACTCGCTGCCCTCGGCGTAGTAGAGCATCATGCCGTAAAGGTTCTCGCTCCCCTTTACCGCCGAGGAGGCGAGAGGCATGAACGCGAGCCCCAAAAGCCACGAAAGCATGTACGCGCCCACGCTCAGGGCGCTATATAGAAAGCCCCTGTAAAGCCCGCCGAGCACGAACAGTGCAAACACGAGAAGCGCCGCAACATCGAGAATATTCATCGCCTTAGTCCCCTTATTAATCTTACGAAACGGGCGCGAGGTACAGCGTGCCGCCGCGCGTAACGACCATATGCGAATCGTCCAGCTTCGCGGCCGCGTCGATGGGGGTTTCAAACGCCTCCTTCGAAAGAAGCGTGCCCTTTTCGGAGTAAACATAAACCGCGTCGGCGCAGTAAACCAGAAGCTTTCCGTTGGCTACCGCCGCCGTGAGCGCGTTTGGCGGAAGCTGCAAAAACACCCTGCGCTCGCTCGCCACATCGGCCTCATCCACGCTCAAAAGCATGACCGAGCTAAGCTTTGCCCCATCGCGCGGCACGAACAAAAAGAGCGGCCGCGGGCCCGCGAACGATGCGTCGAGGTACTTGTAGCCGTACACGATCACGCGGTACGCCTGCGCGTTGCCCGTGCGGTTAAAGCGAAGAAGGTTTCCCGTGCACACCGCGAACACGCTCTTCTCCGTGAAGGCGACCGTTTCCGCAAGCTCCCCGCTCACGGTGATAACGCCCGTGGTGGCGGTCTTTGCGAGGTCGTAGGTGGTGAGCGTCTGCACGGGGGTAGAGCTCCCCGTGTCGAGCGTAAGCGTCCAAAGCGTATCGTCGTCGCCCGAGCGGAAGCCGTAGTTCACAAGCGTTGCGCCCGATAGATCAACGTCGCTTTCCGCCTGCCTTTCGCCCTTAAAGTTAAATACCTGTATCGCGCCGTTGCCGGAGGCGTCAAGCCTGTACACCGCCACGTAAGCGCTGCCGCACCGCACGCTCTGCACCGTGCCCGAAAACTCGATGGGAAAGCTCACGCCCACGATCTGCACGGCGGAGCTGTTGTAGAGCGCGTAAATGCCCTTGGAGGCGGCGAGCCGCACGTCCGTGGTGCTGGTGGATAAGGAAAGATTCTTCCGCTCGTCGTTCAGATCGAAATAGTTGAGCTTGCCGTCGGCCAGATACAAGAAGCCGTTGCCGGTGAAAATCTGCGTCGCCTCCGCCGAAAAGGGAAGCGCTTCCATCGCGCCGAGCGCCGCCCCCTTGGAAAGCGCCAGCACAAGCCCCGTCACCGCGCCGATGAGCGCCAGCGCGCCGAGCGCTAAAAACGCGAGCCTTACAGCCGTTTTCCGCTTGTTTTTCGCCTTGAGGCGGCGTCTTTGCATGAAAGCCTCCGAAGTTAGCGCGTTTTTAGGGAACGAACCCGTTAGGCGCTCCCTTTTACGGGGTGAAGCGCACGCCCGGCCGCCGGGCGCCGCCGGGATCGGGCGCGGCGTTCTCAATTCTATGCGCGAATATCGCCCACGATCATGTTCACGGCCTCTTTGGCGAGCGTGAAGCGCGCGGGCGCGTGGGATTCGAGCTCGCCGTCTATGTTGATTACGCTTTCCTCCGGGCCTTCCACGTACAGCGATTCGGCGCGGAAGTATTCCACCACGTCGAGGTCCAGATGCTTTCCCCGGATGAAGCGCGGCAAAAGCCTTAAAAACTTCAGGCGCGGCACCTTGTGCACCACGCACACATCGAACAGGGCATCGAACGGATCGGCCTCGGGCACGGCCTTCATGCCCCCGCCGATGTAGGCGCCGTTGCCCACGGCGATCAGAACGGCGCTGAGCTCCTTCACCGCGCCGCCCTCCAGATGCAGCTTGAGCGGCAGCGCCTTAAGGTGGGCAAGCGCGTCCATGATCCCGAAAAGATAGGGGATCATGCCTTTGAAGCGTTTTTTATACTTTTCCATGCAAAGGAGCACGTCCACGTCGAACCCGAAGCCCGCAACGTTGATAAAGAATTTCCCGTTCACGTCGCCCGCGTCCATGCGCCGTACGTTTCCTTTCAGCAACGTGTCCACCGCGGCCTTGGGCTCCGTGGGTAAATTCAATACCCGCGAAAGGTCGTTGCCCGTGCCGAAGGGGAGTACGCCCATCACCGCGTCGGTGCCGGCAAGCGCCGAGGCGACCTCGTTGACCGTGCCGTCGCCCCCCACGGCGACGATGTTGCGCTCGCCGCTTTCGTAGGCGGCTTTGGCAAGCTCCACCGCGTGACGGCGGTAGCGCGTTTGCGCGCAGCCGTACGCCACGCCCCGCGACTTAAGCTCTTCCTCCACCTGCTCGAAGCATTTCCCGCAGCGTCCGCCGCCCGCAAGCACGTTGACGATAAAATAAAACCGTTCCATGCGCTGTGACGTTCCTTCCCCCGGCGCTTCTTTTGTAAGAAAAAAGCGCTCGCTCATTTTTGGCGCAATCCGAGCAAACCCCTGCAAAGCGCTTACATTGGTGTGTTTTATGATAATCCAATTCGCCGCAAATGTACAGAAGAAACCTGTAAAATTCGTATGAACGAGGGCTTAAGCATAGCGCGCTGATCCGAATCCGGCCACAGGGGCGTAGGGCGCGCTATGCTTAAAAGGCTTACGGTGCGTCTTGTTTCGGACGCGCCCGCATAGTATAATAATTCAGATGCCGCCAAAAAAGGCGGCCTAAGGAGGCGGTTTCATGCGTTTCACAAAAGCGCACGGGCTCGGCAACGATTTCATCCTCCTCGACGACCGCGCGCAAGCGCTTCGCGAGCTTTCCGCGCTCGCCCAAACGCTATGCGACCGGCGCACGGGCATAGGCGGCGACGGCGTGATCCTCGTTGAGCCCTCCGGGGCCGCGGCCGCGCGCATGCGCATTATCAACAGCGACGGAAGCGAGGCGGAAATGTGCGGCAACGGCATCCGCTGCTTCGCCAAATACGTTTACGACAAGGGCATCGTCAAAAAAAGTACATTTTGCGTGGAGACGCTCGCGGGCATCATGGAGCCTACGCTCGAAACCGAAAACGGCCGCGCGAAAACCGTGACCGTAGGCATGGGGAAACCCGTGCTCGAGCGCGAAAAAATACCCGTGGAGGGCGCGGGCACCTGTTTAAATCAAAAGCTCATCGCGCTTGGCCGCGAGTTCATCTTTTCCACCGTGCTTTTGGGCGTGCCGCACACGGTGGTGTTCACAGAGGAGCTGAGCGAAGCGGACGTTTTGAAGTATGGCCCCGCGATCGAAACGCATCCCCTGTTCCCGCGCAAAACGAACGTGAACTTCACTACGGTGCTCAGCGGCAGCGCCATACGGGTGCGCACCTGGGAGCGCGGCTGCGGGGCGACGCTCGCCTGCGGCACGGGCTCCTCGAGCGCGGCGGTCTGCTGCGCGCTCGCGGGCTTTACGGGGCGCGACGTAACGGTTCATCTGCCCCTCGGCGAGCTTTTCATCCGCTGGGCCGAGGATGATACGGTTTTCATGACCGGCCCCGCTGCATTCGTATACGAGGGCGAGATAGACCTCTCGCGCTTTTTATAACACCTTAGTTTACGGAGGAAACATGCACCACACCTTTTATCCGGAAGACGTCTGCTCGAGCCGCATCGACTGCGACATCACGGACGGGCGCGTTTACGGCCTGACCTTTACAAACGGCTGCAGCGGCAATCTGCAGGCCATCGGCCGGCTCAGCGAGGGCCGCACGGTGGACGAGCTCATCTCGCTTCTAAGCGGTATACGCTGCGGGTCAAACGCCACCTCCTGCGGCGACCAGCTCGCCAAGGCGCTTGCGGAAGCGCTAAGCAACATAAAAAACGCGGGCTGAAAAGCCCGCGTTTTTAAATTTCTATTACTATCCGTCAGCCCAAGTCTCCCGGTTCCACGTCATAATAGATCTGGTCCTTATATTTGCTCGCCTTCAAAACGCGCTCCGCGTCGGACGAAAGGCTGTACCTGAGATAGTGCGCGTCGGCCTCGTCGAGCGTCCCGCGCAGCCTCGCGCGCGCGAGCACGCTTTGCGCGACCATGGCGTCGAGATTGAGGGTGTTGAGTATGAGATACATCGCGATGAACGCCGCCGTTACCGCGCGCATGAGCCTGAACTTTTCCATATACAGCCGCACGGCGCAAAACGTTGCCGCGACCGCGAGGAACAGGATGAACCAAAATGGCAAAATGCGGGCCATCGTGAGCGCGTACGCGTCGATGTACAGAATAAGCCGCGCCGCGCCGGAATAGAGTACGAGCGCCGTGGCGATAAGAAGCAGCAGCAAAAACGCGCGCTTTCGCCTATGCTCCTTTTCAAAGCGCAGCGTCAGCGCAAAAAGCCCCAGATTGATGAGCGCCACGATCAAAAGCTCGTTGAAGCCGCGCACCGCGTACGCGGAATACGTGAGCCCCGCGGGCAGCCCCCTTAAGCCCGTGAGGTAGAAAAACTGCACGTAGCCGAACACCGCGTAAACGGCGAGCAAGAGCGCGATCACCGTGTGGAGCATGGAGGGCTCGATGCCTTTTTTATACGGCTGCGCGCGCGTCGGAAACTTTTCCCACGCCGTGCCGTAGAGGAAGGAGTAGAACAAAAACGCAACGATCACCGCGAGCACCGTGCGCCAGAACACCTCCGAAACCGACCAGCCCTCGAACAGCTTTCCCGCGTAGTAGGAAAGCACCGAGTCCGCGCTCGACAAAAGCGAAAACACCAGCACCGCGAGCGGCAGGCCGATAAGAAGCCCTAAGAACACGCCGCTTCGTTTTTGCTCCTCCCGCTTTTGAAATATGGCGCCGATCGCGCCGAAAAAGCGAGGTATGTGCGCGAAGGGCTTTACAAAAAAGCCCGCGAGATACCTTAAGGCGTATTCCCCCTCACAGCCGGGGGAAGCGCGAAACGAGCAAACTACCGCGTGCAGCATGAGAAGCAGCGGGATCGCGATCAGGTTGATAAGCCCGAGCGTCCTTTCCGCGTACACCGCGTAGCGCAGGAACAAAAGCGCGACCGAGCTTACGAGAAGCCAACCCGCCCTGTTTGTTTTCGCGTCCGGCACGGCGACATAGTACCCCACGAGGTAAATCGCCCAAAAGAACGCGTAGGGCAGCGCGAATTCGCGCGACGTGCCGTAGTCGCCCCATAGAAGCGCCGCGAACACAATGCCCATCGCGAGCGTTACCGCAAGCAAAAGCTTTTGCTTTGCCGAGTATTCCCGCCTTTCGGCGGGCATGGGCTTGTAGGCGGGGAACGCCGCGCCCTGTTCTTTGTTTGTTTCCTCAGGCCGTTCCATATTTAGGCCCCCCTTTCAATCGCGCCGTCCTCCACATACTCGAGGATGTCCGCGGGCTGGCAGTTCAATGCGCGGCAAAGCGCGTCCAGCGTGGAAAAGCGTATCGCCTTGCCCTTGTTTGTTTTTAAAATAGAAAGGTTCGCCTGTGTGATGCAAAGCCGCTCCGCAAGCTCGGTGAGGCTTATTTTGCGCTTCGCCATCATCACGTCGAGATTCACGCGTATCAAACGGCCCACCCCCCCTAAATGGTCAGGTCGTTTTCCTGCTTGAAAGCGACCGCCCTTTTGAACACCTCCGCCATGACCAGCGCGAAAAGCCCGCTTAAAAGCATCACCAGCGCGCACACCGCCGTCATGGGCGTAAAGTCGAGGATGGATTTTACGAGGAACAAAAGCCCCGCAAGCTCCGCCGTAACGCCCATACGCGAAAACGCGCAGGCGTTTCGCGCCACGAACGGGTCGCCCCGCACGGTGCGCATCACGAGCAAAAGCTCCGCCAGGATGTGGCAGGCCATCAGCCCCGCCGCCGTCAAAAACGCGAACATCCCCGTTCTTCCCCAATGCGCGCTGTAAAAATCGGCGAACGCCTCCTGCACCGCCGGCCACAGGTACAGCGCCGCCACGCAGAACGCCACGAACAAAAGCAAAAGGAGAAGCAATAGCTGCGTCGCGAGCGCAAGCCCTTTTTTCATGGTAAAACCTCCGCATAAAAACCGTCCGTTTGGCCAATTGTAGCATTTTACTTATTGAAATTCAATCTATTTTTATTGAAAAACAATAAGACTTGTGTCGAATCGTCTATCGCCGCCTTTTTGAGCTTTTTGCAACGAAAAAGCAAACGAACGGCGTAAACGCGCGTTTCGCAGCTTAAAACATGCTATAATAGGGGCAAGCTAAACATCGAGGGGGATGGACATGTACTTCAACACCATCGGCGGCGGTTACGATTACTGGCTTCTCGGCGTGTTTGCCGTGATGATCCTCGGCATGATCGCGCAGGCGCGCGTGAGCGGCGCGTTTAAAAAATTCTCACAGCTTCCCGCGGCCTCGGGCCTTCGCGCGGAAGAGGTCGCGCAGCGGCTTTTGGACGACGCCGGGAGCCGCGTGCAGATTAACTCCGTGCAGGGGAGCCTTACCGACCACTATAACCCCAAAACGCAGACGGTCGGCTTGAGCACTGCCGTGTACGGGCAAAGCTCCGTCGCCGCGCTCGCGGTGGCGGCGCACGAGATCGGCCACGTGATGCAGCACGAGGAGGGCTACGCGCCCATAAAGCTTAGAAACGCCGTGCTTCCCGTCGCGAGGTTCGGCTCGTTCGCGGGGCCTTTGATCGTAATTGCGGGCGCCTTCATGCAAGCCTTCGGCCTCGCGATGATCGGCGTATACGTTTACGCGGGGGTTCTCCTCTTCCAGCTCGTCACCTTGCCCGTGGAGCTCAACGCCTCCACCCGCGCCATGGAAATGCTAAGCGCCGGCGGCTACATCAGCCGCGAGGAGACCGCGGGCGTGCGGCGCGTGCTCAACGCCGCCGCCATGACCTATGTGGTCGCGGTGCTCTCGGCGCTCGTCACGCTGCTTCGCTTCCTGAGCATCGCCAACCGCTCGAGGCGGAATTGACGCTTAAACGGGGAGGCTGTTTTACCGTATGAAGGAACCCGTCCATGCGACCATACGCCGTATCAACGGCGGCGTCCGCCTCCGTGCGGATGTGGAGGGGAAGCCCTCCCTTGAGATCGACAGCGCGCCGCCCTACGGGGCGGGCGATACGCTTTCGGCGATGGAGCTTTTTTTAACGAGCCTGTGCGGCTGCTCGGGCGGCACGGTGCTCGCGCTCCTCAACAAAATGCGAAAGACCATATTGAGCTTTTCCATCGAAGCCGAAGGAACGCGGCTTCAGGAGCCGCCCATGCGCTTTTCGACCATCACGCTCAAATTCAGGCTCGCCTCGCCCAACACCACCGAGGAGGAGTTAAAAAAGATCATACGCCTCGCCGGGGAAAAGTACTGCCCCGTTTGGGCGATGATCAAAAACACCGTGGAGGTCGAAACCGAGGCCGAGGTTGCGGCGGGTTAAATTTTCCCGACGTCAAAACGCGTTCGGACGCACGGTCCGAACGCGTTTTTTTAGGGGGGAATTATTTATAGAGCGAGGCGATCTCAACACCGGTGTAGTAATGCGTTAGAATTTCCTTATAGCCGCTGCCCGCCTTGGCCATGGCATTGGCGCCGTACTGGCTCATGCCCACGCCGTGCCCGTAACCGACGGTGGTGACGGTCACGTATTTTTCGGAATACGCAAGGCTGAAATTGGCGCTCGCAAGGTCGAGCGCCTGCCGAAACTGCCGCCCCGTGAGCGTAACGTCCCCCACCGAGATTTGGTTCACGCGGCCGCTCGCGTAGCGGGAAAGCACCTTGAGCTCGCGGTCGAGCCGCTTTGCCGTCACGTCCGCGTTTGGGTACAGCTTGTTGAGCGCTTTCGTAACCTCCGCGCGTGTAAGCCTTACGGTATCCGTATAGTGCGCGGCCAACTCGTCGCCGGGGCTGGTCACGCTCACGAGATACGGCTGCGCCGAGGCAAACACATGCTCCGCGTCCTCTGTGACGCCGCCCGCGTTGGAATGGAACAGCGCCTCGATGGGAAGCCCGTCGTAGGTGAGGATCTCCCCCGCCGTCGCCTCCACCGCATCGCGCACGCGCCTTAAGTTCGCCGCATATTCGCTTCCCCAGTTTTCCCTGAGCCGCGCTTCGCTCTGGTACGCCTGGCAGCAGGTGGAATCCGTGCAGATATCCGCGCCGCCGCGCCCGCAGGGCGTGCCGCCGTGCGACGCCATGCGCCTCACGGTATAGGTGCGCGCCGCGACCGCCTGCGCCTTGAGCGCCTCCGCTTCAAACGAAGCGGGCATCTCCCCGGCCACCACGTGCACGAGATACTCCTCCAAGTCCATCTCCACGGTTTTTTTAAGCCTCGCATCGTACACGCGAAGGGGCTCCCCCGCTAGGGGAGCGTTCCCGTCCCCCGCGCCGCCTTCATTTTTCGCGTATAAGCAGCCCCGCACAAAAAGAATAATTAGGCTCAGCGCGCCCGCAGCGAGCAGGAGCGCCCTAATATTTTGCGGCAGCACGTTTTTGCGGCGGCGGTAAGCGTTCATAGCCTTATAGAATATGACGTTTTTCACGGGGATAGCACGGCGGCCGCGCTCGAATTCCCTTGTCCTTTGGCGTTGCGGGGGCTATAATAAGCTAAACATATATCCGAAAGACTCGATCCCGGCAAACTAAACAGCAAAGGGGCGGGCATATGGTCGAATGCGTGAACGGCGGCGACAAGGAGGCTTTACGGGAGCTGATGCGCCGCTGCACAAGGCCCATGTACGACCGGGCGCTTGAAATAACGGGGGACGTATATGCCGCGAAGGACGCCGTAAGGCGCGCGCTTCGCGAAATGGCGGAGGCGGCAAGGTACGGCGAATGCCCCGAAAATGTAGAAGAATGGGCGCTTATGCTCGCGCAGCGCTGCTGCGACGAGGAGCTTTACTACAAGCACCTCATCGACAGCATGCTCGCCGATCTCCCTCTCACCGCGCGCGAAACGCGCGCGGCGTGCGGCGCTGCTCCGCGCACGCAAGGCGCCGAGCAGGGCGAAGAACAGCCGTACGGCTCCGCGGAAAATGCGCTTGAGCCCGAGCATGCGAACACCCTGCCGCCGCCCGTCCGCCGCGCCATGCCCTCCGCATGGGAAAAGGACGACAGCTCTGCGGCGGACGATACGGTCACGCTTGCCATGCCCGCGCAAAGGGATAGGCGTATGGAGGCCGAAGAACCCTTCCGCGAGGAGCGCGGGGATATTTTCGCGCCGCCCAAGCGGAAGGCCGCCCGCGCGCTCCCCCCGGAAGTTTACAAGGACGAGGAAGATGAAGAGATTTATCCCGCGCCGCGCAAGCGCGGCGCCGCGGCGGCGAAGGCGGAGCTGCCCGTTTTGTTCGACGCCGACGACCTTGACGACGAGGACGACGAGCCGGACGAGCGCTCGGGCGGCGGCGGACTGGCGCTTTTGATCATCCTTCTTACGTTGATCGCGGCGGGGCTATTGTGGGTGATCGCCGTGAAGCTGATGCGCCTCGGCTACCTCGATATTTCCGACTTCGGCTTTGCGGACTGGTTTAACGAGCACCTGTTTAAATTTTACTGAGATAAATTTTCGCATCCGCATGCTACAATACGCATAGAATCGTGAAGAATAAGGAGGTGCGTCCAACTTGGATTCGATACTCGCGTACATCTTAGGCTGGGAGTGGCCGGCCATCCTCTGCCTCATGCTGGGGCTTGGGCTCATCATCTACGAAATGTTCACGCCCGGGCTTCATCTGCCCGCCATTTTGGGGGTGATGGCGCTCATCGCCGCGGTGGTGCTGCGCGCAAAGACCGTGACCGACGGGCTTATCACGCTTGCGCTGGTGCTTCTCATCCTCGCCGTGCTCGCCTACTTTTTCTGGCGCTCGCTTACGAAGGGGAAGCTCTCAAGATCGGCCGTGGTGCTCAAGGAGAGCATCGACGCGCGCTCTACCGACCGGGAAAACGTCCGCGCCCTGATCGGGCGCGAAGGCGTATGCCTTACGGCGCTTCGCCCCTCCGGCAACGCGGATTTTGACGGGCAGCGCGTGGACGTTGTGAGCGAGGGCGAATTTTTGCCCAAGGGCACGCGGGTGATCGTGGAGCGCGTGGAAGGGCTTCGCGTGCTCGTGAAGGCCGCGCCCGAGATACGGGCGTAACTCCCGGGCAGCCGGTAAAAGGCCGGGCCCGTCTTAAAAAAATCTAACGAAAAGGAGAAAAACCATGTCAGGTCCGCTTCTCGTCATCGTCATCGTCATTGCGGCGATCGTATTTCTCTCCCTCTTCTTCAGCTTCGTGCCGATCGGGCTTTGGATCAGCGCGACGGCCTCCGGCGTGCGCGTGGGCATTTTCCAGCTCGTCGCCATGCGCATCAGGAAGGTCATCCCCTCGCGCATCATCAACCCCATGATCAAAACCACCAAAGCGGGGCTCATGATCTCGCTCAACAAGCTCGAGGCGCACTACCTTGCGGGCGGCAACGTGGATAGGGTGGCAAACGCCCTGATCGCCGCCGAGCGCGCGGGCATCCCGCTCGATTTCGAGCGCGCGTGCGCCATCGACCTCGCCGGGCGCGACGTGCTGAACGCCGTGCAGATGAGCGTTAACCCGAAGGTGATCGAAACCCCCGTAATCGCGGCTATCGCCAAGGACGGCATCGAGCTTCGCGCCAAGGCGCGCGTCACGGTGCGCGCCAACATCGACCGCCTCGTGGGCGGCGCGGGTGAGGAAACCGTTATCGCCCGTATCGGCGAGGGCATCGTAACGACCGTAGGCTCCTCGCACAGCCACAAGGACGTGCTCGAGAACCCCGACCTCATCTCCCAGACGGTGCTCAACAAGGGCCTCGACGCGGGCACCGCGTTTGAGATTCTCTCCATCGA